>NZ_JAESKI010000009.1:0-105314 GCF_017892065.1 Staphylococcus sp. GDY8P120P | reverse complement strand
CGACACAGAGAAGAGGGACTTTAAAGATGCGAGCGCGTGCCTCATGGCAAGAAAGCTTCTTATCGACGATGGTAGCCTCATTACGTTCCGCAATAGAAGGACGTTGCCAGGCAAGCATATAGGATGCGATGAGCCGAGACCGAAAGGTCTCTTTTTTTTGCCAAAAAAACTTAACTACCAGTGTGAAGCACTGAAAAACAATTGTCATGAGAAAGCGTTTGAAGCTGACGAACTAAGCGAAAGACGAAACGAGCTTACAAGTGGTAAGTGAGTAAGGAAAGCGTGCAGCAAGTGAGGAAAGATGCGAGCGCTTGCCTCATGGCAAGAAAGCTTCTTAGCGCTGATGGTAGCCGACTTACGTTCCGCAAGAGTAGGACGTTGCCAGGCAAGCATATAGGATGCGATGAGCCGAGACCGAAAGGTCTCTTTTTTTTGCCAAAAGGACTTAACTATCAGTGTGAAGCACTGAAAAACGATTGCCGTGAGAAAGCGTTTGAAGCTGACGAACTAAAGGAATACATGAGCTCTCAGCTCATGTATAAGTCCCACTAACTCCGTAAACAGAGAAGAGGGACTTTAAAGATGCGAGCGCTTGCCTCATGGCAAGAAAGCTTCTTAGCGCTGATGGTAGCCGACTTACGTTCCGCAAGAGTAGGACGTTGCCAGGCAAGCATATAGGATGCGATGAGCCGAGACTGAAAGGTCTATTTTTTTGCCCAAAAGGAGCTTAACTACCAGTGTGAAGCACTGAAAAACGATTGTTATGAGAAAGCGTTTGAAGCTGACGAACTAAAGGAATACATGAGCCCTCAGCTCATGTATAAGTCCCACTAACTCCGTAAACGGAGAAGAGGGACGTTGTCGAATATTAAATAAGTAGTGAATAAAGCATTTTATTTTCATTGATATAGATATTTGAAGGATCAAATTGATCTACATTTGATTTGAGGTTATCTAAATCTCGATGATTATTTAATTGGATACCGATGATAACTGTTCCTGTATTTTGTGAGCTCTTTTTAAGGTATTCAAATTTGGTAATATCATCTTTCGGTCCAAGGACTTCATTGACAAATTCTCTTAAAGCGCCAGGGCGTTGTGGAAAGTTAAGAATGAAATAGTGTTTCATTTCTTCAAATAACAACGAGCGTTCTTCAATTTCTTTCATACGATTAATATCATTATTGCCACCGCTCACAACGCAAACAACTGTCTTACCTTTAATTTCTGAACGGTATTGTTCTAGTGCTGTCACACTCAATGCGCCTGCAGGTTCAGCAATAATCGCTTGTTTAGAATACATGTCCAATATAGTTGAACATACAGCACCTTCATGCACTTGAACGTAATCATCTACTACATTTTTAGCGATATCATAAGTGATTTCGCCTACTTTTGCTACTGACGCACCGTCTACAAATTTATCAATATCAGGTAAAGTTACAATTTGATTTTGTAGTACTACTGAAGCATACATACTGCTAGCCCCAGCAGGCTCTACACCGATGATAGAAGTTTGTGGTGAATGTGCTTTAAAATAAGTACCTACACCTGAAATTAAACCACCACCGCCAATTGCTGAGAATAAATAATCAAATTGTATATCATCTTCAGCAGATTGTTCAATGATTTCTTTTGCTAATGTGCCTTGCCCAGCAATTGTATAAATGTTGTTAAAGGGGTCAATGAAATTCATTTTATGGTTCTCAGTATACGTAAGTGCTTCTTTCAAGCAATCATCAAAAGTATCTCCTGTTAGGACAACTTCTGCATTACGGCCTCCAAAAAATTTCACTTGGTTAATTTTTTGAAGTGGGGTCGTTACAGGCATAAAAATAACTGCTTTTAAATTTAATTTGTTAGCTGTATATGCAACACCTTGTGCGTGATTACCTGCACTGGCACATGTAATACCATTTTGTCTATCATTTTCATTTAACGCTATAATTGCGTTATAAGCACCTCTCAGTTTAAAGGACCTAACCCATTGTAAGTCTTCTCTTTTTAAATAGACGTTACAATCATATTTAAGTGATAAGTAATGATCCTTTTGTAAGGGTGTTTCTTTAACAACATCTTTTAATTGTAAGAAAGCTTCATCGATATCTTTGGAAGAAACAGTTGTTTTTACAGTCATAAATTTCACACCTTTATTTAAGTTTCGTTAAAATGTTTTTGCTGTTTCGTATGCTTGAATTTGATCTTCATATTGAAGTGTTACTGCAATATCATCAAGTCCGTTAATAAGCTTGTTTTTCCAGGTTTCATCAATGTCAAAATGAAATTGTTTGTTTCCTGCAGTCACTGTTTGATTAGGCAAATCAACAGTGACTTCTCCTGTTTCTACTATATATTCTCTTTCGTTTTCATCTAAAACGATAGGCAGCATAGCGTTTTTAGTACAGTTCATATAAAAAATATCGCTATAACTACCGGCAATAATAATATCAAAACCGTAATCTTTAATGGCCCAAGCTGCATGTTCACGACTTGATCCACATCCAAAATTATCACCTGTCACCAAAATAGAAGCGTCTTTGTATTCAGGTTTATTTGGGTTGAACTCTGGATTGTCTGATCCGTCTGCTAAATAACGCCATTCATCAAAAGCAAAGGGCCCAAATCCTGATTTTGAAATACGTTTCAAGTGTACTTTGGGGATAATTTGGTCAGTGTCAATATTATCGTGAAATAATGGCACAACTTTTCCTGTATAAGTTGTAATAGGTTGGATATCCATATTATACAACCACCTTTCTAACGTCTACAAATCTACCGTTAATTGCTGCCGCAGCAGCCATGGCAGGGGAGACTAAGTGTGTTCGTGCACCTTTACCTTGGCGTCCCTCAAAATTACGGTTACTTGTTGAAGCGCAGTGAACCCCATCTGGTACTTGGTCTGGATTCATTCCTAGGCACATGGAGCAACCTGGTTCTCTCCATTCAAAACCAGCATTTTTAAATACTTTATCAAGACCTAATTTTTCAGCTTCTATTTTTACGGTTCTAGATCCTGGCACAACAATTGCAGTGATATTAGGATGCACTTGATTTCCTTCTACAATATGGCTTGCTTCAATAAGGTCAGATAGTCGAGCATTCGTACATGAACCTAAGAATACATAACCTAATTCAATATCTTCTGCTTTTTGGCCTGGTTCTAATCCCATATAGTTATAAGCACGTTCATCATTCACATCTTCAATTTCTGGGAAGGGTGTATTAAAACTCACACCCATTTCAGGGCTTGTCCCCCAAGTTACTTGCGGCTCTAAATCTGACACATCAAGTTGAATAACTTTATCAAATTCTGCGTCTTTATCTGTATACAGCTCACGCCATTCATCAACTGCGTATTTATAATTTGTTGCGTAAGGGCGCCCTTGAACATATTCAAATGTTGTTTCATCAGGGGCCATCATGCCGTATTTGGCTCCAGCTTCAATTGCCATATTACAAATGGTCATTCTAGCTTCCATTGACAAACTACTGATTGTTTCGCCAGAGAATTCAAGGGCATACCCCGTACCGAAATCTACACCATATTGATTAATCAGATATAAGATAATGTCTTTAGCATATACACCTGTAGGTAATTGACCTGTAACATCGATTTTAAGATTTTTTGGTTTGGTTTGCCATAACGTTTGTGTGGCAAAGACGTGTTCAACTTCACTTGTACCAATACCAAAAGCGATTGCACCGAAAGCACCGTGTGTAGCTGTATGAGAATCACCACATACAATCGTTTTGCCAGGTTGTGTAAGTCCAGTTTCAGGACCAACCATATGCACGATGCCTTGTTCGTCAGATCCCATATCAAATATATGAACGTCAAATTCTGTAGCGTTTTTTTGAAGTGTTGTGATTTGTTTATTCGCTATTTCATCTTTAATGTTAAAAATATCTACTGTCGGTACGTTATGATCTAATGTCGCATATGTTAAATCTGGTCTACGAAGTTTTCTATTTTGTAGTCTTAGTCCTTCAAATGCTTGAGGAGATGTGACTTCATGTATAAGATGCAAATCTATATATAATAATTGTGGGTCACCTTCTTTACCAGTTAAGACATGCTTGTTCCAAACTTTATCAAATAGTGTTTTACCCATATGACATCTCCTCCTTTTTAAAGATTTTGTTTAACGAATTTAAAAATATCTGATGTATTATAATTACCATTGAGGTCGCGCGTTGTTTTTTCTTCTTCAATAAGTTGGTAAACGACCGATTCTAATTTATTAGCGGCTTCTGTTTCTTTAAGACTTTCTCTTAGACACATGACGAGTGATAAAAGCATGCCGAATGGATTGGCTTTATCTTGGTTAGCGATATCAGGCGCAGAACCGTGAATAGGTTCATATAGCCTTGGCCCATTTTCACTAAAACTGGCTGACGGAGAAAGACCTAAAGAACCTGGGATAACCGATGCTTCATCACTTAAAATATCTCCGAATAAATTTTCAGTGACGATGACGTCAAATTGAGACGGGTTAGTAATTAAATGCATTGCACAAGCATCGACAAGTAAATGATTTACTTCTACATCTGGGTATTCATTAGCAACGTCATTGATAACCTTACGCCATAATTTACTAGATGAAAGCACATTTTCTTTATCCACAGAAGTCAATTTCTTGTGACGTTTTTGAGCTAAATCAAAGGCAACTCTTGCGATTCGTTCAATTTCTTCACGTGTATAAGTTAAAGAATCTAAAGCTTGTTTTTCATTCCAATGTTTTGGTTCACCGAAGTATATACCGCTCGTTAATTCTCTGACTAAGATAAAATCGGTACCTGCAACGCGTTCTTTTTTAATAGGTGACAAGTGACTTGTACCACTAGTGACTGTAGTAGGGCGGATGTTAGCAAATAAACCTAATGATTTACGAATACCTAATAGGCCTTGTTCGGGTCTATTATTAGGATCTGTCCATTTAGGTCCTCCTACAGCACCTAGCAGAATGGCATCTGCTTGCTTACAAGCATTTAGTGTCGTATCGGGTAGCGGCGTACCGTGATTGTCTATTGCGATGCCGCCAAAATCATGGGTTTCTATTTCATAATTAAAATTAAAGTCAGAACTTAATTGAGAAAGAATTTCTAATGAACCATTTAAAATTTCAGGTCCAATACCATCGCCGGGTAGAGCAACAATTTTATAACTCATGAGTGAATACCTTCTTCCACTTTCGAATTTGAGACATATTTAGCATGAGCTTCTACATATGATTTGCATGAAGCTAATAAAATGTCATGATCGATACCTACGCCAGTAACTTCTTGATCTCCAATTTTAATTTGTACGTGTACTTCTGCTTGTGCATCCGTTCCTTCAGTTACAGACTCTATGCGATAATCAATAAGTTCCGTTTCGCGATTGAAAATACGATCTACTGCATTATATACAGAAACAATAGAGCCGGTACCGATACTTGAATCTTGATACGTATGACCATCTTTATCTTTAATGACGACCACAGCACTTTGTAATCCATTTGAAACGAATTGTAGTTGCAATGTTTCAACTTTGTAAATCGCATTTTGTTCATGCTCAGTACCTTGAATTAATGCGTGAATATCTCTATCAGTAACTGCTTTTTTCTTATCGGCAATTGTTTTAAATTGCTTAAATAGTGCTTTTTGTTCTTCTGGTTCAACTTCATAGCCTAATGCAATTAGTTTTTCTGAAAATGCGTGTTTACCCGATAGTTTTCCTAATGGTAATTCAGTTGTTTTAACGCCTACGAGTTGAGGTGTCATAATTTCATATGTTTCAGGGTTCTTAAGGACGCCATCTTGATGAATTCCTGATTCATGGCTGAATGCATTTTGACCAACAATTGCTTTGTTTCTAGGGACTCGAATACCTGCGTATCGAGCAATCAAATCAGAAGTGTCTTTCGTTTCTTCAAGATTTATTCTAGTTTGGTTACCGTAATGATCTTGTCGAACGTAAAGGCCAAGTGCTACTTCCTCAAGGGCCGTATTACCTGCACGTTCCCCAATACCATTTAAAGTTCCCTCAATACGTTTTGCGCCGTTCTCTATTGCAGCCATACTATTTGCAACTGCTAAACCTAAATCGTCATGACAGTGTGCACTGTAGATGACTTCATGATCAGTTTTAATTTTTTCTTGGAGTGTTTTAAAAATTTTGCCATATTCTGAAGGGTAACTAAAGCCAACAGTATCAGGTATATTGATTACACTTGCTCCAGCATCAACAGCAGTTTGGACACATTCGATTAAGAAAGGTAATTCAGTTCTTGTAGCATCTTCTGGTGAAAATTGAACGAGCTCAAAGTAATTTGTAGCATAGGCTACATGCTCTTTGATTGATGCTAAAACGTCTTCTTTAGACATCATTAGTTTTGAATCACGGTGGATAGGGCTAGTTGCTAAGAATACGTGTATTCTAGGCTTTACAGCTTCCTTAGTTGATTCATAAACGGCGTCAATATCTTTCTTCACACAACGTGCTAATCCACAAACAGCAGTTGTTGTTAAGGTTTTAGAAATCTCTTCCACAGATTTAAAACTACCTGTACTTGAAGCGGGGAAACCAGCTTCTATAATATCTACACCCCATTTTTCAAGTTGCTTAGCGATTTTTAGACGCTCATCGAATGAAAAATTGACGCCCGGTGTTTGTTCGCCGTCTCTTAGTGTGGTATCAAATATTTGAATATGGCTATTCATTTTAAACATCTCCTAATAAATAAATTTTAGCAACATATGATGTAATGGCTGAAGAATCGCACATTACAGTAAATATCAAAGATATTTTACACAGTTTGATTCTCCAGATATCATCATATAACTAATTATTTTTCAATACTTTTTGATTTAATAAACGGCATCATTTCACGTAGATCTTTGCCGACTGCTTCAATTTGATGTCCGTGTTGTTCGTCACGCAATTTATGGAATTCTTCAAAGTTATTTTCATTATCTTTGATGAAACGATCACTGAAGTTTCCTTGTTGAATGTCGTTAAGCACTGCTTTCATATTATCTTTAACATCTGGAGTAATTACGCGTGGACCTGATACATAATCACCAAATTCAGCTGTATTTGAAATTGAATAACGCATATTTTCCATACCGCCCTCGTACATTAAGTCAACAATAAGTTTCATTTCATGTAACACTTCAAAATAAGCGATTTCTGGTTGATAACCAGCTTCGACAAGTGTTTCGAAACCAGATTGAATTAATTTTGTTGTACCACCACAGAGCACTGCTTGTTCACCAAATAAATCTGTTTCAGTTTCTTCTTTAAATGATGTTTCTAAAACGCCTGCACGTGTTGCACCAATTCCTTTAGCATAACTTAACGCTAAATCAGTAGCTTCACCACTTGCATCTTGTTCGACTGCAAATAGGGCAGGTACTGCGCTTCCTTCAGTAAATGTACGTCTAACTAAATGTCCGGGACCTTTTGGTGCTACTAAAAATACATCTACTGTTTCTGGTGGTTGGATCACATTAAAGTGAATATTAAAGCCGTGTGCAAAAACAAGTGCGTTATTTGGTTCTAAATTAGGTTCAATTTCTTCTTTATATACTTGTCCTTGAATTTCATCGGGTAAAAGCACCATGATGACATCAGCTTGTTTTGCTGCTTCATTTACAGGGTAAACTTCGAAGCCGTCATCTTTTGCTTTATCAAAAGAGCGTCCAGGTCTAATACCGATGATGACATCGTAGCCGTTGTCTTTTAAATTTTGAGCATGGGCATGGCCTTGTGAACCATATCCAATGATTGCAATTTTTTTACCTTGTAATGCATCTTTCGTAACTGATTGGTCATAATAAACTGTTGTCATAATAAAATCCTCCATGTTTTAAAATATCGTTTTAGTACTTAGCTTTAAACTAAACTTGCTGAACCAGTTCTAGAAACTTGTTCAATGTTATATGATGATAGATCGTCTAATAAGTTGTCCATTGTATACTGTGGGCCAGAAGCTTGAAGATACGTATAAGGCGCCTCACTTTTTAGAACTGAAACTAGCGCATCATATGGTTTAATAATATTTTGTAAATCTTGATGACTACTTGGTGTTTCTAATTTCACAAGTACTAATTCTCTGTTGTATGTGTTTGTATCCGTGATGTCTTCTACTTCTATGATGTTTATTTGTTTTTCGAGTTGTCTTAATAGATTTCGTAACACATCTGAATCTGGGATTTCTGCTACAAAAGTAATATTAGAAATTCCTTCTTCTCGAGTGGGCGTTACTGATAGTGTGACAATATTAAATTGCCTACGTACAAAAATACCTGTTAACCTGTTTAAAGTACCAGCCTTGTCCATAACTTTGGTTCTAAATGTGCGTCTCATAATAATCCCTCCATCTCGTAGTTAGCTTTACCACTAGGAACCATTGGATTAACGGGTTCAATTGGTGAAATACGAACGTCAATTAACGCGGGACCATCATGTTGGAAAGCTTCATCTAGTTTTTGTTCTAAATGCGCCGGATCATCTATAAGAAATCCTTTAACGTTATAAGCTTCTCCTAATTTTAAGAAATCAGGTTGTCCGTTAAATACAGAATGAGAGAAACGTTTATTAAAGAATTTATCTTGCCATTGCTTAACCATCCCTAAAGTACCATTGTTTATGATTACTATTTTAATATCCAAGTTGTATTCTTCTAAGATTGCCATTTCTTGGTTTGTCATTTGGAAACCGCCATCACCTACAAAAGCTACGACCGTTTTATCAGGTTCTGCTAACTTTGCACCGATTGCAGCGGGGATACCAAAGCCCATTGTTCCTAAGCCACCGCTTGTTACTAATTGACCATGGTTTTTAAATGGGTAGTATTGTGCAACCCACATTTGATGTTGGCCTACGTCAGTAGTAACCACGGCGTCACCTTGAGTAATTTCTCCTATATATTCAATTGTGCGTTGTGGTTTTGAGAAAGTACCATCAGCGTCTTCTTTAAAAGCGAAAGGCTGTGCTGATTTATTGTTAAAACATGTTTCTAGCCATTCTTCGTGTCTGATTGAATAGCTTTCAAAATCTAATAAAGCTTCTAAAGTTGCTTTACAGTCCGCTACAATACCTAAATCCACTTTGATAATTTTATTTATTTCTGAAGGGTCGATATCTATATGAACAATTTTGGCATTAGGAGCAAATTCATCTGGTTTACTAGCAAGCCTATCATCGAAGCGGCTTCCAAAATTAATGAGTAAATCACACTCTGTTAATGCCATGTTACTTGCATAGGAACCATGCATACCTCCCATTCCTAAAAACAGGGGATTGTCATATGGAATTGCTCCTAGTCCTAATAAAGTGCTTACTACAGGTAATTGATGTCGTGTAACAAACTCGGTCAATACTTCATTTGCTTTAGCATGGTTAATACCAGCTCCTGAAAGTACAATAGGCTTTTTAGAAGTTTTCAAATAATCACGTAATTTTTGAATTTCAGTTTTATCCGGTTTGTTAGGTACCGAGTAACCAGGTAAATCTAGTTCATTTGAAACATCTACATTAGTTGATAAAATACCCATGTCTTTAGGGAAGTCAATGACAACTGGTCCTTTTCTTCCAGAATTAGCAATGTGAAATGCTTCATGAAGTACTTTTGGTATTTCATTTACATTTTTGATTTGATAGTTATGCTTAGTAATTGGCGTCGTCATTGAAAGTAAATCCGCTTCTTGAAAGGCGTCTTTGCCAATACCTGCTGTCGCTACTTGGCCAGTAATAACTACCAATGGTAAAGAGTCACTATATGCATCTGCAATACCAGTGATCGCATTTGTGGCTCCTGGTCCGCTTGTCACTACAACAACACCTGTTTTACCAGAAACACGGGCATACCCTTCAGCAGCGTGAGTTGCGCCTTGTTCATGTCTAGCTAAAATGTGCTCGATTTTCCCTTCATAAAATGTGTCATATAATGGGAGTACTGCACCGCCAGGGTAACCAAATATGAAATCTACACCTTCATTTGCGAGCGAATCTACTAATAATTCTGAACCAGATTTCATTTCATCAATTGTTTCTTTTTCTAATTCCATTTCAGGTTCAATTGTTTCTGTTGTTTCAAAATAATCTAAATTTTCTGACTTTTCGTATTCAAGTATTTCAGTTTGTTTAGACATAATGCTCACTCCTTAAATGAGATCTTCAGGTACTTGCATAATACCACCTGTGTTAGCGCTTGTTACTAATGCAGTATAACGTGCAAGATAACCAGTTTTTACTTTTGCTTTAAATTGTTTTAAGTTTTGTTTTCTGGATTCCAATACTTCATCTAAAACTTCTACGTTTAATGTCCTGTTCGTTAAATCAATCGTAATTTCGTCGTTATTTTCAATTAAAGCGATAGGGCCACCTGATGCAGCTTCTGGTGAAATATGTCCGACTGCTATGCCTCTCGTCGCTCCTGAAAATCTACCATCTGTAATTAATGCAACATCTTTACCTAAACCTCTACCTACAATAGAAGATGTAGGAGCTAACATCTCTGGCATACCAGGGCCACCTTTAGGTCCTTCATATCTGATAACAACTACGTGTCCTTCACGCACAACGTGATTATCAATCGCTTCCACAGCTTCATCATGTGAATCGAAACAGATTGCTTTTCCTTTAAATACTTTAATTGAAGGGTCGACTCCACCAACCTTAATAACTGCACCATTTGGAGCTAAGTTACCGTATAAGATGGAAAGGCCACCTTGTTTGTCATATGGATTATCGAGATGTCTAATAACGTCACTATTTAGTATTGCTTTGTTCTCATTGTTCTCACGAAGCGTTTTTCCTGTAGCTGTAATTCTATCTGGATGCAATGTACCTTCTTTCTTAAATAATTCATTGATAATAGCTGGAACGCCACCTGCCTCGTGTACATCATGCATTGAATATGAAGAACTTGGTGCGATTTTTGAGAGGTAAGGTGTTTTCTTTGCAATCTCGTTAATTCTTGAGAGGTCGTAGTCGATACCAGCTTCATTTGCAATAGCTAAAGTGTGTAAAACAGTGTTTGTTGAACCACCCATTGCCATGTCTAAAGCGAATGCATCATCAATTGCTTCTTTTGTTACAATGTCTCTTGGTTTAATATCATTTTTGATATTATCAACAAGTTTAAACGCTGCTTCACGAATCATTTCTCTACGTTGTTCGCTTACTGCTAATGCTGTGCCATTATATGGGAGAGCCAATCCTAAAACTTCCATTAAGCAATTCATTGAATTCGCTGTAAACATACCAGAACATGAACCACAAGTAGGGCAAGCATTTTGTTCCATATCTAGAAATTCGTCTTTTGAAATTGAACCATCTTTAAATGCACCAACGGCCTCAAACATGGAAGACAAAGTTAATGCTTTACCTTGTGATGATAAGCCTGCTTTCATAGGCCCACCTGAGCAGAAAATAGCTGGAACGTTAGTTCTTACAGATGCTAATAACATGCCAGGTGTAATCTTGTCACAGTTCGGTATGTAAAAAACACCATCAAACCAATGTGCATTGATAACAGTTTCTGCAGCGTCTGCAATGATTTCTCTGGACGGAAGTGAATATCTCATTCCAATATGTCCCATTGCAATACCGTCATCAACACCGATAGTGTCAAATTCAAAGGGAATAGCGCCTGCTTCACGAATTGCTTCTTTAGCAATATCCGCAAGTTCTCTTAAATGAACATGTCCTGGGACAATGTCAATGTATGAATTACAAATAGCTACGAAAGGCTTGTTCATATCTGTTGGTTTTTCTAAAGCGCCTGTTGCGTGCAAAAGGCTTCTTGCTGGAGCTTGATGATCTCCTTTTTTGATCATATCGCTTCTCATATTAATTCCCCCATAAATTTGAAAATAAAAAAGCGTCCCAATAAATAATTGGGACGCTTTTGAGTCCCATTCAACTAGAAATAGGACTTAAACATTTAGTAGATTCTTTACTAAAGTTCCAGTCCTAATAGCATAATAAAATGACTAAAATATTTGAAGTTGTTGGTTGGTATTGCGTTGTATGTTTGGTCATTTTATTATGCTCCTTTCCGATAGAATGGTTTGTTTTTATTTGTTAAATTGAATTGTCTAAAAATTCGATAAATTAAATTTACTATACTGAAGCTATACTGTCAATGATTTTTTTAAATTTTCTCTCAATTCACACAATTTTAAATACTTAGAACTTATTTTAGTTTGAAGTAAAATACTAAAAAATTTGTTAAACTGTAATAGTTAATTTAATAAAATCAAATGTTTGAGCGTACCATCATTTTTATAGAATATATTCATTTATATAAAGTATAAGTCGATTTAAACTTAAATAATATTTAAATGGAGCGGGTTGGACAACAAACATATTTAAAAAAATAAATTTGTCGTTCCATTGTAGTAAGTATGACTAAAAAATTGCTTAGTTAAGCAGGTTACATGAAGCAAGCTCGACACTAATCCAAATTAATTTGGAAGTGTCGCTAAAAAAAAGGAGAGGAATATGATTAAAATTAAAGGATTGGAAAATATGGAGCAATTTGGTGAAATATTAACGAAACATCTATCTGCCGGAGATATCATATTATTGAACGGTGATCTAGGTGCGGGAAAAACAACATTAAGTCAATTTATTGGTAAAGCACTGGGGGTCAAACGTAATATTAATTCTCCAACTTTTAATATCATTAAATCTTATCAAGGTGAAACTTTAAAATTACATCATATGGATTGTTATAGATTAGAAGATAGCGAAGAAGATTTAGGTTTCGATGAATATTTTGAAGATAAAGCAATCACATTGATAGAGTGGAGTCAATTTATAACAGAATTTTTACCACCTGAGCATCTTATTATTAATATTAAAACAGTAAGCCCAACTGAAAGAGACATAGAAATAAAAGCCGTTGGTCAACATTATCTAAAAATAAAGGAGGCTGTTGAACATGAAATGCTTGTTGATTGATACATCGAATCAACCTTTATCTGTTGCAGTGATGCAAGATGATAACGTACTTAGCGAAATAAATTCAAATATAAAGCAGAATCATTCTACTCAATTGATGCCAGCTATCCAACAGGTGATTGGTGAAAGCCAAATAGCGAAAGAAGATATTGACGCGATTATTGTAGCTCAAGGACCAGGTTCTTACACAGGATTAAGAATTGGTGTAACAGTTGCTAAAACTTTAGCATACGCATTGAATGCTGAATTATACGGTGTTTCATCACTCAAAGCGTTAGCTGCCACTGTGCAAGATGATAAACGTTTAATTGTACCTATTTTTGATGCCCGGAGAGAAGCAGTATATACAGGTATTTATGAATATAAAGCAAATAATTTAGTGAAAGTTAAAGAAGACCAATATTTACCAATACAAACGCTCCTTGATTTATTACATCGTATGGACAAACCATATGTATTTGTGGGTATAGACACTGAAAAATTAAAAGACTTATTAGATAGTGAGGGTATACCTAACTTACCTAAAGCAAAATATATGAAAAAACTTATTGAAACTACTGCCGATATTCATCAATTTAAACCCAATTATATTAAATTATCTGAGGCCGAGAGAAATTGGTTAAACCAACAGAACAAGAATTAAATATACGTTTGATGACTATAAAAGATGTACCACAAGTATTTGATATAGAAAGAAATAGCTTTAATGACAGTAGTTGGACAATAGACGCTTTTTATCATGAGATAGAAAAAAATGAATTTGCGCACTATTTTATAATAGAATTTAATGAGGAAATTGTTGGTTATATTGGTATATGGATTGTGATTGATCAAGCTCAGATTACAACTGTGGCAATAGATGAGGCTTATAGAGGTTACGGGTTAGGACAATTATTATTAAAATATGCAATGAACTACGTACAAACGAAATGTGAAATTATGAGTTTAGAAGTACGTGTAGATAACGAAGTAGCACAACATGTTTATACTAATTTAGGTTTTCAATATGGTGGTAAGCGAAAAAATTATTACGGTGAAGGTGAGGATGCGATAGTGATGTGGGTGAATTTAAATGAATAATCAAACATTAATTTTAGCAGTTGAATCTAGTTGTGATGAAACTAGTGTAAGTATTATAAAAAACGGAACGCAAATTTTAAGCAATATTGTGTTAAGTCAAATTGAAAGTCATAAACGTTTTGGTGGCGTCGTACCAGAAGTTGCGAGTAGGCATCATGTTGAAGGTATCACTACAACAATTGATCAAGCTTTAAGAGAAGCAAAATTACAAATGAAGGATATCAATGCAATTGCAGTAACGCAAGGACCTGGACTAATAGGTGCTTTATTAGTAGGTATCAATGCTGCAAAGGCGCTTGCTTTTGCTTACGACAAACCTTTGATACCCGTGCATCATATTGCAGGTCATATTTATGCTAATCATTTAGAGCACCCTTTACAATTTCCATTAATGGCTTTAATTGTTTCGGGAGGTCACACAGAACTTGTATATATGAAAGACCATTTAAATTTTGAAGTCATAGGAGAAACACGAGATGACGCAGTTGGAGAGGCTTATGATAAAGTTGCGAGAACGATTGGATTAGGTTATCCAGGTGGGCCACAAATTGATCAGTTAGCAGCAAAAGGTCAAGATAGTTATGGCTTTCCGCGCGTATGGTTAGACGCTAATAGTTATGATTTTAGTTTTAGTGGGTTAAAAAGTGCAGTGATTAACAAATTGCATAATTTACGTCAAAAAAATTGTGAAATCAAACCTGAAGATGTAGCAACTAGTTTTCAAAATAGTGTTGTAGAAGTATTGGTTGGAAAATCAATATCAGCTTGTGAAGCTTATGATGTGAAACAGTTAATTGTAGCAGGAGGCGTTGCAAGTAACAAAGGTTTAAGGGCGCAATTAACTGAAGTATGTGACACGCATGGTATTAACTTGCGTATTCCAAGCCCAAGCCTGTGTACAGATAATGCAGCAATGATTGGCGCAGCAGCGCATTATTTATATCAAGCAGGTTATACAGGAGATATGTCATTAAATGGTTTTAATAATATGGATATAGAACAATTTTCAATAGTTAAATAATTATTTAAAAATATAATAGCTCATGTATTTCTACGTTTGTTTCGGTCAAATAAGAGAAAAGTAACTAGATAAGCAGAAATATGACATCAACTTGATGGTTGGTTTCATTTTCTGCTTTTTTAATATTTAAATTTGATATAAAAATTTGTATTGAAGTAAATTAGATCTTGTTTTTAAGTAAAAAGTAATTTTGTATAGCATACTAAGTTAAAATGTTTAAATGTGAGAAATGGGGTATAAGTATTTTAGTGTTTTTGTATGGATTCACGCATTAAAAAAAGGGGGTTTTGAAATGAAATCAGTTCAGTATTTTAACTTTCAAAATAGTTTAGCTGCATTAGATTTTTACGAAAAAAAATTAGGTGCAACAGATATTCAGCGTGTAGGCGGAGATCATGAAATGTTTGCGGATATGCCTGAAGAATATCAAGTCGATAAAAACTTTACAATGAATGCGTCCTTCAAAATTTTAGGAGAAACATTCTATTGTAGTGATACATGGAAAAATAAAAAAATTGATAATAGTGGTGCGATTGTAACATTTACGTTTGACTATCATAATGAAGCGGAGAAACAACTTGCGATTGACTTTTTTAATAAAGCGATTATAGCAGGATGTGAAGAAACAATGCCTTTAGGTAAGACAGAATGGTCTAATCTTTATGGTATGTTCAATGATCCATTTGGCATAACTTGGATGATTAATGCAGAATAATAAATTTAAATACGTCAAATGGTTATGAAGACGTGCAGTGCTTAGTAAAGAGGTTTCGCTTATTTACTACACTTTACTAAGCTTCTTTTACATAAAAAAGAGACCACATCGGTCTCTCATTATTTATAAAAAATTCAATAATTGTATGGTTTTCAGTTAGGTTTGCTAGGATAAGATACATTGGTTTAGAAGGATATGATTTCTGCATCTCGCCTTTGGTTTTAAGATTAAACAATATTGCGTAAAAACTTAATTTACACCATGAAATCATTTTAAGAGGATAACGCCTGAGCACGTGAATAAACTTGTTCAGGAAAATCCATAATTCTTAATAGTTCAATAGCATTCCTCGTATCTGCTTTGCCAGATTTCACTTTGTAATCGAAAGTAATTCCATTGTCAGAAATGATTTCATTAAAATGATAATTTATATAATTGTGTTTTAATAATGAAGTTAATTCAATATCATGAGTTGCAGCAATCACTCTGTAATGTTTACAGGGGCCTAAGTAATTTAAAACAGATTCAGAAGCTGCAATTCTTTCTGTAGTATTTGTTCCCTTGAAAATTTCATCTATGAAACAATAAACCATGTTATTTGTTTGTATATCAAATAAACGCTTTATTGATTTAATCTCGGTCATAAAATAACTATCGCCAGATAATATATCGTCTTGATTAACCATAGAAGTATAAACTAAACCTGGTTTAAATTTGAAATGCTTTGCGGTCACGGTATATACTGTTTGAGCTAATATAAGATTTAACGCGATAGATTTCATAAAAGTAGACTTACCGGAAGCGTTTGAACCAGTTAGTAAAATATGACTATTGATCTCTAAATCATTAGGCACTGCGTAATCAAGTAGGGGATGTGTAATTTCCTCAAATTCCAGTGTGCTTGCTTCGTTTTCTTCTGGAAATGTATATTGTGTTAATGTTTCCCTCCATAATGCCACAGCATAATGATTATCAATATTTGTTATATAGTCGTAACATGACATCACTTCGGACTCGTATTTTTTAAAACTATTTTGTATTAAGTGAAAAATGTGGTAATCCAGCATAAACATAGTTTTAAATAAAAAAGCAAATACCATAGCATCTTCAGACGTATTAACTTTTCCTAACAATCCACTCAGTTTACGAGCAGTTTTAAAATGACTGAAATCAACATCTATCGTAGGGACGCCATCAATTTTTTGTAGCGCATACGCTTTTTTAATAACCATTGATGTATAAAATATTGAATTTAAATCTTGATTGAATGTCTTTTTTAGCACCCCGCTTAAAACCATATTAAAAATGGCACTAAGTATCGTTAGTAATATGCCTAAACCAGGATTGAAAAAAGAAAAAATAATAAAAATCAAAGGGAAATACGTGCATAACATAAAACAATTATTTCGTTTAACCGTATATAGTTGGTCCGGGAATGTTGGATAAATTGCTTTACCGATTTCTGCTAAATGTATAGAAAGTTGTATCCGAAATGATTCATCATGTTTAAATTTATGTATTAAGCTTTGGTTACTGATTGTAAACATTTTTCTTAAGGTTGCATATAATCTCATTTCCCCTATAGCAGTAAAATTAAAGTTCATTTTCTCAAACATAGCGTTAATGTTTAAATCTGAATAAGTTTTATCATCTACTAATGCGTTTTTATCATATTGAAATTGATATGTATCAAACTGATAACTATATATATGGTTCGGCCGAACAAAATTCTCTAGAGGCTTTTGCTTTGACCATAAGAGCTGGATATCATGCTTTAATTTTTTATTTGTCACAATATTTGTCATCATAGACACGAGGAAAGCAGCGATGATAAAAGCAATAAAAAACCAAAATAACGGTAACATAGGTCCGATCTCTCTTTTTAATGATTACAATAATTATGTCATTAAATGGATTAATAAACAATTAGTTAAATTAAATAAACTTTGCTAGATGTCAATAGGGAACGTGCGTACTTATCAACAGTTAGTGTACAACCTGTGGATAAGTAGTGTGTATGTGTGTGGATATGACTTGTTATCTGAAAATTCAATACAAAATGGTATTGCTTTTTGCTTGTGGATAACTAGGATAACTCTGTGGACAGCTCTCGTTATAAGGTTTATCGCTGTTAATAATTCGAGTGTAAAAAAACATAAAAAATACGGAAAATGATAAAATCATTCCGTATTTTTGAGTAGTTCATAATTATATTAACTTTTCTTGTAATTCTGTCCATTTAGACATCACTTGTTCTAATTTTTGTTCGCTTTCTTCTTTTTCTTTGGCTAAACGACTTGCTTCTTCAGGATTGCTATATATATCTGGTAAGGTTAATTGTTCGTTAATTTCACCAATTTTACTTTCGTAGTTTTCTATATCAGCTTCAACTTGTTCGATTTGCCGTTCGATTTGCCGCTGTTCTCGTTTTTGAAGTTTTTGATCAAAATAATTATTATTTTGCGTGGTGGTTACTTCAGATTGCGTCGGAGTTTCTTGTTCTTTTTTGGCTTGGATAGCTGCATTTTCTTCTTTTTTTTCAATGAAATATTGATAATTACCTAGATACATTGTGCCGCCCTCATGATCTAAATCATAAACTTTATTTGCCAGTTGATTAATAAAATAACGATCATGGGAAACAAATAATATGGTTCCTTCAAAATGATCTAATGCTTGTTCGAGCATTTCTTTCGAATCTATATCAAGGTGGTTAGTTGGCTCATCTAATATAAGGACATTGTTGCGTTCGAGCATGAGTAACGCTAATTGTAACCGGGCTTTTTCACCACCCGAAAGATCGTTGATAATTTTTTTGACATCTTCTTGGACAAATAAGAAACGACCCAACACTGCCCGAATATCTTTTTCATTCATTGAGGGATATTGATCCCATAGATAATCGAGAATCGTCTTGTTTGATTTGAATTCAGCTTGTTTTTGATCATAATAACCTATTTTTAAATTGGCACCTGTAGTAATTTGCCCAGCTAATTGAGGCTGAATGCCTGCAATTGTCTTGATTAATGTAGATTTACCAATACCATTGGGCCCAATAATGGCTATATGATCTCCTTTAGAAACTTCAATATTAATCCCCTTAGTGATAGCTTGTTCATAGCCAATTTCTAAATTTTTTATATGGAAAACATCGTTACCTGTGTTTCTATCAAAGTTAAATTGGATATTCGCACTTTTGGCATCAATCATTGGTTTATTGATTCTTTCAATTTTTTCGAGCATTTTTCGACGACTTTTTGCCATGCCAGTAGTTGAAGCACGTGCAATATTTTTTTCTACAAAAGTTTCTAAGCGTTTTATTTCAGCTTGTTGACGTTCGTATTCTTGCATGCGTTTTTCATAATATTTATCCCTTTGTTCAATGAATTGTTTGTAATTACCTACATAATGCTGTACATCTCCGAGTGCAACATCATAGATTTGGTTTACAATTTTATCTAAAAAGTATCTGTCATGGCTGATGATTACAATAGCGCCTTTAAAGTAATTCAAATACCCTTCTAACCATTGCGTGGTCTCCATGTCTAAATGGTTCGTAGGCTCGTCTAATAATAATAAATCAGGTTCGCTAAGGAGCATTTGGGCTAGTGAAAGTCTTGTTTTTTGACCTCCGCTAAAATCATTAATAGGGCGGTTGTAATCTGATTCAGTAAAATTCAGACCATGAAGCACTGTTTTGATTTTACTTTCGTATTGATATCCATCTTGTTGTTCAAATTCATTTGATAAATATTCATAGCGGTCAATATGTGTTTTATATTCTTCTGTATCATATTCATTTGCATGTTGCGCTAACCAATCTGTTTCTTTTTTCATTTCATTTTCAAGTTGTTTCATACTCTCAAATGGTTTAGACATTTCTTCAATAACAGTTTGATTTGTATTTAATGTCATTTGCTGTGTTAAATAGCCGAGTTTTAAATTTTTACTCTTTGAAACATGGCCACTATCATAATCTTCGACGCCAGCAATAATTTTCATTAAAGTAGATTTACCAGCACCATTGCGACCGACTATACCAATACGTTCGCCTGTTTTAACTTCAAAATCTACGTCATTAAAAATATCTTCTCCGTCGAATGATTTTGTTATATCATTTAGTTGTAATAATATCATCCGATTTTGCACCTCTCTATCCATTATCATTCTACCGTATTCTAAGCATTGTTAAAACTATCAGTGTTTATTCTTAGCATGTATTAATGTATAATGTTGTAGTAATTATAAGATTAATTAGTAATAGATCATAGTATAGGAGGACAAGATCTTGGCTAACCAAAGCGAAAAGATTCCTCGTGCCACATTGAAGCGTTTACCGTTATATTATAGATTTGTCAATACATTAAAATCTAAAGGTATAGACAGAGTTAATTCTAAAACAATTAGTGAAGGATTAAATATTGATTCTGCAACAATACGTCGTGATTTTTCTTATTTTGGTGAATTAGGCAAAAAAGGGTATGGCTATAATATTGACAGTTTATTACATTTTTTCAAAAATGAAATTAGTGAAAATGATGAAATTAAAATCGCCATCGTGGGTGTAGGAAACCTAGGTAAAGCATTATTAACATATAACTTTTCTATTCATGATGAAATGACCATAACGGAAGCTTTTGATATACGAGATGAAGTGATCGGTACTGAAATTGGGCAAGTTACTGTGAGTCCATTTTCGAAGGCTACTGATATATTAAAACAAGAACAAATAGATGTTGTGATTTTAACAACGCCTGAAGATGCTGCACAACAAGTTGTAGATACTTTGGTTGATGCTGGCATTAAAGGCGTGCTCAACTTTACACCAACACGTGTGTATACACCAGTAGATGTTCAAGTCCACCATATTGATTTGGGAATTGAGCTACAATCTTTATTATTCTTTATGAAAAACTACAGTAATAAATAAGATTTTAAAGCACTGAGCTTTTTATAGATGTAAGTCACCAATCATGACGATACATTTATAAAAAGCTTTTTTATTTTCCAAATAGTTTCATATTTAATTAGTGAATTTATACTTTTTTTAAATTATTAATCATTAAAGGTTGAAATTTCCATATAAATCTAATATGATAATTCATATTGATTTTATCGGGAAAAGAGGTAATGTTATGACGTGGTTAATAATCAGTGGATTGGTCGTGGGTGCGCTTCTAGGATTTGTCATGCAACGTACACGATTTTGTCTTGCTGGCGGTTTTAGAGATATGTATATTCAAAAAAGTAACAAAATGTTCTACGCATTATTAATAGCGATATCTGTACAAAGTATTGGCTTATTAATATTGACTTCCACTGGATTAGTACAAATTCCAGAATCAACATATCCAATAATTGGAACGGTAATAGGTTCATTTATTTTTGGGATTGGTATCATATTAGCTGGTGGTTGCGCCACTGGGACATGGTATAGAGCTGGAGAAGGATTGATTGGAAGTTGGTTAGCACTTATCGCATATGCATTTACTTCTGCTGCTACTAAATTTGGTTTATTGTTACCTTTAATGGACGGGGTTAATAAACCAACTAATGTAAATACTAGTATGTCACAAACAACTGGTATTCCAACTTGGGTTTGGGTTTTGTTATTAACGATTATAACTATCACATTTGTTGTGAAAACATTGCGTAAACCAAAACCAAAAGTTGCAGTTCCGAAATTAAAGCAAAAATTTACAGGCGTTCGTCATTATTTATTTGAGAAAAAATATCATCCATTTGTAGCAGCTATAGCAGTTGGTCTCATTGCACTTTTAGCATGGCCTGTCAGTGAATCTACAGGAAGAATGTATGGTTTAGGAATCACAACGCCATCTGCAAACTTAGTTCAATTTTTCGTAACTGGAGACCTTAAGCTTTTAGATTGGGGTGTTTTCCTTGTCTTAGGAATTTTTGCTGGTTCTTATATTGCAGCCAAAGGATCCAAAGAATTTAAGTGGAGATTACCAGATAAGAAAACAATTCGTAACAGCATTATTGGCGGTGTTTGCATGGGCTTTGGTGCATCAGTAGCTGGCGGTTGTTCAATAGGAAACGGATTAGTAGAAACAGCTACAATGTCGTGGAAAGGTTGGATAGCACTTGCTTCCATGATATTAGGTGCATGGTTCATGAGCTACTTTATATTTATCAAACCAATGAAAAAAGCACAAAAAGTAGAAAAATCTGCGAAGCATACAGTTTCAACGCAAACTCAAACGACTTAAGATTTTAACTTAAAGGAGGAATTAATTATGGTACATGAATTAGGAACAGTAGGAATGGTATGTCCCTTCCCTTTAATTGAAGCACAAAAGAAAATGAGTACATTGGAAAATGGTGAGGAGTTAAAAATTGACTTTGATTGCACGCAAGCAACAGAAGCGATTCCAAACTGGGCAGCTGAAGAAGGTTATCCAGTGACTAATTACGAACAGCTAGATGATGCTTCATGGACAATTACAGTTCAAAAGGCATAATGCTTTTCAATAAATAGTCGGACTGAAATATAGATGTTCATGATTGAAATAAAAATCTGGGTTTATTCCAAGTGAATAAAGCCAATTTTTAAATAATATATTAACACCTTCGTTGGATTCATAATAAAATGAATTTATACGAAGGTGTTTTTCTACGTTAAGTGTTCAATTTTTGAAGACAATTTATGATAATTAAATATAGATAGCACAATGGTTTATTATATTGGCAGGCGTTTATTGAAACAAATATCTTAAGCACAAGCGTTTCTTAGCCAACATAGTTCATTTTATTTTTAAATAGTATTTAAAGCGGTTGCAATATGATAAAATAGATGATGTTTACAATAGCAAATTAATGAGAGTGAAAATTTATGAAAAACATTGAAGACATTGCAAAAATTGCTGGTGTATCTAAAAGTACAGTTTCTAGGTATCTAAATAATGGTTCAGTCAGTAATAAAACAAAACAAAAATTAGATAAAATTATCAGTGAAAATAACTACCAACCCAATCAATTTGCACAAAGTTTAAGAGCAAGAAGGACGAATATGGTAGGTGCGATTATCCCACGTATGAACTCTTTTGCTGTTGATGAAACTATTCAGGGTGTTAAAACAATTTGTGATAATTTAAATTATAGATTATTACTTAATTACACAAATTTAGATATTGAAAAAGAAATAGACGCGTTAGAAACCTTTAATAGAAGCAAAGTAGATGGCATCATTTTTATGGCTACAGAAATCACTGACCGACATTTAGAAGTGATTAATAAAATAGATGTACCAGTCATCATCGTTGGGCAAGCACATACTGATTTGAATTGTGTTATTCATGACGATTATCGAGCTGGTTATTTAGTAGGAAAATATATTGGAGAAAAGGGTTTTACGTGTGTTCAGTTTTTTGGCGTTACAGAAAGCGATGAGGCAGTTGGCATACAGAGGAAAGAAGGGCTTATAGATGGTTTGAAAGTAAATGGTGTAATGCCTCAAATGACATTAACCTCATTCAATTTTAAAGAAGCAATGCCAGATGTAAAGAAAACACTTAATGCATCGCCAGACTTAGAAGTAGTTATAGGCGCGACAGATTCTATTGCATTAGCAGTGCATAAAGTGATTTCAGAACAATCAAATCAAATGTTTAATCCAATGGTTGTTGGATTTGGTGGCGATCCAGTTACTGAAATTGTCTCCCCATCAATCCAAACTGTGCTATATCACTTTGAAGAAGCTGGTGAAGTAGCTATGAACCAGTTAGAGAAACTGATTCAACACGTTCCAGCAGAGTCTAAAATATTAATTGATGTCAGTCTGTCATTTAAAATATAAACAATCGATGGTATGATAAATTATATTAAGTGGAACCGGTACCAAAATCCGGAAGAATTTGCAATAGGAGGAAAAACAGTGCGTGAATGGACAAGAGATGAACGTTATCAACGTTATGAAGATATGGATCAAGATACAATAAATGAATTAACAGAACGTGTTAATCAATCCAAATATAGACAATTATTTCATATACAACCGAAAACAGGACTATTAAACGATCCTAATGGACTTATTTATTTTAACGGAGACTATTATATTTCTCATCAATGGTTCCCTTTAGGACCTGTTCATGGTTTGAAATATTGGTATACATATATAAGTAAAGATTTAATCAATTTTGCCGATAAAGGTATTTCATTAAAACCAGATACAAAAGATGATAGTCACGGAGTGTATAGTGGCAGTGCGTTTGTTTATCAAGATAACTTATATTATATGTATACTGGCAATCACAGAGATGAAGACTGGAATCGAAAATCAACACAACATATAGCTAAAGTGCATAAAAACGGTGAAGTACATAAATTTCCTAAAGCTGTGATATCGGGGCCCCCGTCAGGTTATACACAGCATTTTAGAGACCCAAAAGTGTATGTTAAAGATGGGATTTATTATGCCTTTATTGCTGCTCAAAATGAGGAAGGGTTCGGCCGAATACTCCAATATCAATCCAAAGATATTGTTAATTGGACGTTTCAAGGTGAAATTCAAACCAAACTAGATGCCTTTGGATATATGTGGGAATGTCCAGACTATTTTAATTTAGATGGCTTTGATTTATTATTATTCTGTCCACAAGGTGTTGAACCAGAAGGAGAGAAATTTAGAAATATATATCAATCTGGTTATATCATGGGCCAATACGATATCGAAAATTTAGACATGAATCATGGAGATTTTCATGAATTAGATCATGGTTTTGACTTTTATGCACCACAAACTTTTACAGATGCTTCTGGAAACAGAATACTAATAGGGTGGATGGGTTTGCCAGAAATAAATTATCCTTCTGACTCTGATGATTGGGCACATTGTTTAACAATCCCACGTATTTTGTCCATTGAGCAAGGCGATTTAAAACAACGTCCAATTAAGGCGCTTCAACAATTGAGATCTAATAAGGAAACAGCGCTAGGTTATGCAAATAAATTTACACGTTTTTTGTATCCATATGAAGGTAAACAATTTGAGTTAATCATTGATATTTTAGAAAATGAAGCTACTGAGATCTATTTTGAAATCAGAGCATCTAAATTACAATCGACACTCATCACTTATAATACGAAAACAAGAAAAATCACATTGGATCGCAGTGAAAGTGGTACATTGCCAGAACCAGTTGATGGAAAAACACGAAGTACCTATTTAGATAAGCCTTTATCTCAATTGCAATTATTTGTTGATACTTCAAGTATTGAACTATTCTGTAATGATGGTGAGCGTGTGATGACTTCAAGAATTTTTACGGATGATGAAGCCATAGGTATAAAAGCTTCTACGGAATCTGGACAAGTATTTCTTAATTTTACAAAATATGATTTAAAGGATGATAAATAAATGAAACGTTTACTTGCAATAGGAGAAGCACTAATAGATTTTATCCCTGACCAGAAGGACTCAAAATTAAAAGACGTTGAAGGGTTTACAAGGCAGGTAGGGGGCGCTCCTTGCAATGTTGCTTGTACGACGACAAAATTGGGCGGACAAGCTGAAATGATAACGCAATTAGGTACCGATGCATTCGGAGATTTAATTGTTGAGACAATAGAAGAGATTGGTGTCAAAACTGATTATATTCAGCGTACAAATGAAGCAAACACTGCATTAGCATTTGTAAGTTTAACTAAGGACGGTGAACGAGATTTTTCATTTTATCGCAAACCATCTGCAGATATGTTGTATGATGCTAACAATATAGCACATATCACAGTATCGGAAAATGATATGCTACATTTTTGTTCAGTAGATTTGGTAGACAGCCCAATGAAACAAGCGCATAAAGCATTAATAGATAAGGTTAAATCAGTAAATGGTACTATTATTTTTGATCCTAATGTACGTTTACCATTATGGGACAGTGAAGCGGCTTGTAGAGCAGCCATTCATGAGTTTCTACCATTAACACATATTGTGAAAATTTCTGACGAAGAATTAACATTTGTAACAGGATTTGAAGATGAACAAAAAGCGGTCGCATGGCTGTTCCAAGGCACTGTTGAAGCGGTCATTTATACTAAAGGTAGAGATGGTGCTGAAATTCATTTAAAAGATGGCACAGTCATTAGTCATTTAGGATATAAAGTACAAGCAGTAGATACAACAGGTGCTGGTGATGCATTTATAGGTGCATTAATTAATAGATTATCAGTATCTCAAATCAATAACCCTATAGAAGCTTTGAAAATTGAAGGCGAAACAATGCTGCAATTTAGTAATATAGTAGCTGCAAAAGTTACGACCAAATACGGTGCAATCGGTAGTATCCCCACTTTGGATGAGGTAGAACAAGCATTAAAAGGTTAAAAACAAAGGCTTAGAACGAAATGAGTATATATTTAATTCAATAAGCTATTACCAATATAGTAAACATTAAGGTTAAAACAATTCATTTTGATATGCTCTCTTTAAAGAAAGCATACCATTTTGTGTCTCAATCTCTACAACTATAAAAAAATAGCTATGAAAAATCAATCGTCATTGATTTTTCATAGCTAAGTTTAGTATGTATTAAATTTTTTTTACATTACGTACGGAAGCGTAACAGTGTTCGTTATTTTTAAAGTAAACAATACGTGATTTAGAATCAATAGATTCAATATTGTGCCTGTTAATAACGAAACTATTATGGCATCTGAAAAAGCGTTCATCTAAATTGTCGATTGCTTTCAAGTTACCATAGAATTCAATTTGTCTATTATCTAAATGGGCAATTAAACGATGAGAATTAGAGGAAGACTCAAAGAACATTACATCATCGTATTGTACATAAACAGAATTGCTTCCACGTTTTAATTCAATTGTTTCTACAGTACTTTCTTTAGAAAGTAATTTCAATCGTGTTTCAGAAGTTTCAAGACAATCAATAACTCTTGATTTCAATTCATCAGGATCATCCTTGAAAATAAAATCCATAGCCGCAACTTTATAAACAAATGTCAGATAGGTCAGTTCACTATGACTAGTGACGAAAATGATATTACTGACTGGATCATATTTTCGGATTTCGCTCGCTAATTTAATACCATTAATATCAGCTTCTAATTGTATGTCTAGAAAGTAACAACCGATATCTTTAAGTTCCTTTGCATGTTCCAATACCTCATAAGGATCAGAGGTTGCTACTTCAATTTCCATCGGTTTTTCTTCTATCATGATGTAATTATTGATAATAGAAACCAAATTTTCACGTTGTCTCTCATCATCTTCACAAATGAATATTTTCATATATACACATCCTTATGAATCTGAATTTAATATTTCTACTTTTTGAATAAAATAGTTATTATCAATGGTCGTGTCTAATAAAACATTGGAAGTTGCATCGGTTATTTCTTTTAGGTTAGATAAACCTAATCCTCGGTTTTTACCTTTTGTAGAATAATTTTCTTGGAATAATGTATGTACCCTAGGCATATCTGGCTTACATTTATTCATAACAATAAATGTCACAGATGCGTCTTCATTTTTAATAAAAGCAATACGAATTAAAGGATCTTCTTCAATTTTTTCTGATGCCTCAATCGCGTTATCTAGTAATATACCAATCACTCTACTTAAATTGATAATTGGCATATCAATTTTTTCAATTGGTTCAGGCACCTCAATGCTTAGTCTAATGTTTTTTTCTTGTGCTTGTAAAATTTTAGTAGTTAATAAACCTTTAATTTCACGAACTTTTAAATTTTCAATACCATTAATTTTGAGTGACTTCATTTGCATATTATCTTGCATCGGCATAATTTCTTCATTGAAATATTTACGTAGGCCTTCCATATCATCTTCTCTTATAAAATCAGATAAAGTTGAAAGTATATTAACATAATCATGTCGAAATTTACGCATTTCATTATTAATTTCTTCGATTTGCAACGTATATTTATAATAATTTTCAATTTCTTGCATATTACGCTTATACTGGATTTGGCGAATAATACTAAAAGAAATGGTAACAATTAAAATCGCAGTAGTAACAATTACGACTGCATACATAATTGAAATAAATTTAGCATCACCAAAAGTTACATCTTGTTGTGGTAAATAAAAATACATTAACCCTAAAATCGTTAATAAAAATAAACTAACTAACGTTAAATATATTTTGTTTAACGATAAATCTGAAAAAGATAAGCGTTTAATAAAAAATTTAGCAATGTACGTATAAATGATTGAAGCAATTGTAAATATGATTACAAAAAATATAGTGAAAGCATTATCAATTGACACCAAATCTACAAGCAAAGTACTTAACCATAAACTTGTAAAATTAGCCATATATAAAATGAAAAAGCAAATTAAGACAGAAACTATACCCATAAATTTCTTTTTAAAATACATAAATACTAAACTACAAACAAAAAGAAATACTACTGCTTGTGTATTCACAAATACGAATAAAACAGTAGAAGGGATTATTATCCCAATAATTGAAATATAATCCCTTTTAGTATAATTTATGCCATTAAAAAGTTTCAAATTGTAAAATAAAATAATTACTTGCAATAATGATAAAAATACTGAAATTAACGCTGACATATTATACACACTTTCTAACCAACTATTATTCGTATAGGTTTGTTAATTCTTTAGGTACTTCAGGTTCATCTACGTAGCCACCACAAGGGTTGACAGTTGAAATAGCACCTATAAAAGCAAAAAACTTCGCGAAAATTGTTAAAATTGATCCAAAAATATTCATAATTAATCATCCTCCTTAGGAAAAAATATTGGGAGTTGCAAGATAGATATAATAATAATTCCAAGTAACATTAGTTGTTGATAAGGCTCATTTAAAAAGATTGAAATTACCAACAACAGTAACGTTACACTTGTTGCCTTCATCTTCTTACCTTTTCTTAGCCGTTCTGGAATAGGTTGCTTTTTAGTAATAGATGGTGCGTATATTATAATTATAACTAAACCTATAACAGCTAAGGGGTACATTACCAAAGATGATATTTGTATATACCCGATTAACCAAGGTAGTAAAATAAAATAAATCAGACTTTCTAAATAACAAGTTAAAGAATTTCTAGCATGCGCGCCGTGCGCAAAATGCCTAATTATAAAAAATGATAAGTGGACAGTTAGTGTGTATAAAAATAGATGACAAAGGATAGAAACGCCATAAATTACAACCGTTTTAAAAAAATTGTTTACAAAAACTTGCATGCCTAAACGCATTTTTAAATATTCTATATGATCTAAGTTGTTGCGTTTTTGTAAGCTTCGTGCTAAGTTTTCGATTTTGTTGTCAATTACCTTTAACATGGCTTTTCTCTCCTCACTCGTATTATACAATTTTAATTATATTTTAGGCGTCTCATTGCTTAAGTGTATATTTTGAATTCCTAACTGTTTGAAATTCTTATCTTCTTTATTTTAACATACAATTCTTAACGAATAAGTATGAAATATTACGAGTTAGGGAATATCTCACGCAATTAAACAGATATATGGTTAAATATAATTGTATCACAAAGAAGTGATAACATTGCTTGAGTCATTTTAACTGAATCGTTTAAATGACTATATTGATTAGACTTATGAGCAGGAGTCTAATTAATACAACTAAAAATTGTAACTGTGCTTTCTTCGTATAGTTATTGAAGTTACAAGTTTAGTTATCGTTTTCAGTTCTTTGAATACGGACAAGAGGAGGCTGATGTAGTGACAAGAACCTTTTCAGCAATAGCTAGTGATTTCGTAAAATAGTACTAAATAAGTACACAACTCGCTTAATTCTTTAAGCAAATCCCTTATTTGTATTTGTAGACCTTTCCCAGTCTCAAATCCAATTCAATTTTAACATTGTCTATAACAGAGACAAATTAAAATTAAACATGTAAGCTATCGTAAACATCATTCAATTTATCATTTTAATCGATAAATTCACTAATTTTTTTCATAATTAATAACATCCCCAAAAATAGATAGAGAAATAACTGTATAAAACATTCCCTTAATAATAAGTTACAAAACCGTGAGTCCCTCCCAAGCTCACGGTTTTTTATATTCATTTATAAAGATGAGGTCTCAAATTTTTAAAAACTGGTATTGATTCACGTTGTTTAGATACTTCATTTAAATCTAAAGAACAACTTAGTTGTCCTTCTTTATCGTTGAGTTGGTCTATCACTTCGCCATTAGGATTAATAATAATAGAATTGCCCGCATACTCGGTTTTACCATCATCACCACAACTATTGCAACCGATAACGAACATATCATTTTCAATTGCTCGTGCTTTCAACAGCGCAACCCAATGATCTAATCTAACACTTGGCCACTGTGCTACATAAATTGCTATTTCTGCGCCTTTACGTGCTGGATAACGTAGTAATTCAGGAAAACGTAAATCATAGCAAATGATTTGTGCAATTTTTACTCCATTCGAAAGTGAAAAGGGTTCAGGAACAGCATTACCTGCACTCATATAGAGTGGTTCATCTAACATAGGAACAAGGTGTACTTTATCGTAACTATTAATGAGATAACCGTGTTTAGATACTGCAAAGGCAGTATTATAAATATCTTCTTTCATACTGTTTGATACAGAACCCGCAACGATATCAACATGATATTGTATCGCTAATTTTGATATAAATTCAAAGCTTCGTGATAATTGTTGATCAGCAAGCTTATTTAATTGAGGTAGGGCATAACCGTTATTCCACATTTCTGGTAATACGACAACATCTGTTTCTGATGTCACATATTTAGAAAACCAATTTTTAATTGTTTCTTCATTTAATGAAACATTAGATGGTTCAATTTTAAATTGAAAGACTTCTATATTCATCTCTATCGCCCCTTAATTTAGTATTAAAGTTAATATACTAAATATTTTTAGAAAATTCAAAATTTGTTTAATAAAAAAACTGACAGGGAAGTTTAACAACTTACCGTCAGTTATAAAAATTATAAAAATTTAATTCTATTAACTAGCATATGAGTTTAATTATTTTCTAATAAGGAAACGTTTGCTTACATCATTAAATTCTTTTTCGCCAGCTTCTTCACGGACATTACCGAAAGGCATTTGTCCCACAAGTTTCCAAGTTTTTGGAATATCAAATGCTTCAGCAACGGCTACATCTACAAGAGGGTTGTAATGTTGGAGAGAAGCACCAATGCCCTCAGTACTTAATGCTGTCCAAATTGCGAATTGGTGCATAGCATTTGTTTGATTAGACCAAACCGCAAAATTTTCTGCGTAGTTTGGCATTTGATTTTGTAAACCTTCGATTACTTCTTCATCTTCAAAGAATAAAATAGTGCCATGTGAATGTTTGAAATTGTCAATTTTGTCTGCAGTAGGTTGGAAATCACGGTCAGGGCCCATTACATTTTTAAGTTCTTCTTTTGCGATTTCCCAAAATTTATCATGATTATTATTCAATAATAATACAACGCGTGTTGATTGTGAGTTAAATGAAGATGGTACATGTTTAATAGCGTGTTCAATTATATTTTCAACTTCTTTATCAGAAATTGAAATTTCTTTATCTAAACTATATACTGTGCGTCTAGTTTCTATAGCATTTTGCAATGCATCTAAATCTTTTGATTTTTTAGTGAAAATTCCCATTATGATAGCTCCTTTAATAATTCAAATTATATACCTAGTATAAATATTATATCAGAGTTTGTAAATAGGGTTTTTACAAAAAATTTCAGATTTATTACTTTTTCCTTTCAAAAAGCATCTAACTAATGAAAAAAAGTATGCTTTCTAATATAATAAAACTGAATGTAAAATGAATAATCGGAGGTGAGAGAATGAAAAGGTATAAAACAAATAAACTGTTAGTTTCTGGCTTCGCTTTTGCTGTAGGAGCTACTTTAATGTCTAAACCTATTCTAGCCGAAGAAGAAAATAAAGATACTAACAAAAATAACAATTTATCAATGAATTTAGCCAAAGATATTAGCGATAAAAATAAGGCGGTAAATTCAAAGTTTATGCCTTCAGTTTCTGACCTTTATGCAACAAACTATAATACAGAAAATACAAATTCGAATGTTGATGAAGCAACTGCTAATACAAATAATGCTTCAACGGATATACCAAATCAAGATGTAAATGATGGTACAAATGAAGGCACAAATGATTCAACAAATTCGAATCAACCAAACGATAATGGCGAAAGCACATCCAATAATCCAGATGAATCAAATGATGAACATATACCGATCAATTCAGATAATACAAACGATGATAGTACTTCAAACTCAGATATAAGTGACGATACAAATTCGGATCAACCAAGTAATGACGGCGGAGGTATGCCGAGCGATTCAAATAATTCAAATGACAATAATAGCTCAAATTCGGATGAATCTGATGACACAAATCAAGGCACAGATGATTCAAACAATTCGGAACAACCAAATAATGGTGGTGGAGGTACGCCAACAAATCCAGATAAACCGAATGATGGAAACACCTCAAATCCGGATGAACCTGGCGACACCAATGAAGGCGCAGATGATTCAAATAATTCGGAACAACCAAATAATGGTGGCGGAGATACACCAACAAATCCAGATAAACCGAATGATGGAAACACCTCAAATCCGAATGAACCTGGCGACATCAATGAAGGCGCAGATGATTCAAACAATTCGGAACAACCAAATAATGGTGGCGGAGATACACCAACAAATCCAGATAAACCGAATGATGGAAACACCTCAAATCCGAATGAACCTGGCGACACCAATGAAGGCACAGATGATTCAAACAATTCGGAACAACCAAATAATGGTGGTGGAGGTACGCCAACAAATCCAGATAAACCTAATGATGGAAACACCTCAAATCCGAATGAATCTGGCGACACCAATGAAGGTGCAGATGATTCAAACAATTCGGAACAACCAAATAATGGTGGTGGAGGCACGCCAACCAACCCAGACAACTCGAATGGCGAGGGCACAACAAATCCAAATGGCGTAGGTAATACAAACGAAGGGGCAGGTAATTCAACTTCCTCAGGTCAGTCGTCTAACTCCAATAATCTTAATAACCCTTCGAAGCCTAATAATGAAGATGATAAGGGCGATATCGGTGATAATTATCAACGAATACAACCAAATAGGCCTTCAAACCCATCACGACCTAATGTGCAAAGATCAGTTGAAAATGAAAAGTCTAATGGTCAGCAAAACAACATTACACAAAGGTCTCATTCGAATAACCAACATAGCGAATTAAACTATGGTAATTTACCAGCTAATGAAAGTACAAAACAAGCATCCTCAAATATAAATAATGAACATCAAATTTTAAACAGATTTAGCCAAATGTCTACTGGATCTTTCAAATATAATCCTTTTGTTGTGAATCAAGCAAAACAATTAAACGATAATCAAGATGATGTTTCGAACAAAGAAATTTTATCAATGCTTAGACCACACAAATTTGATGATAATAGTTTTTTAAACGAGTTACAAAAAGGCACAAATTATTTTAAGTTCCAGTATTTTAACCCGTTAAAATCACAAGATTATTATCAAAATTTAGATAATCAAGTATTAGCATTGATTACTGGAGAAATTGGTTCAATGCCAGATTTGAAAAATCCAAAAACCAAAAATGCTTCAGGCAAATATGAGTATCACTCAAGTAGTGATGAAGAAATAACCGAGACTACAAAAAGAGATGCCCAAAATACCATTGATATCAAATTTGAACGCACTTTATTTGCTTTAATCACAGCGATTATTGTAATTTTTGTAGGTGTACTGGTTGGATATTTTGTTCATCGTAAAAACAGCAAAATAAAATAAATACAGTCATTAATTGAATTGACATAAAAAAAGAGATGAAAGAAAAACCTAATCTAGAAAAAGTTTCGTTATCCTTCCTAAGCGTGGATATCAAAATTGAAACAATGATGTTTTTGGTTTAACCACATGCTTTTGATATCAATAAAGAGCCTGAGACAATCGTTGTCTCAGGCTCTTTTCTTAATATATTTTGTCACTCCAATAATCTAAATAATTAAATTAAAGATAAATGAAGCTGTTTCTTGTAATTCTTTTATTTTTTCTGGCCCTACTAAAACTTGAATGATAACTACAAAACCGTTTTGCATCATATGTACAACAATTGGCACCCATATACGTTTTGTAAAAGCATATAAACCTGAAAAAATCATTCCCATGCCAAAGTAAATTATAAAGAAAGCAGGGTCGCCATGCGCAGCACTAAAAATAATAGAACTTACGATTGAAGCTACAATGAATCGTAACGCTTTACTACCCTTCATAAGGTTATACAATTCACCGAATATAACTTTTCTAAATACATATTCTTCAAGAATAGGCCCTACTACTGAGATTAAAATAATAAAGACAGGTATTTCTTGGGCTACTTTCATTAATTGTTCAGTGTTAGGGCTTGATTTAGGGCCACCTAGAACATACATATTGATAATGCCGGCAATAATTTGATAAAACATAACACATACATATCCAATTAATGACCATAAAATTGCATAACGTTTCTTTTCCTTATGCTGTTGTTCAAGCTGTGTAGGATTAGAAATAAAGTTGTTGATAATAATGATGATAAATGCTGCAATAATAAATAAAGTTACTTGTGTATAAATATTAGCAAATGCTAATGATTTACCACTTAGATTGTTAAAAAAGCCTGCCATATGAAAAAATAAAACACCATATTGTGCAAGGCCATAAATAATTAATGTCAATATGGATACCCACAAACGAGACATAATGAACCTCCAAAAATAGTTTATACTCTATTTTAGCGCAAATTAGTTTTTCATACAAAATAAACAGTGATGGTTTTAACTTGAAATATTGACCAACTTTGATTATTATAGAAAGTAGATTAGCACTCTGATTAACTAAGTGCTAAAGATTTTTAATTCTAAGGAGGAACAATCAATGTTAAAACCATTAGGTAACCGAGTAATTATTCAAAAAATAGAACAAGAGCAAACAACAAAAAGTGGTATCGTATTAACAGATAGCGCTAAAGAGAAGTCAAACGAAGGTACGATAATTGCAGTAGGTGCAGGGCGTATTTTAAAAGATGGTTCTCGAGTTGCTCCTGAAGTAAACGAAGGCGATAACGTTGTATTTCAACAATTTGCCGGTACTGAAGTTAAACGTGGAGACGAAACTTATTTAATCCTTAATGAAGACGATATTTTAGCAATTATTGAATAGAAAATAAAAAATTAACTTTATAAAATACTAACAACATGGAGGTACGAGAAATATGGCTAAAGATTTAAAATTCTCTGAAGATGCACGTCAATCTATGCTTAGAGGTGTAGACAAATTAGCAAATGCTGTCAAAGTTACAATTGGACCAAAAGGACGTAACGTTGTATTAGATAAAGAATATACATCACCATTAATTACAAATGATGGGGTAACAATCGCTAAAGAGATTGAATTAGAAGATCCATATGAAAATATGGGTGCGAAATTAGTACAAGAAGTAGCTAATAAGACAAATGAGATTGCTGGCGATGGTACTACTACTGCAACTGTATTAGCACAAGCAATGATTCAAGAAGGTTTGAAAAACGTAACAAGTGGTGCTAACCCAGTTGGTTTACGCCAAGGCATTGATAAAGCTGTTGACGTTGCAATTGAAGCATTACATGAAATTTCACAAAATGTGGATAATAAAAATGAAATTGCACAAGTTGGTTCTATTTCGGCAGCAGATGAAGAAATCGGTAAATATATTTCTGAAGCAATGGAAAAAGTTGGCAATGATGGCGTTATTACTATTGAAGAATCAAGTGGTTTTAACACAGAACTAGAAGTGGTTGAAGGTATGCAATTCGATAGAGGTTATCAATCACCATATATGGTAACTGATTCCGATAAAATGGTTGCTGAGCTAGAAAGACCATACATTTTAATTACAGATAAAAAGATTTCATCATTCCAAGATATCTTACCGCTATTAGAACAAGTAGTTCAATCTAATCGTCCAATTTTAATTGTAGCTGATGATGTAGAGGGCGACGCATTAACAAACATTGTTTTAAACCGTATGCGCGGCACGTTTACTGCAGTAGCTGTAAAAGCACCCGGATTTGGTGATCGTCGTAAAGCAATGTTAGAAGATTTAGCAATCTTAACAGGTGCGCAAGTTATTACAGATGATTTAGGTTTAGAGTTAAAAGATGCATCACTTGATATGTTAGGTACATCAAATAAAGCTGAAGTTACTAAAGACAATACTACAATCGTCGATGGTGATGGCGATCAAAATAATATAGATGCAAGAGTAAGCCAAATCAAAGCTCAAATTGAAGAAACTGATTCAGATTTTGATAGAGAAAAATTACAAGAACGTTTAGCTAAATTAGCAGGTGGCGTTGCAGTAATTAAAGTGGGCGCAGCAAGTGAAACTGAATTAAAAGAACGCAAATTACGTATTGAAGATGCTTTAAACTCTACTAGAGCTGCTGTGGAAGAAGGTATCGTAGCAGGCGGTGGCACAGCATTTATGAATATTTATGATAAAGTATCTAAAATTGAAGCTGATGGCGATGTAGCTACAGGAGTGAATATTGTCCTGAAAGCTTTAGAAGCACCAGTTCGTCAAATAGCAATAAACGCTGGTCTAGAAGGTTCAATTATAGTTGAAAGACTTAAAAATTCAGAAGTAGGTGTCGGTTTTAATGCGGCAACTAACGAATGGGTTAATATGCTAGAAGCTGGAATTGTGGACCCAACAAAAGTGACACGTTCATCGCTTCAACATGCAGCAAGTGTTGCAGCAATGTTCTTAACTACTGAAGCAGTTGTAGCTAATATCCCAGAAGAAAGCGGTAATGACCCACAACCAGGCATGGGTGGTATGCCAGGTATGATGTAAAATAACCATTCAAGGCTGTTATATCAATATTTAGGTTGTTGACATGACATCATTTTACGTAAAAATTTTAAAATAATGCTTTATTGACGTTTCTCATTAGATTATCAAACTTTTGAGAAACGTTTTTTAATTTTAATCCTGAAACATGCTTTAATAAATAAGAACATGAAATAAATCATACACTGGCTATCCATATGATAATTTTATCAGTAGTAATGGTGAGAAATGTGTAGAAACAGGACGATTTAGGAAATTAAAATTATTTGAAATTTAATTATAAATTTAGATGAAATGAATAATTAATAAATAAAAGGGTAGAGAGTGAGTGTACATTTTAGATAACTCTTGAAACGTTAAAGGAGTGTCTTGTACGTATGATATATCTAATTGTGGAGGGAGTTTAATTATGACAAAAAAATCAGTATACGATGTGATTGATATGGGCATTAATTATCTTATTTCAAATTATGAAAATTGGAATAATGATCAAGTGTTAGATGATAAAATTGATTTATTTCCAAACACGATACATTGGCAATATGGTCATGTATTAACTATATTCGAAACAGCTTTATCTTTATATGATAAAAATACAGTGGATATAGAGAAATATACAAAACTGTTTGGTTATGGTTCTTCACCGGAAAACTGGGAAGACGAAACAATACCAGATATTAATGAGATATTAGATACGTTACAAACATTGCCTGAACGTTCTAGAAAACTTACAGATGAAGAATTAGAAGCTGAGTTGACTGAAACGATTGCAGGTTGTAGTACATTAGATGAATTATTAGTACTAAACGCGATTCATATCCCGTTACATGCCGGTAAAATTGAAGAAATGTCACGTGTCTTGAAACAACAACAATAAAAAAGAGATGAAATTGCTTTTTAGCAATTTCATCTCTTTTTTATTGTTAAGCATTTTGTAGATCTTCAATGCCTTTTGCAATGGAATCAAAAACATGAGGTATATCATTTTTTTCAACACAACTGAAAGCAATTCTAATGTCAGAATCATTTAATGCGATGATGCCGATTGAATATTTTTCAATTAAATGTTTACGTAATTGTTCTGGGTTAACGGCTTTAACTTGGAGCGCCATAAAATAACCAGAGTTAAAATCATATGGTTGCCAGTATGCTGCATATTTTTCATCATAAACAACAGATTTTGTAACACGGTATCTATCGTTTAGCGTATTAATATTATTTTGAATCTCTTTATCAAATTCATCATGATTTTCAAGAACATATTTAACAGCGCTTTGTGATGGCATTGGGCCGCTCGAAATATTGCTTCTTATCAATCCTTTTACTTTGGCTTCTAAAACTTGTTTGGTAGTATCGTCTTCAACGCCAAAGCTGATAAATCCTACTCTTAAGCCCCATGCAAAAAATTCTTTAGTAGCGCCATCCAAACGGATTGGTAATAAGTTTGATAAATGTAAATTCGTTAATGCAGTAAATAGAGATTGTGTGTAAACATCTTCATAAAATAAACCATAGTATGCGTCATCTACTAACGCAATTACGTTTGTCCCACGTTCAGCAAGTGATTTAATTGCATCAACTATGATGGTTGCCTCATCTTTTGTAGGTGTGTAACCAGTTGGGTTATTTGGATAATTTAAAATTAAAACAACTTTTTCTTTATTGTATTGTTCTAATGTATGAACAAGTTGTTCAGTAGTAAAATGGCCATTCTCATCAAAGATGTCATACGTTTCAATTTCAGCGCTGTGTCTTGTACTATATACAAGTTTATAATTACCCCAATTATGTGATGGTAATAAAATCGTATCGCCGCTATCAACGAACATATCTCCAACTAGGGATAAACCATGTGTCAATGCATTGGTAACGATAGGTCTAGACATGTCATTAGAATTTAAATCAGGGTTTTCTTTCAACATTTTTTGTTGCCACAAGTCGCGCAGCGTCTCTAAACCTTGAGGTGGAGCATAGGGGAAAATTTCATCTGGTTCTAAATGATTGAACATATCGTTTAATGTTTCAGCATACATTTTACTATCTTTATATGTTGCCATACCGATTGTAGCATTATACTTAGTAGCTTTTGCTTCAGCTGATTGTGATAAAATACCTTTTGGATAATACATTAACTTTCCAAGATCAGAAAGCATGTCAGCAATTTCTGGGCTGGATTTAGATAATTGCTCGTTTAAATCTAAAGCTAAAGGATTCATAGTTGGTCAACCTCTCTTTACTTTTTTAAATGATATATCTATATTATCTTGAAATAGGTTAAAATTAAAGTGTTGCACGTGTTTTATAAGAAAATTGTAAAATTATAGTTATTTATACGAACACACGTTCTATTTTATGTTAGAATATAAATAGGCCATCAAATTCCTACATGGTACTTTTTTCTGTGGGGGGTGTAGTATGGTTACGTGGTGGCAAGAAATCATAGTTACGTTATTAACAGGTGGCTTGCTTGTTGTATTTCGAGTTTGGTTAGAAGACAAATGGAAAAACAAATAGGTGGCCTTACACAAAAACCCCAAGTCTGCGGTACCAGACTTGGGGTTGTGTAGTATAATCCGTGGATGCAATATATATTTTATCATCGTAAAGTAGAAACTGCAAACAATATATTTTATTGCGCGTAATAGAAATTAGTAACTAGAAAATGGTAAATACGCATTATACTAATGTAATGCTTTTAGAAATTAAAAGAAAACTTTGGTACAATGTAGTTATTTGGGGTGAGTATAGTGAAACATTTAACAAAAATATTTGTGATTATTGCTATCATATTATTTATTGTTGGCTACTATTTACAAGCTACAGGTCATGAAAATTCTGGAATTAAATTACTAATTGCCGCGATTATGTTTATGGTTTGTGCATTTATAAATAGAAGTAATGATAGACGAAAAAGGAATAATCAACATAATAAAAAGAAATAATTTTAAAAAGCTATAAATGAGTGTATCGCATAGTAAATACATTTATTTATAGCTTTTATTTCGTTTTTAATTTTATTACAAATTTTTCTTTACAACTGTGTGTATATTGTATATATTGTATATATACAGTTATGGGGGAGGACGTTAATGAAAATACTTTTGAAAAATAGTAGTGAAAGACCGATTTATGAGCAAATTAAACAACAAATAAAAGAAAATATTTTAAAAGGCTACGTTGTTCCTGGAGAACATTTACCATCCATGAGAGAGTTAGCATTAGATTTAAGTGTGAGTGTGATTACCACAAAACGTGCTTATGAAGATTTGGAAAAGGATGGTTTTGTTTTTACTATTAGAGGTAAAGGTACATTTGTAAAAGAACAAGATAGTTCAATATTAAAAGAAAAACAGTTTATAGTCATAGAGTCTTTAGCTAAATCGATGAGTAAAGAAGCTAAGACAATAGGGATGTCATTGTCTGAATTACAAGAGATCCTTACTTTAATCTATGAGGAGGACGAAGAATGAATGTTATAGAATTGAAAAATGTTCATTATCAACATAAAGCATTTCAATTGAACGATATTACTTTTCGTGTACCTCAAGGTTTTGTAACGGGATTTATTGGTGCTAATGGCGCAGGAAAAACAACTATCATTAGGTTGATTATGGATTTAATTGAACCTCATGATGGTGATATATTCATTTTTAATCAAAAAATGAAAAATAATGCTGTAGCTATTAAAGATAAAATTGGTTTTGTTTATTCAGAATTATATCTTAATGATAAATGGACAATTAAAAAAATTGAAAATTATATTGCTCCTTTTTATAGCCGTTGGGACCATGAGATCTTTAAGTATTACATTGAAAAGTTTGGTTTATCTTTTAATAAAAAAATTAAAACTTTTTCAACTGGTATGAAGATGAAATTATCTATAGCGATTGCGTTTAGCCATCAAGCTGAATTATTTATATTTGATGAGCCAACTTCTGGGTTAGACCCAATTATTAGAAATGAAGTTTTAGATATAATACAAAAAGAATTAATTGACGAAAGAAAAACCGTTTTTATATCCACACATATCATTTCAGATTTAGAGAAAATCGCGGATTACTTAGTTTACATTAAAGATGGCCACATCGCTTTAGGTGATTTTTTAGATAATATTTTAAAGCAATTTCAAATTGTTAAAGGTGATCCTCAACAAATTGATGAAGAGTTAGTTCAACTCACATATTATTTTGAAAGAAATAAAACAGGATATACTGCTTTAACCACACAAGCCAATGTATTTTATGAAATATTCGGGAATTCTGTTACAATTACTACTCCTACAATTGAAGATTTAATGGTTTATCTCGAAAAAGGGACCCGAAATAATGAGTACGATCGTTATGAAAACGAATAATACGGGAGGTCTAAGATGAAAAATTTACTTATTCGAAATCTTAAGTTGCGTAAATGGACAATTGCTATTTATACCGTTTTACTCGTTGCGTCTCCATTGCAGCTTGTGTTGGACTATCATACCAATTTAGCTAAAGTATTATACTCTACACTTGGAATGATTTTAGTAGCCATTTCAGTGTTAGATTCTGGTCATGTCTTTCGATTTAATAGTAAATTAGGACATAAACATGCATATCATTTTTTTGCCAGTTTGCCAGTTTCTAAACTGTCTTTACTTAATGCCAACTATCTCACAGTAATTATTTTCACTTTAATTGGTGCCGGTATTTTATCTTTATATGGTGCAACAAATAATGATTTTTCAAAGGATGCAATTAATATTAATTTCACATTGCCTTTCTCATATATTGCAATTAATTTATTTGCAATCCCAATAGGGTTTAAGAAATACACTGAACAAAAGTCAGAATATATTTCTTTCATTCCTTATATATTAGGTATGCTGATTTTTATTCCGTTTTTAATTGCGATAATGATTATTGGATATTCCTTATTATTCAATTATAATTTTGAACATTTTAAGTATTTTAAAGATAGCTTTAACTATGGCTTTTTAGCTCTAAGCATTATATTTTTTGTGATAAATTATATAATTCAATATAGAAAATTAACTTAATTTTAAAGGAGGCGTACTATGCAATTAAAAGAAATTACGAAAACGTATGGTAGCAATAATGTATTAGACCATATTGATTTTGACTTCGGTCATAGTCAAATTGTAGGTTTAATAGGAAAAAATGGTGTAGGTAAAACAACACTGATGAAGGTCATGAATGGCAATATTGTTAATTACAAAGGAGAGGTACAATTAAGTAATAAAGAAAATATAGGCTACTTAATTGAACATCCGAAATTATACGATAATAAGTCTGGCTTATATAATTTGAAACTGTTCGCTAATGTGTTAGGCAAAGGCTTCGATAAAAAGTACGCTGACCAAATCATTGATGCTTTTGGAATGCGCAATTATATAAAAAAGAAAATAAAAAAATATTCAATGGGTATGAAACAAAAGTTAGCAATTGCAGTTTCTTTGATGAATAAGCCTAAATATTTGATCTTAGATGAACCAACAAATGGTATGGATCCGGATGGTTCTATAGATGTTTTAACAACTATTCAATCACTCGTACAAGAACTAGATATGAAAATATTAATCTCTAGTCATAAACTTGAAGACATCGAATTAATTTGTGATAGAGCTGTATTCTTACGGGATGGTACCTTTGTACAAGATGTAGATATGAAAGAAGGCGCACCCACTGATTCTACAGTGTTACATCTTGAATTAGAAGATTTTGATGAAGGGTTAGCTTACTTAAATGAACATTTTGATGTTTTACAGTCACAAAAAGAGAGTGGAGAAATTATATTGAAAGCACAAAAAAATTATAGAAATATCCTCAAAGGACTGGCTAGTAAATCAATATTCCCTAAATATATTGAGACACGTAAAAGTTCTTTACGTGATACTTACTTTAATATAAATCAGAAAGGCGGCCAATAATGAATAGCATTCAACTTGTAAAATATGACTTGATTAGTATTTTTAAAAGTCCATTGACTTATTTAGCGTTACTATTGACTATTTTGCCAATGATTGGATTTACAATTCTATTTGTTCAACAATCTGACGAAATGAATGGAAATACATTACTTGCGATAGGTAGTTGGTTCTTTTCAATTATGGGCTTGCTTTTTGTAATTAAAACCATTACACGCGATATATCTCAAGGAACAATACAATTGTATATGAATAAGACATCGAGCCGTGTAGGTTATGTTATTGCAAAAGTAATTTCTATTATATTAATAGCAATATTAATAACAGCGATACTTGTGATTTTCATTTTAATTGTTCAAGGTATTGTAGACGGTGAAAATGTTAAAACTGAAAAAATCTTTGAATTACTTTGGTTTTTCTTAATGTTTCATCTATTCTTTGGTTTATTATTATATTTATTTGCGCTAATCGTACCTAAAACAGCGCTTATCTTTACTTTGGGTATTTTCTTAGTATTAATTGTGCCGTTTGCGGAACCATTTTTACCAATGATTCCAAAAATTGGAGACAATATTCAAGATGCATTAAAATATATCCCATTTAGTTATTTAACATCGAAAACAACTACTGGGGATTATACGTTTTCTAATTGGCAATGGTTTATAACATCAGCTTCTATTGTTATTTTATTTATCATCAACTTGTTCTATGCATCTAAGAAAGATATTTAATATAAATAACCGAAATTAAAATTTTTTTAAAAGACGTATGAATTGCGGTTATATTAGCGCAATCCATACGTCTTTAGTTATTTAGTAATCAATTTATCTAAAATTGAGTCGTAGACATATTTCCACATTTGTGAATCTGTTTTGTAACGATTGGAGATAATTGCATGTGTTTCTGCAGCTTTATCGTCAAACGTTGGGTCATCTTTTGCAGGTAGCTTTGAGCGTGTTTCATCAACAAAGTTCTGTGCGTGTCTAGAACGAGGTCCCCAAACAGTTTGTTGTTCAAATTCATCGTTAAGAAAAACAAAAATTGGAATGGATCTAGCTGTACCGTTCGTTAAGTATTGATCTATTAAATCTGTGTTTTCATCACGGTGAAATACTCTCACTTCAAAATGAAGTGCTTCACTTATATGTTTCAAAATAGGAAGATTCATCATGGCATCTCCACACCAATCTTCCGTGATAACAAGCACCTTGCTATAAGGTAGTGATTTAATTTTTTCAAGACGTTCATCATCTTGAGGAATTGAGAATGAATTATAAATAGATAGTACATTTTCTTGGTTTTCAGTCATATCCTCAATGTATTGATCAAGCGGTTGACTGTTTTTGAAATAAGTTTCTAAACTTGTCATTGTTTTTCCCCCTTTAATTTATTAGGTATTATTATAGCAACAATTGTTAGTGAAAGAAAATTTTTAATACTCAGAAAAATGATAAGTTTCATCATATGTTTTAAATGAAAATACTATCTGAGTATGCTATATTGTTTACGTATAATGGAGTGTGTAAGCTACTTTGAAACGACGTAAAACTTTGGTATTTATTATTTTTTTATTAATGGCCGCAATGGTTTGGATGCTAATTAATTATTTAAAAAATGAACAAACTACAAATTTATCATGTTTAACGATTAATCAAAATAAGGTTAATTCTCAGATTGATATTCGTAATTATATTAAAAATGATGATGTGATGTTAAAAAAATATCAAATTTATTATACAAAATCACAGCCAGACTTGATTTATAAAGTTGATAAAAGTAATGATACGGTTAAATCAATGACTTTAATAAGTGATCAGAGCATCAATACGAATTTCAACACCTCAATTAACAATCGTATACAAAATGTAAAAAACTATCTGGGTAAAAATTTTATTGAGAAAAAATTGCGTAATGGATTTAAGGCTACTATTTATGTGGATAAAGATAATCAAATAAAATTATCTCTCATTCATAAAGATAATAAAATAAAAAAATTGAAATCAATAAGAAGTAACTTTAAAAATGACATTCCATTTAGGTATGTTATTTTTTGAATTGCAATAGAATTTGGTTCAATTTTACGAATTGAATGGTGGTAGATAACTTGGATAAAATCACTTTTTTAAATGCTCTAGAACAAGAATTACATAATCTACCTCGTAATGAGCGAGACAAGATCATGTATGAGTATGAACAATATTTTTTTGAACAAGAAAGTGACGGTAAAAATGAGTATCAAATTATTGGCGCGTTAGAATCCCCAAAGCAAATCGGTAAAGAGATTATGGTAAAAAATGCAATCGTTTCTGCAGAATATAGACCAAATGCTAAAAATATTGTCAAAGCTATTATGGCATCCCTTGGTATGGGGATTCTTTCGTTAGTTATTATTTTGTTACCAATGGTGGTATTGGCTGTATTTATGTTTGGTTTATTGCTTGTTGCTTTTTTCTTAACAATCAGCCCCATATTATTAATTATTCACGGATTACTAAATCATATGATGAGCCTTGCAATTAGTAATTATTTTTTTGCTTTTTCTTTTACAGGATTAGGTATCGTGTTGTTTGTGATTATTGCTAAGTTGAGCCAGCTTGTTTATCGCTTGATTTTAAAATACCTAAGATGGAATATCCGAACAATTAAAGGAAGTGCAGATCTATGAAGCGATTATTTATAGGCGGACTAGGGCTGTTTATCATTTGTTTCCTAATAGGAAGTATTGCCTGGTTCGGTTTTGAAAAGCAAAATGAAAAATTGAACACTGTTAATAAGGTGTTGAATACGAATGATATTAAAAATTTAGATGTATTGACTGAAAATTGTAAAGTCTTAATTAAATCAGGTGGCCAAACTTCGATAAAATATAAAGGTAAAAGAAATATTGACATAAAAGAAGTGGATAATACTTTAAAGGTAAAAGAAACTAAGGAGTTAGAAAACCACTACGGTTTAAATTTCAACCCCTTTAGACAGTTTGACGATCATTTAATAATCACCTTACCTAAAGAAAAATTAAATAAACTTAAGTTGTCAAGTAGTTATAATTCTATTAACATTAAGAATTTAAATATAAAATCAGCTGAAATATCTAAAAATAATAAAAATGGTGGTAAAGTAAATATAGACAAAACTAAATTTGAAAAATTATTATATAAAGGTGTAAACTCACAAATAAAGCTCGATGACAGTGAAGTTATAAATGCTGATATTAAAACTGAAAATGCAAGAATATTAAGTGAAAACTCGTTAATTCAGAAATCTGTACTGTTAGCCAATCACAGTAATATATATTTATCAGATATAGATGTTAATTCAAATTTTAAAGCATCTACGAAAAAGGGTGATATTAATATTAGTTATAAACAAGCACCTAATAATATATTATTAAAATTATACCCTGTTCATGGTACAACAAATATCAATAATAGTCGTTTTGTGAACGATAGAGTAGGAAACGGAGACAATATTCTAGAGTTATATACAAATGACGGAGATATTAATATCGATTAATAATTTAAAGAGGCTTAGGGATTGAAATGCTCCCTCTAAAGTAGACACTAAAAAAGTGAAAACTTTAGAGGGAGATATTTTTATATGGAATACTTAGTAAGTTGCAAATGTTAAATCGGTGTCTAGGTGACCTGCAATAGTGTAGGTAGACAACGTATCGCCTTTAAGCCATTTTGCAAAATCTATTTTCGTAGGAAAGCTATTTTGACCTATTCCAATCTGTGCAGTTAAAGATTGTGGTTCATACATACTTGTATGTATAGTGCCAGACCAGCTTCTGAACAATTTACTGTATATTTGGTACTGTGGATCATTAAATAGTTGAAAAGCGTCTGCTTTATTTAAGTTTGTTGGTTTATGATTGACCAGTCGTTTTAAACGTTCTTCGGATTCTTTTGTGTAATTTCTATTTTCATGCGTTAAAAGTTTGAAATGGTTCGTGCAAGTAGAATCATAGCGCACATCAATTGAACGCGGTGTAACTTCTACAATAGCAGACGCGAGTTGCTTATCCATGACAATATAACTAAAAGAACTTCTATGTGGTATTTCCTTTAAAAGTTGAATTGCCTCTGACACATTTTTACAATACTGTAAAATGAGTCTGCCTATCATATAACAAACAAAGCCATCGCCAGGATGTTTACGATGCATAAAGTTGTAACCCATAGCTAGACCGGCCTCGTTCATACCATCCATTCTCCCAGTTATACGAGATGTTGGGCCAATCTGCGCTAGCCCGCCATCATTTGGTTGAAATAGTAAATAACGACCGTCATATGTAGCAGGGTGATAATCGTAATTGCGTACCATATAATCTTCACCTAAGAATACAGTACAGCCGCTATTTTTTAACGGGGTAAAACGATAATGTCCAAAATTAAGTATCATTTGGTTAGTAGGAAGATTTAAAACTTCTTGCATCCCTTTTATCTCTTCCCAAATTTGAGGTGCATAAGTTTGAAAAACATCGTAAGTCTCTTTGATATGGATATCAAAACGAGGCATACGTTTTTTCCATTCGCTTTCTCTATTTTTAAGCATGGGCGTTTGTTGCATCCATTCGGCGGTTTTTACGCCTAAATCAAAGTGGGACCCACGATGTGTTAAAATATCTGATTGTATATTTTGCATTTCTAAACTCCTATATTAAAGTGTAATCTTACAAAAATGTCACTTCATTGTAATCTCACGTTAATTGTATTATGTTACTTCGACAGTTATGATAAGGATAACTTTTAAAACTAAATTTGTATGTTAGTTGAATGAGGTGATGAGTATGTTAAATTATTATGGAAAATTAAGAGATGCTATATCAACTTGGTGGGGTAATTAACATCTACAATTATTTTATAGTAGTATAATGTCAACTTCAAATAGTAGTGAGTATATTCGTGTCGATTGTTTTAACAGATTTAGATTTAATAATAATTTATTTTATGTCTTGAATATGGAATATTACATTAAAAATATTTAGAATAGTATATTTGGAAATGGGTATATATTTATTGATGTAGTTAAATGTGCTATCATAAATATTAGACATGTTAATAAATTATTGAGGTGAAACAGAATGTGGAATTTTATTAAAGGTTTATTTAAATTTGTATTTGGTACAATCCTTACTGTATCATTAGCAGCAGGCATCGGTGCTGTAGTATTTGCTTATATTTTCAAAAAAGATTTTGAAGATATCGAAAGTAAAACAAAAGAAATTGTTTCAGATATTGAATCAAATAATTAATTTACTAATAGAACACCCTAGAGTGTTCTATTTTTTTGTCTGAAATACTGATAAACAATCAAGGCTATGTATGATACAAATGTTAGATGACTGGTATTAAATGTCACTGCATAAATCTTTTAATCTTTAAAGAGGTTACTGCTTATGAAGGCCGACAGTTATTATGCAAACGCTCTAGTTCTTGTATGATTTTTCCTAAACTTCTTTACTTAAGGAAGAAAAAATTAAAAAGACAACATAGTTTCCTTTCTGACTTCCATATACAGTATGAATGTCTACATATTCAAAACGTTCAACGAAGTTGTTAATGCTTATCTGATTGAAGGAATTAAGCAATTTATAGGTTCAATCTATGTGAAGTAAAGTAATGCCTAGTGTCGTGCGAGATTTGCATGATATCAAATAAAGACAATTTAACGATTTCGTTATTATGACATGCATGACCTTTTAACGTCATATGAACCATATCTATATTTTTAATTTTCAGGATGGTATGTTCTAACCAACCATCTTGGTAATATTCTATGTGGATAAGTGTATTTTTATGTAAAGCATAGTGTAATTGACTATTGAGTTCATTTAATTGATCGTCTGATAAAATAGGGCGGTCAATTTTATTTTGATCTACGATATGCTGTTGTATAGCTTCAAATTGCTCAGGTAATGTAGCGAACGGGGCCCATTTAACCATACCACGCCCTTGTGGAATATTAGGGTTTAGTTTTTCTCTTGGAATTTTTCTGTAATCTGTTTCTTTATTATTGTATTTATCTGAATGCATCAAATCACCTCAATATCATAATAGAACATTTGTTCGTGTTTGTGCAAGTTATTTTTCAAAAATTTATAAATCTATTGTCAAAAGTAGGTAATAGTTAAATTTTCATTGAAAGTGGTATCATAAGTATGACAATGTTTTTCAACTAATGGAGACGGTTAAAGAAATGTTTAAAATGTATCATGGAAAATGATAGGATGACATAAGCATTTGGTTTAATAAGCAAGGTGAGTTTTTATGAAGAAACATTATTTAAACGATGTATATGTATGTTTATCAATAAAAAACATTATATTGTCTTTTATTCGTAATATTTATTAAAATGAAAGTATCATAATATGGAGGGGTTTACATGACAACAATAGGATATATTGGTTCATATACAAAAAAAGAAGGTAAGGGCGTCTACCGCTTTGAATTAGATGAACAAACGGGGACGATTACTGAAGTGGAAACGGGTTATGAATTAGAAGCGTCGACATATGTAAATCAACATGACGCTTTTTTATATGCTGTAACACGAGAAGGGGAAGATTGTGGCATTGCAAGTCTTAAAATAGGAGAAGATGGCAAACTCAGTCTTATCAATAAATGTTTAGCTTCCACAAAAGGTAGCGGATGTTATGTTTCAGTATCGCCAGATGGTAAATATGTTTTTGAAGCGGTTTATGGTGCAGGGCTTGCTCGTATCTATGAAGCAAATCCAATTACGGGTGAAGTGGTTCGTTTAATCCAAGAATTAGCACATGATTATCCTACAGGTCCTCTAGAAAGACAAGAGCAACCTCATGTTCATTATTTAGATACCACACCAGATGAACAGTATGTTGTAGCAATGGATTTAGGTACTGATAAGCTTATAACATATGAATTTGGTGAAGAAGGTTATAGCGAATATGCCGTATTTGACTTTGAACCAGGTGATGGACCAAGACATATTACATTTCATGAAAATGGTGAAATTGCTTATGTAGTTCATGAATTATCTAATGTTGTAAGTGTTATGCAGTACAAGAATGGTGAATTTTCGGAAATTGAACGCCATGCAACGATTCCTGAAAATTTTGAAGGTGCTACAAAGTTAGCTGCGGTAAGATTATCTCATGATCAAAACTTCCTATATATTAGTAATAGAGGACATGACAGTATCGCAATTTTTAAAATAGGAGATAACGGAGCCACAATTTCCTTAGTAGACATAGTGGGTAGTGGAGGAGCATTTCCCCGCGATTTTAATATTACTGAGACAGATGATTTCTTAGTTTGTGCACACCAAGAAGATGGTTATGAGCTAACTGTATTTAAACGAGATAAAGTGACTGGAAAATTAGAAAAATCTGATGGTCAATACACTGCACCAGAAGGTGTTTGTGTTCAGTTTTTACAATAATAAAAATATAAAAGTCCGAAAGCTAAATTTTAGTTTTCGGACTTTTATATTTTAATATTATTTATTGAAAAAGGCTTTAATATACTTGAATTTCCCTTTATAAGGTGGGAAAAGTAAGCTTGATTCAAGCCGTGTAGATTTAAAAATATATGATTTATCATGGCTAAATGTATCGAAAGTATACTTACCGTGATATTTTCCTATACCAGAAGCACCAACACCACCAAATGGTAAGTTTGGGTTTGCTAAATGCATTAAAGTATCGTTTATTGCGCCTCCACCAAAGGATAGTTCGTTTAAGACACGTTCTGAACTGTTTTCATCTTCGCTAAATAAATAAAGACTGAGCGGTTTAGGTTTAGTGCGTATTAAATCAATAGCTTCGTTAAAATCGTCATAAGTTATAATTGGCAATAATGGACCGAAAATTTCATCATCCATAATTTTTGAATTGATGGTAATGCCGTCTAAAATAGTAGGTGCAATATAATTTTCATCAGCATCTGTTTGACCGCCAAAACTTATTTCAGGTTTATGGATATTTAACAATTCACTTAAACGGTTAAAATGCTTCTCGTTTACAATACGGCCATAATCTGGGCTTTCCTGTATATTTTCTCCATAAAATTCAGTGATTGTTTTTGTTAACGCGCTAATGAGCTCATTTTTGACCTTACGATTTACAAGTAAGTAATCCGGTGCAACACAAGTTTGGCCTGCATTCGTAAATTTACCAAAGCTAATACGTTCACTTGCCACTTTGATATTAGCACTTTCGTCAATGATGGCCGGGGATTTTCCGCCGAGTTCTAAAGTAACAGGTGTTAAATGTTCACTTGCTGCCTTATAAACAATGTGGCCAACTTGTTCACTACCAGTAAAGAAAATATAGTCAAAAGGTAATTGAAGTAAAGATTGTGTAGTTTCAGCGTTTCCCTGAATAATACTAATATACTCAGGGGCAAATGCATCTGTAATTATTTTCTCTATTATTTCTGATACGTTTGGTGTGTATTCAGAAGGTTTGAGTATAACAGTATTACCAGCTGCAATAGCACCAATTAATGGTTCTATGAGCAATTGGAAAGGGTAGTTGAAAGGACCGATAATTAAGACTGTGCCATAAGGTTCCTTCATAATATAGCTTTTAGTAGGAAACATATATAATGGCGTATTTACTTGTTTGGTTTTTGACCAATTTTTAAGTTCTTTACGAGCTAATTTAATACTTTTTAATGTATAACCAATTTCTGTTGCATATGTTTCTACTTTGTTTTTACCTAAATCTTTTTGAAAAGCTTCAAGTAATTCATTTTCATAGTTTTTAATACTTTTGCTTAACTGTTTAAGTTGTTTTTTTCTAAATTTAAGAGATTTAGTCTCATGAGTATTAAAATATTGTTTACTATTGTGGAAAGTTTGTTCTATTAAATTCAAATATTATTCCTCCTAGTATATTGGCGATTTAGATAGCTCAAAATAGTTGATAAAAAACTGGAACATAACAATTATGTCCCAGTTTTGCTGTTTAGTAAAATATTTAAGTTTTCAATTTAACATAGTTATTTAAAATTATTGTGTTGAACTAACTCAAAGCTTCCGTGATTTGTGGTACAACTTGTTTTTTACGTGATACAACACCTGGAAGGAAAGCGGTATTGTTTTCAAGTTGAACATTAAACGCAGAACCTACTTTATCTTTCTCTGCACCAACAACTAGAATTTTAGAGTCACTATTGATTATATCAGTTACAAGTAATACAAAAAGATCATACTTTTCATTTGTACTAACTTCTAACATTTCTTTTTCTAATTCTTCTTGGCGTTCAAATACTTCGTTAATGTCTACAGTGTTAACTTGTCCAATACGTGTAATATAGTCACCCATGTTAAATGATTTTGCGTCCATATTTAATAGTTCAGTTGCAGTTTTATCAGTTGTAGAGGCTCCAGCTTTTAACATCTCTAAACCATACGCTTCTAAATCAACATTAGCAATTGATTTTAATGCTTCCGCAGCTTCAATATCTTCTTGTGTGCAAGTAGGAGACTTAAATAATAAGCTGTCTGAAATAATAGCAGAAATCATTAAACCAGCGATTTCTGGTTTGATTTCAAATCCACGTTCTTTATACATTTTGTATAAAATTGTTGCAGTACAACCTACTGGCTCAGCACGGTAGTATAAAGGTGCTGCAGTTTCAAAGTTAGAAATTCTGTGGTGGTCGACTACATGTTTGATTGATGCTTTATCGATTGTATCAGCACTTTGTTGGAATTCATTATGGTCCACTAAAATGACGTTTTGATCATTTAAGTCATCGCTTAATAATGCTGGCGTTGAAACTTTAAACTGATCTAATGCGTATTGTGTTTCAGGACCTATTTCACCTAATCGAAAAGGTGTTGCCTCTGCATTTCCTGTTTGTTGTTCAAAGTCTGCCATAATAATCGCTGATGAAATTGCATCTGTATCTGGATTTTTATGCCCGAAAATATAAGTTTTTGCCATGTTTAAATTCTCCTTATTTTATATTTAGTTATATTTTATCATGATTTTGTATTGTTATTCTACTTCAGCACCTAGAGAATTTTTAAAGTGGTCTAAAGCCCATTGATGGCCCGTTGGATTAAACGACGCCACGCCTTTATGAGAGATTGAAATAGAATATCCTAAATTATATGCAGTAATAGCAGTATGGAGTACGCAAATGTCGGTACACACACCGACAATTTCTAAATGTGTAATGTTTCTTTCGCGTAACATAATATCTAATGGCGTACCACAAAAAGAATCATAACGTGTTTTATCTAAATAATGTACATGATCGTTAAACAGGATATTTTGATAAATATCATTTACTTTGCCATAAAGTTCTCTTCCTGTAGTATCTATTATATTATGAGGAGGGAAAAGTTTGTTTTCTGGATGATACGTATTTTCTTCATAATGTAAATCCATAAGGAAAAAAATATTAGCTTGTTTATTGTTATAAGCTTCAATTCTTTCGATAATATAATTTTCAATTTGTTGACCAGGAAGGCCACAAGTTAATTTACCATTATCAGCCACAAAATCATTTGAATAGTCGACAATGATAAGTGCGCTATTTTTCATATTATGTAACACTCCCAAAATTTTAGATTACAGCCATTATATCTTAAGTAGGTAAATCAATAAAGATGCAAATAAAGCGTTTAAGAAACTTTGTATTAGTTTATTATAGAGTATGAAATTGAGAAGGAAGGTGGATTAATGCGGATTAATGCTAAACAATTTGGTTTGAAAGGAAAGGACAAACGAGCAGATACACGTGCAATGCAAAAAGCATTAAAATATGCTAAAAAACACAAACATACTACAATCTATGTCCCTAAAGGGGAGTATCATATACATAGACCACTGGTAATATATGATTCCACGACCTTAATACTGGATGATGAAGCGGTATTAAAAAGAGTAGGTAAAGATACATTATTGAAAAATGGAAACTGGTTAAAATCTTATTATGGATATGATGGTAATGGGCATATACATATTGCTGGAGGTACATTTGATATGAATGGGTATCAATATCCGTATAACAATACTGCAATGTGTATGGGGCACGCAGAAGATATTCAAATCATAAACGTCACATTTAAAGATGTGGTTGGGGGTCACGCACTTGATGCATGTGGAATCAACGGTTTATATATCAATAGATGTCAATTCCTAGGATTTAATGATAATAATGGTACACGCCCATTTTCTGAAGCGGTACAACTAGATATCCAAGTAAAAGGCGCTTTTCCTAAGTTTGGCGCTACTGATGGGACAATAACTAAAAATGTAGTGATTGAAAATTGCTATTTTGGAGGTTCTAAAACGCCTCATATGAATGCATGGAACAGGGCGATTGGCTCTCATGCAAGCAGGTATAATCAATTTTACGAAAATATTCATATTCGATTTAATAGTTTTGAAGGCATGAACCAATACGCGCTCACACCTTTAAAATCTAAAGATATATTTGTGCATCATAATGTATTTAAAAATTGCGTGGGCGGTTTACGTTTTTTAGCAGTCAAAGATGGCAAAAATGCACAAGATCTCAAAGGGAATGTAAGGCCGACGCAAGCAGGAAAGAATTTATATATTTATCGTAACCAATTTTTGGGTTATATGGCTAAAGATGCAATTCGTATCCAAAGTTACAATAATATAAAGCACAATCGTGTTTTAATCGCTCAAAATGATTTTGGTTATAGCTCTCAAACCTTATATTTGAAAGATATACAGAACTTGCATCTTTTAAGTCAAGGAAATATAAAAATTAAAAAAGTGAATGTGAAATCAATTTAAACGTCGCTTAGTTTCACATTTCTGAGTTAAAACATTAATATATAATATTGAAATCTAATTAGAATTATATTATGTTATAGAGTGATAATTTAAGAAAATTCAGAAAACATCTGAAATAAGGGGGAACATTATGAGTGATAAAAGCAAAGGGGAAATGAGGCGTTCTCAGTATTTAACTTTCTTTTCTAAAGACAAAGAAAAGAAACCGTATAATGCAGGGCAATTTGTAGGTTTAATTTTAGGACCGCTACTATTTATTTTAACATTATTGATTTTTCAGCCTGAAAATTTATCAAATAAAGGTGTTTTCGTGCTTGCTATTACAATTTGGATTGCTATTTGGTGGATTACTGAAGCAATACCGATAGCAGCAACTAGTTTATTGCCACTCGTTTTATTACCTGTTGGTCATGTGCTCAGTCCAGAAGAAGTATCTGCTCAATATGGCAACGATATTATATTCTTATTCTTAGGTGGATTTATTTTAGCAATCGCTATGGAAAGATGGAATTTACATACACGTGTAGCTTTAACAATTATTAGTATTTTAGGCACAAGCACAGGGAAAATATTGTTAGGATTTATGATTGCAACGGGCTTTTTATCTATGTTTGTTTCAAATACAGCAGCGGTTATGATTATGATTCCAATTGGCTTGGCAATTATTAAAGAGGCTAATGAGTTAAAAGGTGAACAAATGAATGCCACGAGCATTAGTAAATTCGAACAATCTATGGTGTTAGCTATTGGTTATGCGGGTACGATAGGTGGTTTAGGTACACTTATTGGGACACCGCCACTCATTATTTTAAAAGGGCAATATCAATCAGCTTTTGGTGAAGAAATCAGTTTTGCTAAATGGATGATAATTGGTGTGCCAACCGTTATTATATTACTTGTTTTAGTGTGGCTATATTTGCGCTATGTCGCTTTCAAACATGATATGAAAGAATTACCAGGCGGTCAAAATTTAATTAGAAAAAAACTAGATGAATTAGGTAAAATGAAATATGAAGAAAAAGTAGTTCAAGCTGTTTTTATTTTAGCCAGCTTATTATGGATCAGCAGAGAGTTTTTATTGAAAAATTGGTCGCTTACTTCAGAAGTAGCGGACGGTACGATTGCAATGTTTATTGCTGTTTTGTTATTTTTGATACCTGCTAAAAATAAAGAACAACATACCCGAATTATTGATTGGAATGTTGCTAAGGATTTGCCGTGGGGCGTGTTAATTCTCTTTGGCGGTGGTTTAGCACTTGCTAAGGGTATTTCTGAAAGTGGCTTAGCGAAATGGTTAGGCGAGCAATTAAAGCTAATCGAAGGTGTGAGCCCGTTAATTATAGTGCTTGTGATTACAATATTTGTGCTGTTTTTAACAGAAATTACTTCCAATACTGCGACTGCAACTATGATTTTACCAATACTTGCTACATTGTCTGTCGCTGTAAATGTGCATCCACTATTACTGATGGTCCCAGCAGCGATGGCAGCTAACTGTGCGTACATGCTGCCAGTTGGAACACCGCCAAACGCAATTGTCTTCGGTACTGGAAAAATCAGTATTAAAAAAATGGCATCAGTTGGTTTTTGGGTCAACATATTAAGTATTGTTATTATCGTGTTAGTTGTTTATTTCTTAGTGCCTCCAGTATTAGGTATAGATGTAACCAAACCATTACCATTAAAATAAATCGCATTTTTATAAAATAACGGTGTTACGCTAACCTAACAAAAAGAGACCCAGTGGGGTCTCTTTTTTTATGCAAAAGTATTTTAGTTTAAGAGAATTACATAAGCTAAAAATGATGTATAAGTGCTACTAATTTAAAAAGTAGGTGTACATGCCTAAGGCACCGTTTTTGTGTCTCGGTCTTCCTTTATAGGAGCTATTTTGTATTAAGTGTGCCCTAATTTATTAAATGATCCAATCACAGTGACTTGAAAGTCTAATGTATTTAAGATTTTGATCACTTTTGATAAATCTTCAGTTAATCCAGTATCTGCTTGTACAAAAAAGTGGTACATACCTAATTGTGTTTTTAAAGGTCTGGATTCAATCCAAGATAAGTTGATATTGAAAAGGACAAACGTGTTTAAAATACTCGCCAACAAACCTGGTTTATCATATTGTGGTGTGATTAATAGCATGGTATCACTGGCGTTATCTAAATGTTGTGGTTGATTGCTGACTACTAAGAAACGCGTGACATTATGAGGAAAATCTTGAATATTTTGTTCAATAGGTTGAAAACCGTAAGTCTCTCCGCTACCTAAAGGCGCTATAGCGCCAACATGATTAGTGATTTTTTCTAAACTCTGTATTGTGCTATCTACATAATCATATGTGAAATCGTGTTGTTGAATATATTTGCTAGTTTGACTAATTGCAGGTCCTATGGAATACACTTTAGAAATATCGTTTACTGTAGCATTTTCTAATCCATATAAAGCAAATTGAATATCTAAATGAATTTCTCCTTGAGCATAAATATTTTGTTGTGTTAAGGCGTCAGCAACAATGTTTATAGTGCCTTCAATTGAGTTTTCTATTGGTACTACAGCGATACTATTATCATCTTCTGATACAGAAGCAACCACTTCATATAAATTTGATTTTGAAACATATTCAATTTCTGAATCAGATTTATATTTTTGTGCAGCTAAATATGAAAAAGTACCTTTTGGTCCTAAATAATATAATTTCATTTGACGTTACCCCTTATTAAGATATGTGTAATTTTAAAGTGTTAATGGAAGGGACAGCCTGTAGTAGATGATTGTTTTTTGTAAAAGAAGTTAGGATCTCTTATCTCATTTTTATATCCATGATGATAATTAGATACAAGTGTAGGAGATAATGGGGGCGCCAACCAAGACCATTTACCAGTAACTATTCTTCCATGTTTTTGTTCATTTTTTTCAAATCTTTCAAATTGTTTTGACGCAGTTAAATGATCAACCATTGAAACACCTTCGTTTTTAAATGAATGATATACTGCATAATTCAATTCGACTAATGTTCTGTCTTTATTGAAAGAATTATTCTTTAGTGTATCAAATTCAAATGCTTCTGCAATAGTTTCTAATAAATTATATCGATATGAATCCGTAAAGTTACGCACGGCAATTTCATTTACCATATACCAACCATTAAATGGGGCAGTCGGATATGTCACACCCCCAATTTTCAAGTCCATACTAGATATGATAGGGACTGCATACCATTTTAAACCAAGTTCTTTTAATTTTGGAAACTGCTCATGAGTGATAGGTACTTCTTTAATTAACTCAGGATTATAATTATGAAACTTTAATTTGTCTCCAGGCATTTGATAAATTAATGGTAAAATATCAAAATGAGTATGTTTGCTCTCCCATCCTAGATATTCCGCTAATTGTGTAACTTTCCTTTCAGCTGGATCGCCAACATCTTCATATCCAGCATATCTTATAAGTTGATTATTAAAAATTTGGGGTGGATGATGAGATGAAAAAATTGTAATATATGGCTTTATTTTACCTTTATTTGTAGCAATTTGAATATGGCTTTCAATTGTGTCAATAAATTCATTTTCAGTTTGGATGTGCCTTGCATCATTTACTGTTAAAGCGTCCCAAAAAGCACGGCCAATACAACGATTGGAATTTCTCCAAGCCATTTTAGCACCATAAATAAGTTCTTCATTTGTATGTTCATACGTGCCTGTGGCATTAATTTGTTTCTCAATTTGATAAATGCGTTTTGATATACTATCTTCATTATAATTTAGTTCTCTATACATCGTTTTAACAAAAGATTTAGCTTCGTTTAACATATAAACACCTCATAACATATTATACGGTATTTTGTATATTTTTAATCCTTACTAAAATAATTGTCACTATTTTGTCGCTACTATTTGAAAAAATGTAAAAACTATCATTATGAATAACTAATGATTTATAAATGTAAATACCCCTACAAAAACGTTGTATTTATATACACATATATATTTGTTTCAGATATAAACGATTATTATTTTGTGTTAAACTAATGAAAAAGCCGATTGGAGAGATAGCGGTGTACCAATTTGAAGATGATACATTTGTATTACACAATGATTTATATCAAATAAATATGGCAGAAAGTTATTGGAATGATGGCATTCACGAACGTTATGCTATATTTGATTTATATTTTAGAAGTATGCCATTTAATAGTGGTTACGCGGTTTTTAATGGGTTAAAACGTGTTATTGATTATATCGAAAAATTTCATTTTTCAAATTCAGATATTGAATATTTGAAATCCATTGGTTATCAAGAAGATTTTTTGGGATATTTAAAAGATTTAAAATTTACTGGTAATATTCGTTCTATGCAAGAAGGCGAGTTGTGTTTCGGTAATGAACCTTTATTAAGAGTTGAAGCGCCTTTAATCCAAGCGCAATTAATCGAAACAATGTTATTAAATATTGTAAATTTTCACACGCTCATCACTACAAAAGCTAGTAGAATTAAACAAGTAGCGCCCAATGACAATTTGATGGAATTTGGGACAAGACGTGCACAAGAAGCAGATGCAGCTTTATGGGGCGCAAGAGCTGCATATATTGGAGGATTCAATTCAACAAGTAATGTACGTGCCGGAAAACTATTTGGTATTCCAGTCTCAGGGACACACGCACACGCCATGGTTCAAACTTATGGAGATGAATATATAGCGTTTAAAAAATATGCAGAACGTCACAAAGATTGTGTATTTTTAGTTGATACTTACCATACGTTAAAATCAGGTGTGCCAACAGCAATTAAAGTTGCTAAAGAATTAGGTGATAAAATTAATTTTGTCGGCATTCGTTTGGACTCCGGAGACATAGCATATTTATCGAAAGAAGCACGTCGTATGCTAGACGAAGCTGGTTTCCCTGATGCTAAAATTATCGCTTCGAATGATCTAGATGAGCAGACAATTACGAGTTTAAAATCTCAAGGTGCAAAGGTTGATTCATGGGGAGTAGGGACAAAACTAATCACAGGTTATGATCAACCTGCTTTAGGCGCTGTTTATAAGTTGGTAGCAGTTGAGGATAGTTCTGGATCATATGTAGACCGTATAAAATTATCTAATAACGCAGAAAAAGTAACTACACCTGGTAAGAAAAATGTATATCGTATTATTAATAAAAAGACAAATAAAGCTGAAGGCGATTATATTACACTGGCTCATGAAGATCCTTATAACGAGTCGTCACTTAAATTATTCCATCCTGTTCACACTTATAAGATGAAATTTATAAAATCTTTTATAGCAAAAGCATTACACCATGATATTTTCAAAGATGGTAAATTAGTATACGATTTACCAAGTGAAAAAGAAGCACAAGCTTATTTAACGGAAAGCCTATCTTACTTATGGGATGAAAATAAACGTCACCTTAACCCACAAGAGTATCCAGTTGATTTAAGTACTGAATGTTGGGAAAATAAACATAAACGTATATTTGAAGTGGCAGAACAGGTTAAGGAGATGGAGGAAGAAAATGAGTGAAATTCAAGATATTATTGTTAGAGAAATGAAAGTGAAGCCTACAATTGATAGCAAGATAGAAACACGTCAAATCATTCAGTTTGTAAAAAACTACGTTCAATCTCACTCTTTTATCACATCCTTGGTGTTAGGTATATCAGGCGGACAAGATTCAACTTTAGCTGGTAAATTGTGCCAAATTGCAGTTAATGAATTAAAAGAGAAAGATATCGATTGTCGATTTATTGCGGTCAAATTGCCCTATGGCGAACAAAGTGACGCGGACGAAGTGGAAGATGCTTTGGAATTTATACAGCCTGATGAAATATTCACTGTGAATATTAAACCTGCAGTGGATCAAAGTGTTCAATCGTTAAAAAATGCAGACATTATATTAACAGATTTTCAAAAGGGAAACGAAAAAGCGCGTGAACGTATGAAAGTACAATTTTCAATTGCTTCCAATACACAAGGTATTGTAGTAGGTACTGACCATTCAGCTGAAAATTTAACAGGCTTCTTTACTAAATACGGTGATGGGGCAGCAGATATAGCGCCTCTGTTTGGTTTGAATAAGCGTCAAGGCCGTCAAATACTCGCATATTTGGGCGCTCCCTCACATCTATATGAAAAAGTACCAACTGCTGATTTAGAAGAAAATAAACCACAAGTGCCAGATGAAGATGCATTAGGTGTTAGTTATAATCATATTGATGACTATTTGGAAGGAAAGCCTGTTCCAAGCGAAGCTAAATCAATCATCGAAAGTCATTATATTAAAAATGCACATAAAAGAGAATTAGCATATACAAGATATACATGGCCAAAAAACCAAACAAATTTCGAATAATTTTAGTGACAAAATAGTAACTTACTGATAAAATAATTTGAATTTAATGTGACAGAAAGGAAAATGGACATGTCAGTGATAACATCTAATCCATGGTTAATGGTTTTAGCAATTTTTATTATTAATGTTGCATATGTGACATGCTTAACAATGAGAACGATATTAACACTTAAAGGTTATCGCTATGTTGCAGCAGTAGTAAGTTTCCTAGAAGTCTTAGTATATGTTATTGGTTTAGGTATGGTTATGTCTAGTTTAGACCAAATTCAGAATGTCTTTGCATATGCTTTTGGGTTCTCAATTGGTATCATAGTAGGAATGAAAATTGAAGAAAAATTAGCACTGGGCTATACAGTAGTTAATGTAACATCTTCTGAACATGAGTTAGATTTACCAAAACAATTGAGAGATTTAGGTTATGGTGTCACGCACAATACTGCATATGGCCGAGATGGCGCAAGGTTAATTTTGCAAATTTTAACCCCGAGACGTTTTGAATTAAAACTGATTGAAACAATCAAGCAAATAGACGAAAAAGCCTTTATTATCGCATACGAGCCAAGAACAATCCACGGTGGTTTCTGGGTTAAAGGCGTTCGAAGTAAAAAACTCAAACAATATGATCCAGATAAAGTGGAAAGTATATGAAGAAACAACAAAAATTCAAGGTTGGCGAAAACGAAACTATTCAAGATTGTTTAAAACGTATGCGAGACGCTGGTTATATGCCTGTTAAGCGCTTAGAAAAACCAATTTACAAAGAAAATAAAAATGGTACTTATGAAGTATATAGACAGGAAATTCAATTTGTTGGAAAATTGCAAGAATAAATGCTTGAAGGAGGCTGGGACATCAATATATGTTCCAGCCTTAAATATGCTATGAATAGTGCATAGCTTATTTGAAAGCCCTTTAAATTAAGTTTATTAATCCCAGACAATATAAGGAAGACAAGATAATGCATTTTAATGAAAATGGATTTTAATCCTATCCATTATTTTTATGAAACATGTTAAAATTTCTTAAAGAAGGAAGAAAAGGCTTATACATTTAAAGCTAATTCTGTTAAACTAATAGTGAAAAGAACAAACACGAACTTAAATCGTAAAATATTGTTAAATGTACATGTTTTGGAGTTTGTGCACTAAAACTTACGTAAGATAGGAGCTTATTTCAATGATAGAACGTTATTCTAGAGAAGAAATGTCTAATATATGGACGGATCAAAATCGTTATGAAGCATGGTTAGAGGTAGAAATACTAGCGTGTGAAGCTTGGAGTAAATTAGGTGATATACCTGCTGAAGATGTAAAAAAAATTCGCCAAAATGCGAAGGTTGACGTTAACCGTGCAAAAGAAATTGAAGAAGAAACACGTCATGATGTCGTTGCATTTACAAGACAAGTATCTGAAACATTAGGGGAAGAACGTAAGTGGGTTCACTATGGTTTAACGTCAACAGACGTAGTTGACACTGCGTTAAGTTATGTAATTAAACAAGCGAACGATATTATTGAAAAAGATTTAGAAAGATTTATTGAAGTATTAGCGCAAAAAGCCAAAGACTATAAATATACATTAATGATGGGACGCACACATGGCGTACACGCTGAACCGACGACATTTGGTGTAAAAATGGCTTTATGGTATACAGAAATGAAACGTAATTTAGAGCGCTTCAAACGCGTCAGAGAAGAAATCGAAGTAGGTAAAATGAGTGGTGCAGTAGGAACGTTTGCAAATATCCCACCAGAAATCGAAGCATATGTCTGTGAACATTTAGGTTTAGATGCGGCGCCAGTTTCAACACAAACATTACAACGAGACCGCCATGCATACTATATTGCTACATTAGCCTTAATCAGCACTTCTATGGAAAAATTCGCGGTAGAAATACGTAATTTACAAAAAACTGAAACACGAGAAGTAGAAGAAGCATTTGCCAAAGGACAAAAAGGTTCATCAGCGATGCCTCATAAACGTAACCCAATTGGTTCAGAAAATATTACAGGCATCGCACGTGTTATCAGAGGATATGTAACCACTGCATACGAAAATGTAGCATTATGGCATGAAAGAGATATTTCTCATTCATCAGCAGAACGCATCATGTTGCCAGATGTTACGATAGCGTTAGATTATGGATTAAACAGATTTACAAATATTGTAGAAAGACTTACTGTGTTTGAAGACAATATGTTAACAAATATTGATAAAACATACGGCCTTATCTATTCGCAGCGTGTATTATTAGCCTTAATCAATAAAGGGTTAGCACGCGAAGTAGCTTATGATAAAGTACAGCCAAAAGCGATGACATCTTGGGAAACTAAAACACCATTTAGAACATTGATTGAAAATGACTCATCCATTACTGAGTTATTAAGCTCTGAGGAATTAGATGAATGTTTTAATCCTAAACATCATTTAAATCAAGTAGACACTATTTTTAGCCGTGCAGGTTTAGAATGATTGAAATTTTCAAATGAAATGGTTACACTTTAATGTATTAGTACGTTGAACTGAGATTAAATTGAAAGTACAGGGGTTGTTTTTGATGCAAATAGAAAAATTACGAGGAAAAGCATTAGATGAATTATTTGATGCTATTCTTACATTAGAAAATAGAGAAGAATGTTATCAATTCTTTGACGATTTATGTACAGTGAATGAAATTCAGTCATTATCACAACGATTACAAGTCGCAAAAATGATTAAACAAGGTTATACTTATGCGACAATTGAGCAAGAGTCTGGGGCTTCAACCGCAACAATTTCCCGTGTTAAAAGATCTTTACAATGGGGAAATGATGCGTACACAATGATTCTAGATCGCATGAATATTGAAACGACCGATTAATTCATAACTCAATAATCGTAGCATAGCGTGTAATTTACATCATTTCATTTGAAAAGCTGTTGGCAAAGTAACTCACTTTGTTGGCAGCTTTTTTCTGTTGTTAATTTAAAGTGTATTGATAAAATAGATACAAAGACGTTTATTTTATATATAGTTTATTAAAATGTATATAAGGCGTAGTGATGAAAATAATACGTTAATACAACTTGTTAAAATACACTATATTTTCTTACATCATTTTAGAACTCGCTGATTAAAAATGATATAATCTTATGTATGCTAAAAAAAGGAGTAACATATCATGTATGACATTAAAAAATGGAAACATATTTTCAAATTAGATCCTGCCAAATCCATATCTGATAATGATTTAGACGCTATTTGTATGTCTAAAACCGATGCAATTATTATAGGTGGGACAGACGGTGTTACTGAAGATAATGTTATTCAATTAATGAGTAGAGTAAGAAGGTATCCACTACCTTTAGCTCTAGAAATTTCAAATGTAGAAAGTGTGATGCCAGGATTTGATTTTTATTTTGTACCAACTGTGCTAAACAGCGCAAACGTAAAATATCATAATGGCATACTTTTAGACGCATTAAAATCATTTGGTCACATGATTGATTTTGATGAAGTTGTTTTTGAAGGCTACGTTGTAATGAACCCAGACAGTAAAGTTGCTCAGCTTACACAGGCTAACACTAATTTAACAGAGGACGATATTGAAGCATACGCTCAAATGATTAATGCAATGTATAAATTACCAGTTATGTATCTTGAGTATAGTGGTACATATGGAGAAAGCGAAAAAGTTAAAACAGCAGCAAGCATGTTGACTGATACCCAGTTGTTTTATGGTGGGGGTATTAGTAACCAAGAAGAAGCGGAAGAAATGGCTTCAATTGCTGATACGATTATCGTTGGTGATATTGTTTACAAAGATATTAAAAAAGCACTAAAAACAGTTAAGGTAAAGGAGTCACATAAATGAATGCATTAGTAAATCAGATGAATGATGAACAAAGCCTAGCGGTACGAACTACAGAAGGGCCACTTCTTATTATGGCAGGTGCTGGTTCAGGCAAAACACGTGTCTTGACCCATCGTATAGCTTACTTGCTTGATGAAAAAGACGTGTCTCCCTATAATGTTCTAGCGATTACTTTTACAAACAAAGCAGCAAAAGAAATGAAAGCGCGTGTTGAATCTTTAGTGGGTGAGCCTGCGCAAGTTATTTGGATGTCAACTTTCCACTCAATGTGTGTAAGAATTCTTAGAAGAGACGCAGATAGAATTGGTATTGAACGTAATTTTACAATTATTGACCCTACTGATCAAAAATCAGTTATTAAAGACGTTTTAAAGCAAGAAAATATAGATAGCAAAAAATTTGAGCCGAGAATGTTTATTGGCGCTATAAGTAATTTGAAAAATGAATTAAAAACACCGGAAGACGCACAAAAAGAAGCTGAGACATATCATGAACAAATGGTCGCTACCGTTTATAAAGGTTACCAACGACAATTATCAAGAAACGAAGCTTTGGATTTTGATGATTTAATAATGGTTACAATTCGTTTGTTTGAACGTGTACCTGATGTATTAGAATATTATCAAAATAAATTTCAATACATACACGTAGATGAGTATCAAGATACAAATAAAGCACAGTATACGCTAGTAAATCTTTTGGCAGCTAAATTTAAAAATTTATGTGTAGTAGGAGATTCTGATCAATCTATCTATGGATGGCGTGGCGCAGATATTCAAAATATACTGTCCTTTGAAGAAGATTATCCTGAAGCAAAAACGATATTTTTAGAACAAAATTACCGATCAACTAAAAATATATTAAATGCAGCAAATGAAGTAATCAAAAATAACTCAGAGCGTAAACCTAAAGGGTTGTGGACTGGCAACACATCTGGAGATAAAATCCATTACTACGAAGCTACGACTGAGAGAGATGAAGCAGAATATGTAGTAAAAGAAATTATGAAACATCAACGCAACGGCAAAAAGTTTAAGGATATGGCAATTTTGTATCGTACAAATGCCCAATCACGTGTGCTTGAAGAAACATTTATGAAGTCTAATATGCCTTATACGATGGTCGGTGGTCAAAAATTCTACGATCGTAAAGAAATTAAAGATTTATTAAGCTATTTGAGAATAATAGCTAATAGTAATGATGATATTAGCTTGCGTCGTGTAATTAATGTACCTAAACGTGGTATTGGTCCATCTTCAGTAGATAAAATTCAAGCTTATGCGAATCAAAATGATATTAGTATGTTTGACGCTTTAGCAGAAGTAGATTTTATCGGTTTATCTAAAAAGGTAACACAAGAATGTATAACTTTTTATGACACGATTCAAAATTTGATTAAACAACAAGAGTTTTTAGAGATTACTGAAATTGTTGAAGAAGTATTAGTTAAATCAGGTTATCGAGATATGTTAGAACGTGAGAAAACACTAGAATCAAGAAGTAGACTAGAAAATATAGATGAATTTATGTCGGTTCCCAAAGACTATGAAGAAAATACACCACTAGAAGAACAGTCATTGATTAATTTCTTAACCGATTTATCTTTAGTTGCTGATATAGACGAAGCGCAAATAGAAGATGGCATAACATTGATGACAATGCACTCAGCCAAAGGATTAGAATTCCCAATCGTGTTTATTATGGGGATGGAAGAGTCGTTATTCCCTCATATCAGAGCGATAAAAAGCGATGATGATCATGAAATGCAGGAAGAAAGAAGAATCTGCTATGTAGCGATTACCCGTGCAGAACAAACATTATATTTAACGCATGCTACTTCAAGAATGCTTTTTGGCAGACCACAATCTAATATGGCTTCAAGATTCTTACAAGAAATACCTGAAGATTTATTGGAAAATGAAAATAAAGCGGCAGTTAAAACACAAAACAATCACTTTAAATCAGCAACCAAACAACCTGAAAAAAGAAGTCATAGTAAACGTGTTGCATCTTCTAAGCAATCACAACAAAATACGAATTGGCATGTCGGTGATAAAGTTATCCATAAATCTTGGGGTGAAGGTATGGTAAGTAATGTAAATGAAAAAAATGGCTCTGTAGAGTTAGATATTATATTTAAATCAGAAGGACCAAAGCGTCTGCTTGCTCAGTTTGCACCTATCGAAAAGAAAGGGGAATAAAATGTGGCTGACATACAATCACGTGTTAATGAATTGCATCAATTATTAAATCAATATAGCTATGAATACTACGTACAAGATAATCCCTCTGTACCAGATAGTGAATACGATAAATTATTGCACGAGTTGATTGAAATTGAAACAAACCATCCAGAATATCAAACAGTGGATTCACCTACTGTGAGAGTGGGTGGTGCAGCACAATCAACTTTTGAAAAAGTGAATCATGATACACCAATGCTTAGTTTAGGCAACGCGTTTAATGAAGAAGATTTGAGAAAATTTGATCAACGTGTACGTGAACAAATTGGTAAAATCGAGTATATGTGTGAATTAAAAATTGATGGTTTAGCGGTTTCTCTTAAATATGAAAATGGACGATTTGTTCAAGGTTTAACACGCGGGGATGGTATAACAGGTGAAGATATTACTGAAAATTTAAGAACGATACATGCGATTCCTTTGAAAATAAATGAACCTAGAACGTTCGAAGTTCGCGGTGAAGCGTATATGCCTAGAAAATCTTTCTTTGATTTAAATGAAGCTAAAGCTCAAAATGATGAACAACCCTTTGCCAACCCTAGGAATGCTGCCGCTGGATCGCTTAGACAATTAGATTCTAAACTTGCAGCAAAACGGAAATTAAGTGTTTTCTTATATAGTGTGAATGATTTTACACAGTTTAATGCCAATACACAAAGTGATGCTTTAGATGAATTAGACGAATTGGGTTTCAAGACAAATCAAGAGCGTGAGCGGCTTCAAACAATTGAAGAAGTTTTAGAGTATATTGAGAAGTGGACAGAAGCGCGTGAAGGACTGCAATACGATATTGATGGCATCGTTATTAAAGTCAATGATTTAGAGCAACAAGATGAATTAGGATACACACAAAAATCTCCTCGTTGGGCAATCGCATATAAGTTTCCAGCAGAAGAAGTTATCACAGACTTATTAGATATTGAATTGAGTATTGGTAGAACAGGTGTTGTTACACCAACAGCAATACTTGAGCCTGTAAAGGTTGCAGGCACAACTGTGTCTAGAGCTTCTTTACATAACGAAGATTTGATACACGAAAAAGATATTCGAATTGGTGACAGTGTAATTATTAAAAAAGCAGGAGATATTATACCGGAAGTCATTAAAAGCGTATTAGATCGCAGACCTCAAAACGCTGAAGTTTATCATATGCCAACGCATTGTCCTAGCTGTGACCATGAACTTGTTAGAATTGAAGGCGAAGTAGCACTGAGATGTATTAATCCAAAATGCCAAGCACAGCTTGTAGAAGGCATGATTCATTTTGTTTCTCGTCAAGCAATGAATATCGATGGTTTAGGTACTAAAATTATTCAGCAACTTTATGAAAATCATAAGATTAAAGATGTTGCAGATATATTTTACTTAACTAAAGATGATTTGCTACCATTAGAGAGAATGGGTGAAAAAAAGGTAGACAACTTATTAAATGCTATCGAAAAAGCTAAGTCGAATTCATTAGAACATTTACTATTTGGTTTAGGTATAAGACATTTAGGCGTGAAAGCAAGTCAAGTTATTGCTGAAAAATATGGCACGATGGATACTTTATTTGATGTTACAGAAGACTCGTTAATTGAAATATATGATGTGGGTCACAAATTAGCTCAATCGTTAGTGACATATTTAGAAAATGAAGACATTCGTGCGCTTATCAATAAACTCAAAGAAAAAAATGTTAATATGACTTATAAAGGTATTAAAACAAGTGATTTAGCTGGACATCCAGAATTTAGTAATAAGACAATTGTTTTAACCGGTAAGTTATATCAAATGACTCGAAATGAAGCTTCCAAGTGGTTAGAACTTCACGGTGCTAAAGTTACAAATAGTGTTACAAAAAAAACAGATTTAGTGATTGCTGGTGAAGATGCTGGTTCTAAACTTATGAAAGCTGAGCAATTTGGAACAGAAGTGTGGACAGAAGATGACTTTGTCAAAAAACAAAATGAAATAGAGGGATAGAGGAGATAATGCATGAAAAGAACGATTATATTATTTATTTCAGCAATTTTTGTATTATCAGCATGTGGTAACGATAATGATGAGAACAATAAAGAACAGTCAAATGATAATAAACAACAAGAAGAGTCTGGCTCTGTAAAGGAAATTGCTACTGATAAAAATGTACAAGGCAATAATTATAGAACGATTTTACCGTTTAAAGAGAGCCAAGCACGTGGTTTGTTACAAGATAATATGGCAAATAGTTATAATGGTGAAGATTTTGAACACGGTCTTTTAGAATTAAGTAAAGAAGTCTTTCCTACTGATGATTACTTGTACCAAGACGGTCAATATTTAGATAAAGACACAATTAATGCTTATTTGAGCCCTAAATATACTAAATCTGAAGTAGATGCTATGGACGAAGATGAACGTAAAGAAAAGAAAGCAAACGAAAATTTAGGTCTTAACCCATCGCATAAAGGGGAAACCGATCCAGAAAAAATTGCTGAAAACACACCAGCATATCTTTCTAATATTTTAGAGCAAGATTTTTATGCGAGTGGAGATACGAAAGGTAAAAATATCAAGGGTATGACTATCGGATTAGCTATGAATAGTACATATTATTACCAAAAAGAAAAAGATGGCGAAACGTATAGTAAAGATTTAGATGACAAAGAAATTAAAAAGCAAGGCAAGCAAATGGCAGGAGAAATTCTTTCTAGACTCAGAGAACATAAAGAATTAAAAGAGATACCTATCCATTTTGCAATCTATAAGCAATCTGGGGAAAATTCAATTGTCCCTGGGGAATTTATAGCGGGTACTACGGTTGAAGATGGCAAAACGCGTATTAATGAATGGAAGGATATTAACCAACAAACGGCGTTACTACCTTCTGAAGAAGCGGGTAAAGTTGATGAAAATCTAAACAATAATTTCAAACAATTTAATGATGATTTACAGACATATTTTAATAACTTTACGCAAGCAGTGGGTACAGTTAAATTTGATAATAAAAAAGCAAAACAATTAACGGTCGATGTACCTATTGATTATTATGGCGAAGCAGAAACAATTGGTATCACACAATATATAACTGAACAAGCTGAAAAATACTTTGATGATATAGGCGAATATGAAATCCACATTAAAGATGGTAATAAAGCCAAAGCTTTAATAAGTAAATCTAAAGATGATAAAGAGCCACAGGTTCACATTTATAAAAATAATAATTAATATGTGACAAACAATTAAAGCCACACTTTGTAATACTTTTCATGATTACATTGTGTGGCTTCTTAATTATGAAACGATATTATTTGAAAACTTATTCTTTAACAATTTGTTTTACTTTATTTAAATCACGTTCGACAAAAAGGCCGGGCTTTTTCGTGAATTTACTTACTACATAAGTGACAATGACACTGGCTAAAAAACCAGGAATGATTTCATACATGCCAAATATTTCATTAAATGAAGCTAACGGTTTAATCCATGCAATCCAAATAATAACAACTAAAGCACCTGTAACCATACCGCTTAATGCACCGATGTGGGATAAGCCTTTCCAGTAAAGTGAAAGTATAACTAAAGGACTAAATGCAGCTCCGAACCCAGCCCAAGCATTGCCAACAAGGTTTAATATCGTATCATTTGGTGACCAAGCAATCCAGATTGCAATAATAGCTACTAACAAAACGGATAATCTGCCAACCAGGACGAATTCTTTTTCGTGTGTTTTAGCTTTATCTTCGCCTCGGATAAGTTTATAAAAATCTTCCGTTAAAGAACTAGAAGTAACTAATAATTGTGATGAAATTGTGCTCATAATTGCTGCCAAGATAGCTGCTAATAAAAACCCTCCAACAAGTGGGTGGAATAATATTTGGCTCATAATAATAAATAACGTTTCAGGATCTTGCATTTTTATATTATATTGAGGAACAAATGCAATACCAGTTAAACCAACTGCTACTGCTCCTAATAAGCCAACCACCATCCAACTTATCCCTAAGCGTCTAGCTTTTGGTAAAAGTTTATGTGTCTTAATAGACATAAATCGAACAATAATATGAGGTTGTCCGAAATAGCCTAATCCCCAAGCAAATAATGAAACGATACCTAAAAATGTTGTTCCTTTAAACAAGTCCATATTAGTAGGTCTCATAGTGGCAACTTCGCTAAAGGTATCTAAACCATTAAGTTTGATAAGCGCTACGATAGGGACCATAACCATTGCGATTAGCATGATAACACCTTGGAAGAAATCAGTAATTGAAACAGCTAAATAACCGCCAAAAAATGTGTAAAAAATAACTATAGCGGCAACAATAACAAGTCCCCAATGATAATTTAAACCAAAGGCACTTTCAAATAACTTTCCTCCAGAAACGAAGCCAGAATGTGTGTATAAAGTGAAAAAGACAACGATAATGAGACCTGAAATAATTTTTAGATAATTTTTACGGTCATTGAGCCGATTTTTAAAGAAATCTGGTAGTGTAATGGCGTCTCCAGCAATTTCAGTATAAACACGAAGTCGCGGCGCAACTACAAAATAGTTAACATAAGCACCTAGTGACAAGCCTATGGTAATCCACATAGCGGATAATCCTGTACTATAAACAGAACCTGGAAGTCCCATAATCATCCATCCACTCATATCTGATGCACCCGCCGAAAGCGCAGTAACATAGGGACCTATACTTCTGCCTCCGAGCATAAATTCACTTAAATTACCTGTCGCCTGTTTATAACCGTAATAACCAATAAATAGTAAAATGATAAAGTAGACAATAATCATAATATACGTTTGCCAAGTTGCATGAACTTGATTGGCTAACGATGTGCCTAGAATCAACATAATTGCTCAACTCCCTTATTCCGTCATATTAAATTGTGTTACATGAATGATTATACAATGGAATTTATAAATAGAGTAGAAAAATTTTCAGAAAATTACAAAAATAACATATGAAATCTAAAATAAAGCCTTACATTTATTGAAAACATGATTTCAAGTTTTATAAAAGTGTATGATTTATTATGCAATGACGACGTTTAATCTAATCATATAAAAGTGACGCGTATGATATTCATTATTTAAGTTACTTAATGTGAAGCAACCTCCTCAAAGATTTTAAAATAAAACGAGGTTATTTGTTGATATTGTTGAAAAGTTTAGATTTTTGAACGAAATTTTGATACAATTTTATAATGAATGAGTAAACAAGGAGGCTTTTATTTAATGGCTAAGGTTACACGTGAAGAAGTAGAGCATATTGCTAATTTAGCTAAACTTCAAATTACTGAAGAAGAAACAACAGAAATGCAAGATACATTAGAAAGTATTTTAAATTTTGCTAATCAAATAGATACAGCAGATACTAGTGCTATTGAGCCAACTTATCACGTATTAGATTTACAAAACGTGTTAAGAGAAGACGAAGCAATCGAGGGCATTCCTCAAGAGCTTGCATTAAAAAATGCTAAAGAGACGGAAGATGGACAATTTAAAGTACCATCTATCATGAATGAGGAGGACGCTTAAGATGACCATCCGTTATGAATCTGTGGAAAATTTAATTAAACTAATAAAAAATAAAGAAATTAAACCTTCACAAGTAGTGAACGATATCTATGATGCTATCGAAGAAACTGATCCATCAATCAAATCATTTCTTGCATTAGATAAAGAAAATGCTATTAAAAAAGCACAAGAATTAGATGAATTACAAGCTAAAGACCAAATGGAAGGAAAACTATTTGGTATTCCTATGGGAATTAAAGATAATATTATTACTGACGGCGTAGAAACAACTTGCGCTAGTAAGATGCTTGAAGGCTTTGTACCAATTTATGAATCTACAGTTATGAATAAATTACACAATGAACAAGCGATTTTAATTGGAAAACTAAACATGGATGAGTTTGCAATGGGTGGTTCTACAGAAACTTCTTATTTCAAAAAAACTGTAAACCCATTTGATCATAGCGCTGTGCCTGGTGGGTCATCTGGTGGTTCTGCAGCAGCAGTAGCAGCAGGATTAGTACCATTTAGTTTAGGCACAGACACTGGTGGATCAATACGCCAACCAGCAGCATACTGTGGCGTTGTTGGTTTAAAACCAACTTATGGCCGTGTATCTCGTTTTGGATTGGTAGCATTCGCATCTTCATTAGATCAAATCGGACCATTGACACGTAACGTTAAAGACAATGCTTTAGTGTTAGAAGCAATCACAGGTGTGGATGAAAATGATTCTACAAGCGCACCAATCGAAGATGCTGATTTCACTTCAGAAATCGGTAAAGACATTCAAGGTCTTAAAGTAGCCTTACCAAAAGAATATATAGGAGAGGGCGTTTCTGAAGAAGTAAAAGCATCAGTGAAAAAAGCAGTTGAAACATTAAGTGAATTAGGAGCTACAGTAGAGGAAGTATCACTGCCTAATACGAAATATGGTATCCCTTCTTATTACGTAATTGCATCATCTGAAGCATCATCAAACTTATCTCGTTTCGATGGTATTAGATATGGTTATCATTCACCAGAAGCAAAATCACTTGAAGAATTATATAAAATGTCGAGAAGTGAAGGGTTTGGCGAAGAAGTTAAACGCCGTATTTTCTTAGGTACATTTGCTTTAAGTTCTGGATATTATGATGCTTTCTATAAAAAATCACAAAAAGTTAGAACTTTAATTAAAAATGATTTTAATCGTATTTTTGAAAATTATGATGTTGTAGTAGGACCGACGACACCAACAGCTGCATTTAATTTAGGTGAAGAAATTGATGATCCACTTACAATGTATGCGAATGATTTACTAACAACACCAGTCAACTTAGCTGGTTTGCCAGGTATCTCTGTTCCTTGTGGAAAAGCGAATGGGCGTCCAATTGGTTTACAATTTATCGGTAAACCATTTGATGAGAAAACGTTATATCGTATCGCTTACCAATATGAAACGAAATTTAATTTGCATAATGAATATGAAAAATTATAAGGAGTGGAAATCATGCATTTTGAAACAGTTATTGGACTAGAGGTCCATGTTGAGTTAAAAACAGAATCAAAAATGTTTTCTCCATCACCAGCTCATTTTGGGGCAAAACCTAACTCAAATACAAACGTAATTGATTTGGCTTATCCTGGTGTGTTACCAGTAGTCAATAGACGCGCTGTTGATTGGGCTATGAGAGCATCAATGGCATTAAATATGGATATTGCAACAGAATCAAAATTTGATCGTAAAAACTATTTTTATCCAGATAATCCTAAAGCCTACCAAATTTCACAATTTGACCAACCTATAGGCGAAAATGGTTATATCGATATTGAAGTAGATGGTGAAACAAAACGTATCGGTATTACGCGTTTACACATGGAAGAAGATGCTGGTAAGTCAACACATAAAGATGGTTACTCTTTAGTTGATTTAAATAGACAAGGCACACCATTAATTGAGATTGTTTCTGAGCCAGACATCCGTTCACCACAAGAAGCATATGCATATTTAGAAAAACTACGTTCAATTATTCAATATACTGGCGTTTCTGACTGTAAAATGGAAGAAGGATCATTACGTTGTGATGCTAACATTTCCTTACGTCCATATGGCCAAGAAGCATTCGGTACCAAAGCAGAACTTAAAAACTTAAACTCATTTACGTACGTGCGTAAAGGTTTAGAATACGAAGAAAAACGTCAAGAAGAAGAACTGTTAAATGGTGGAGAAATCCTCCAAGAAACGAGACGTTTTGATGAATCAACAGGTAAAACAATTTTAATGCGTGTTAAAGAAGGATCAGATGACTATCGTTATTTCCCTGAGCCGGATATTGTACCATTGTACGTAGATGAAGCATGGAAAGAGCGTGTACGTCAAACAATCCCTGAATTACCTGATGAAAGAAAAGAAAAATATGTGAATCAATTTGGATTACCAGCATATGATGCACACGTGTTAACATTAACAAAAGAAATGTCCGACTTCTTCGAAGGTGCAGTAGCCGAAGGTGCAGATGTGAAATTAACATCAAATTGGCTAATGGGCGGCGTTAATGAATATTTAAATAAACATCAAATTGAATTATTAGATACAAAATTAACACCACAAAACTTGGCTGGTATGATTCAATTAATCGAAGACGGTACAATGAGTAGTAAAATTGCTAAAAAAGTATTCCCAGAATTAGCTGAAAATGGCGGCGACGCAAAACAAATTATGGAAGATAAAGGCCTCGTCCAAATTTCTGATGAAGCAACACTACTTAAATTTGTTAACGAAGCATTAGATAACAATCCACAATCAGTAGAAGATTACCAAAACGGTAAAGGTAAAGCAATGGGCTTCTTAGTTGGTCAAATTATGAAGGCATCCAAAGGCCAAGCTAATCCACAACTAGTTAACCAATTGTTAAAACAAGAATTAGACAAAAGATAATCAAATGATTAATCTATAATTTCGAGATTTAAAATTTGAAAATCTAATTTTGAAAGAACCTGTAGAGCAATGCTATCTACAGGTTCTTTATTATTGAGTAGGATGCTATATTTTCTTTTAAAAAATAGCCTAATTACTTTTATCATTTAACTAAATCATTTAATATAGAAACTGAGTATAAAAAGTTGAGGGATAAAATATGAGAAAACGAGCTAGAATCATTTATAACCCAACATCTGGTAAAGAATTATTTAAGCGTACATTGCCAGATGTATTAATCAAATTAGAAAAGGCCGGTTTTGAAACAAGTGCCTACGCAACTGAAAAAATTGGTGATGCGACAACAGAAGCTAGACGCTGTTTAACACAAAATTATGATGTTCTAATAGCCGCAGGTGGTGATGGTACATTAAATGAAGTCATCAATGGTATAGCTGAATATCCGAATAGGCCTAATATAGGGATAATTCCAATGGGCACTGTAAATGATTTTGGTCGTGCTTTACATTTACCAAATGATATCATGAGTGCAATTGATGTGATTATAGAAGGTCATTCAACACGTGTGGATATTGGGAAAATGAATAGTAGATATTTTATTAATTTAGCCGCTGGAGGGCAATTAACACAGGTCTCCTATGAAACACCAAGTAGGTTAAAATCCATCGTTGGTCCATTTGCTTACTATATAAAAGGGTTTGAAATGTTACCACAAATGAAAGCTGTTGATATTCGTATTGAATATGATGGTGAAGTTTTTCAAGGAGAAGCCTTGTTGTTTCTTTTAGGTTTGACCAATTCTATGGCAGGATTTGAAAAATTAGTGCCTGATGCTAAATTAGATGATGGGTATTTTACTTTAATTATAGTTGAAAAAGCTAATTTAGCTGAATTAGGTCATATTATGACACTTGCTTCACGAGGTGAGCACATCAAGCATCCTAAAGTACACTATAAAAAAGCGAAATCAATCAATATATCATCATTTATAGATATGCAATTGAATGTAGACGGTGAATATGGGGGTAAATTACCAGGTAATTTCTTGAATTTAAAACAACATATTAAAGTATATACACCTAGTGATATGAAAAACGAAGAATTAGTAGAACAATAAGATTTACGAAACACATAAAAGCAAACTTGAATTATTTCTTGCTTTTAAGTTAAAATAAATAGTCAAAAAATTAATAATAAACTACGAGGTTAGGTAATGACACAAAGTATCCTAACCTCTTTTATGTGGAGTGACAAGATGAAAACATTACAAAAAAATGAAAGATTAGAGGGAAAAGTGGTTGATTTAACACATGAAGGACACGGTGTTGTTAAATTAGATCGTTATCCTATTTTTGTACCTAACGCGTTAATAAATGAAATAATTACATTTAAGGTAATCAAAGTTAAAAAGAATTTTGCCATTGGAAAATTAATAGAAATAAAAGAGCCAAGCAGCGATCGTGTTGAACCACCATGTGTATACTATTACAAATGCGGGGGTTGTCAATTACAACACATGACATACCAAGCGCAATTAAATATGAAAAAAGAACAAGTGATTAATTTGTTCCATAGGAAAGCCGGCTTTAAAGATACAATCATCCACGACACTGTGGGAATGGAGCACCCCTGGTATTACCGTAATAAAACTCAAGTGCCCGTAGGTAAAAACCAAGAAGGAAAAATAATTTCCGGTTTTTATAGACAGAGAAGTCATGACATTATAGATATGGATGAATGCTTAATTCAAGATCAACTGCATCAACAAGTGATGAATCAAATAAAAGCTTGGTTTAATGAATTAAATATAAGTGTTTATAACGAACATAAAAAGCAAGGGCTTATGAGACATGTTGTAGTAAGAACTGGGCACTATTCAAGAGAATTAATGGTGATTTTTGTGACAAACGGAAAAAAATTTAAACAGAGCGATTTACTTGTCCAAAAAATGGTTGATGCGTTTCCTTATATCACAAGTATTAAACACAATATTAATAATACACATTCCAACGTAATAATGGGATCAGAATCTTATACTTTATATGGTAAAGATGCAATTCATGATACTTTATCAGACGTTACTTTCAAAATAAGTGATCAATCTTTCTACCAAATTAACTCGATACAAACTGAAAAATTATATCAACGCGCAATAGAATACGCAGAGTTGAATGGTGAAGATATCGTACTTGATACGTATTGTGGCATTGGTACGATTGGGTTATATATGGCGCCACAAGCCAAGCATGTTTATGGCGTAGAAGTCGTTTCAGAAGCCATTGAAGATGCAAAACAAAATGCGACCATAAACCAATATGAAAATACTACTTTTGTCTGTGGAAAGGCAGAAGAAGTTATTTTAAAATGGAAAGCACAAGGAATTAAACCAGATGTAGTGATGGTTGACCCACCTAGAAAAGGCTGTGACGATACCTTTTTGGAAACACTTTTAGAATTAAATCCAAGAAAAATCGTCTATATCTCTTGCAACCCGTCAACACAACAACGGGATGCACAACATTTAGCAAAACAATATAAGTTAACACAAATTACACCAGTTGATATGTTTCCACATACAACACATGTTGAAACTGTTGCTCAATTTGAACATATTTAACAAATGATTATGTGTTGCATTTCTTGCAATACATTGTGTAAAGTTAATTAATTTATTGTTTGCTCAATATTGCAGAGTATTGCAAAGTAAGAAGGTTTGTTAAAATTCAATTACAAGTAACTTACTTTCTAGCATTCCTCTTTCATAGTGGGTTAAATCGTTGTATACTCTAGGTAATAGCGAAGCGCTTGGAGGGTGACTAATGTTTAAAATTGATTTGTTTTCTAATAAAAAGTTATTAGAAGGCTTCTTATTATTTCAATTTACAGTAGTAATGATCAGCATATTGTTATCGTATAAATTTGCTTATTTATTTGCTTCAGTAATAGAGCAAAATATCTTATTTAATTTAATTTATGGTATATTAGGATTTACTGTTATTTATTTATTACATGAATTGGTTCATAATCTGATGTTTCGTTTGTTGTCAAAAGGACAAAAGCCTACTTATCGCATTAAATATGGTTTAATAAAGTCACATATGCCTCAAGTGTATTTTAAAAAATGGCAATATAGCATGATTATGTTAGCACCTTTATTAATTATTACGTTAATTTTATTTACCCTATTTTCTGTTGCTACTTATTCATCTATTATTTTTATTGCAAGTTTCCATATTGGATACTGTGTTAGGGATATATATTTATTATCCGGAGTTTTAAATGCTAATGTTCAATATATTGAAGATACAGAAGATGGCATCATATATTTTACCCAAAATCCCTCTAATCAGTTACAAACTGATACCAAATCGTAGAATGTAAATTAATTTGAGTTAGTATTACTGGTAAATACGTAATCAATGTTTAAACAGATATCGTATTTACATCGTGATAGCTAACTCTTTTTTTAATTGTGTTCATTTTAATGAGCATATTTTATGTAAGGAAATTATTAAGAATGTAAGATAAATACCAATGATATTAATTTAAGATGTTACAAGGGAGGTGTGTGCATTGTCAGAAAGAAGAATCATTCATATTGATATGGATTATTTTTTTGCTCAAGTGGAAATCAGAGATAATCCTAAATTAAAAGGTAAACCAGTCATCGTTGGTGGAAAAGCAAGTGGGAGAGGCGTTGTATCAACAGCATCATATGAAGCTCGAAAATATGGTGTTCACTCTGCAATGCCCACAGCGCAAGCACATAAATTATGTCCTGATGGTTTTTACGTATCACCTCGGTTTGAAGCATACAAAACAGCGTCAAATACGATAATGAACATTTTTAAGAGCTATACAGAAGAGGTTGAACCTTTATCACTCGATGAAGCTTATTTAGATATAACACATCTTGTACGGCCAGATTTACCTGCTTCTACAATTGCTCAATATATTCGAAGAGATATTTACGAAGCAACACAATTAACTTCTTCAGCGGGTGTATCATATAATAAATTTTTAGCTAAATTAGCAAGTGGTATGAACAAACCCAATGGTCTCACTGTTATCGATTATAAAAATGTTCATGAAATATTAATGGGATTAGATATTGGCGATTTTCCAGGGGTTGGTAAAGCTTCGAAAGAAAAAATGCATGAACATCAAATTTATAATGGACAAGATTTGTATAATCAAAGTGAGCGAGAGTTAATCCGTTTATTTGGCAAGCGTGGTCATGGATTATACAATAAAGCAAGAGGTATAGATTATAACGAAGTTAAACCCACAAGAATTAGAAAATCAGTTGGAACAGAACGAACATTTGCTACTGACATGAACGATGACGAACAAATTCTCCAAAAAATATGGGAGTTATGTGGTAAAACAGCTGAGCGGTTAGCTAGAATTCAAAAATCTGGAAAAACCGTAACAGTTAAAATAAAGACCTTTAAGTTTGAAACACTGTCTAAGCAAAGAAGTTTAAGAGACCCAGTTAAAAATGAGACAGACATATATAATATTGCCTATAGTTTGTATACAGAATTAAAAGAATCGGAAACACCTATTCGATTGGTGGGAGTCACAGTAGGCAATCTAGAAAAAGCAACATATGAGAATATGACGATTTATGATTACATTTAACTAAAGCGCCACTAACAGACACCATTTCTATTTCAATCTTTATCTTGCAATTGTTTGCCATATATATTGAGCATGCTATTCAAATCATCATAGTGTTTTAATAAGCGAAAGGTTATCATCGCACATGCTTTAGCATCGTTTAAAGCATCATGATGACCATGAAAATCTAGGTTGTAATAAGACATCATATAGTTTAATCCATAACGATGATTATTGATTGTTCTTCTAGATAGTTGTAAAGAACAAAAATATGTCATTGGAGGTGTGTCTTGTCCTATCGCTTTAATGCTCTCATATAATACATTCATATCGAATGCCGCATTGTGAGCAACGACTGGGAGATTCTCGATGAATTGCATCATATAGGGATACACTAAGTCAAATGTAGGTGCATCTATGACATCATTCGGTTGGATACCGTGTACAGCTATATTTTGTTTGGAAAAATAGTCATTAGGATTTATAAGTGTGTAAAAAGATTCTGTGATTTGATGATTGATAACTTTAACCATACCTATTGAGCAAATACTAGTTCGTTTTCCATTCGCAGTTTCAAAGTCTAAAGCAATATAAGCATTGGCGGTCATGAAGCAAGATTCCTTTCTCATTTATGAATATGATATGACTTTATATAATTCTGTTTTTGAAGTCAAGCGAGTCATACTGTTTTCAACTATGTCAGTACTTGTTGATGCTTTGATATTCGTAGTATTAAAAATAACGAAAAGAGGCTGAAACATAAATAATGTGTCAGCCTTAGATATCATATTGGCAATAGATGACTGGAAAGAAAATATAAAAACGCACTTCTTTAAAAACTAGATCTAAGTGCAAATTTTAAAGCGCTAGTTCTAAAGAGCAACTTCTTCATCTATGAAGCTTAGTATTAAGGTTAAGTTCATGCAATGTACTGAATTTAGTAGCACTTATGCGTGAGTCTTTGTTTTTGCATGCTTTTTTCTAATCATTCTTGCCGAGTGTGCAAGGAAATCATTTTATAAAATATGATTTCTGTTTACTCTCTTCTGTATTCAATTCAAACTGAATTTACGAGTAAATAATGGCATGGTTGAACTATACTTCCTCTTCATTAAAGGAACGTGCTGCCAATTCTTTTTCATATAAATATAATGTATTGCTGTCATCGCCGATGCGTTTTAAATAATCAATATGTGTATCGAACATTGATTCTTCTTCCACCTGTTCATCTAAGAACCAATTTAAAAATGAAATAGTAGCATAGTCTTTATCTTTATTGGCTAGGTCAGACAAGTTATAAAATCTACGTGTTACGTCTTGTTCTTGTGCTAAACCATCTTCAAATGTTTCTAAAATACTTGAGAATTCAGATTTAGGTGCTGGGATAGAATCAAATTTTGCTTGTTCGCCACGATCATTAATATAGTCATAGATTTTGTGACCGTGAAATCTTTCTTCTTTGGCTTGCTGGATATAGAAATTCGCAAAGCCTTCGTAAGACTTGCTATCACAGTATGCAGCCATAGCCATATATGCATGTGCAGCAAAATATTCGTGATTCATTTGTTCGTTTAATGCATCTAATAATTCTTTATTTAACATAAGAAATAGCCTCCATGTATTAGTTTTTAAATAGTGTAGCAAAGTTATTCTCATTCGTAAATAATAATTATTATAATCTAAAAAAAGATGGAGTCTTTTGCATTGAGAATTGTTTGGAATACAACTTAATCGTGTTATAATATTTTAGTGAATAGTAGAGGAGGAAATAAATGAGACAATGGACTGCAACCCGCTTAGCAAAACTGGCAAGACAAGTGAGTAGAGCTGCTGGAAAAAAGGGCACTGATTTACCAGGTCAAGTTGCTAGAAAAGTGGATAAAAATATATTAAGAGAATTGGCGTCTCATGTAGATGAGATTGTATTTATAAGTGGTACAAATGGGAAAACAACTACATCAAATTTAATTGGCCATACTTTAAAAGAGAATCATATTGAAATCATACATAATAATGAAGGTGCAAATATGGCTGCAGGTATTACATCAGCATTTATTTTACAAATAAAAAAAGAAACTAAAATTGCTGTTATTGAAATAGATGAGGGTTCTATTCCGAGAGTGTTAAATGAAGTTACACCAACAATGATGGTTGTGACGAATTTCTTCCGTGATCAAATGGATAGATTTGGGGAAATCGATATTATGGTAAATAATATTGCAAATGCAATTAATAATAAAGGGATTAAATTATTATTAAATGCTGACGATCCGTTTGTAAGTAGGTTAAAGACAGCTAGCGATATTGTAATTTATTATGGTATGAAAAAGAACGCGCACAATTTTGAGCAAAGTTTAATGAATGAAAGCAGATATTGTCCTAATTGTGGTCGTTTGCTACATTATGATTATATTCACTACAACCAGTTAGGACATTATTATTGTGAATGTGGTTTTAAGCGAGAAGAAACAAAGTATGAGGTGACACAATTTGATTTGGCACCTTTTATCAACCTAAATGTTGGTACTACAACATTTAATATGAAAATTGCAGGTGATTTTAATGCATATAACGCAATTGCTGCCTACACTGTGTTAAGAGAATTAGGGTTGAATGATGAATCTATCCAAAAGGGTTTTGAAAGTTATACTTCCGATAATGGGCGTATGCAATATTTCAAAAAGGGTAAAAAAGAGGCGATGATTAATTTAGCTAAAAACCCTGCTGGAATGAATGCAAGTCTTTCAGTAGGAGAACAAATCGAAGGGAATAAAATTTACGTTATAAGTTTAAATGATTACGCTGCAGATGGCCGTGATACTTCATGGATTTATGATGCAGATTTTGAAAAATTAGTAAATCAACAAATCGAAACCATTATTGTTACTGGTACTCGCGCAGAAGAATTACAGTTAAGATTAAAATTAGCAGGGGTAGAAGCACCTATTATTTTAGAAAAAGATATTTATAAAGCGACGGCCAAAACAATGAACTATGCAAATAGTTTTACTGTGGCAATCCCTAATTATACTTCGCTATCACCTATGTTAAAACAATTAAATCACTCTTTTGAGGAGGATAAAACAAAATGAATGAGTTAACGGTTTATCACTTTATGCCTGATAAATTAAATTTATATAGTGATATTGGAAACATTATTGCTTTGAAACAGCGTGCAAAATTACGAAATATCACTTTAAATGTAATTGATATCAATCAAACAGAAGGTGTGACGTTTGAAGAATGTGATATTTTCTTCATTGGTGGTGGCAGTGATAGAGAACAAGCATTAGCAACTCAAGAACTAAGCAAGATAAAAGAGAGCTTGAAAGCTGCAATTGAAGATGGTATGCCTGGATTAACTGTTTGTGGAGGATATCAATTTTTAGGAAGTAAATATATCACGCCAGATGGTATAGCGTTAGAAGGTTTAAATATTTTAGATTTTTATACAGAATCACAAAAAGATCGCTTAACTGGAGATATTGTTATAGAAAGCGATACTTTTGGTACTATAGTCGGTTTCGAAAATCATGGTGGGCGTACATATCATGATTTTGGAACACTGGGTTCAGTAACTTATGGGTATGGTAATAATGATGAAGATGCAAAAGAAGGCATACATTATAAAAACTTACTTGGCACCTATTTACATGGTCCCATATTACCTAAAAATCATGAAATTACTGACTATTTATTAGAAAAGGCCTGTGATCGTAAGGGGATTGTTTTTGAACCAAAAAATGTGGATAATACTGAGGAAGAAGCAGCAAAAAATGTGATCATAGAACGTGTTTCACAGCAAAGCAAATAGCATTACCATAATATTAAAAGCCAAAAGTTGATTGATTCAAATCAGCTTTTGGCTTTTAATGTTCTAGTTTATGTAATGACAATTTTATAAAAAAACAGGTTTAGGCAAAACGATTATTTAATATTCTATAAATCAATAATATTTCATATACGATATGGCTTTTTAATTGATTTTTATCAAATTCATCTAGACCCTTAACAGTCGATTTAAGTAACGATGCAGATTTGGGTTGACGTTCGAAGTGCCCAGAACTATGAATTTTATGTATACTTTGCGCAATGCTTAAAATGGCAACTTTTTCATCTTTTGTAAAAGTAACATAAGTATCTTTAGGCAAGTAAACTAAATTGGATAGATGCGTTATAAATAATCGGTTTGTATGGGTGCGAGTTGTTAATGACTTTAATCGCATCCATTCAGAATTATGGTGTTTGTGGTAACTGAGTTCATCTTTTTGGTAAGATAATAATGTTTCTACTTTTTGGTTTAAATCTAATAATGAATTTAATTGATGATACGTGCTTCCTTTATTAAACTTGCCCATTACGAGTTCACGCATTCGCTGGTTAAATAATGCATACATTTTTTCCTCAGTTAAATTAATAGAGTCATCTAGTTGGTCATAATACTTGGGGGGCAAGATAATAAAGTTTACTAATCCCGCCGTAACAAGCCCAATGATAGCTGTTAATAATCTGGAAAAAAAATTAAAGTAATAAGCATCATGTATACCAGGGATCATAGCCATAGCAGTTAATGTCGCTACGGTTGTGCCTACTTGTAAATTTAATCTTGTACATAAAATGATTGTGCATGTTGCGCTAAATGCATATGTGAATGGAGATTGATCACCAAAAACAAACGTAAATATTACTGCAAATAATGCACCAATAACCGTAGCAGGAAGCCTCTTATACCCTTTTTTTAAAGATGCTTTCGCAGTTGGTTCGATGGTAACGATTGCAGTTAAAATTGCAAAAATCGGATTTAAGTTTAAAGCCAAACAAAAGAAGGCTGTTAAAAAGGTCGCTAAGCCAGTTTTAATTGTTCTAGCGCCTACAATTTTTTTATACCAGATGTCATTCATAAAAAAACTCCTATTAAATTTATACATTAATCGAAATAACCAGAATAGTAAAAGTGGTTATGTCATTATCAGTTTAAAATGTTAAACTATATATGATAAAAATTTTCTAATTTATTATATCAAAAAAAGTCTGCTATAATAAGAAAGAATATAATTTACAAAAAGGAACGGGATAAAATGATTGTAAAAACTGAAGAAGAATTAACAGCGTTAAAAGATATTGGTTATATCTGTGCATTAGTAAGAGATAAAATGCAAGCAGCTACTAAACCAGGTATCACTACTAAAGAATTAGATGACATTGCTAAAGCATTGTTTGAAGAACATGATGCAATTTCAGCACCAATCCATGATGAAAACTTTCCAGGCCAAACTTGTATAAGCGTGAACGAAGAAGTTGCGCATGGTATACCTGGAAAAAGAAAAATCCGTGAAGGTGATTTAGTCAATATCGATGTTTCTGCATTGAAAAATGGTTATTATGCAGATACTGGTATTTCATTTGTTGTAGGTGAAGCGGATAATCCTTTAAAACAAAAAGTTTGTGATGTTGCTTTAGAAGCGTTTGAACAAGCTATGACAAAAGTTAGACCAGGCGCAAAATTAAGTCAAATCGGTAAAGCAGTGCATGCTACCGCACGGAAAAATGATTTGAAAGTGATTAAAAATTTAACTGGACATGGTGTAGGGCAATCACTTCATGAAGCACCAAGTCATGTCTTAAATTATTACGATCCAAAAGACAAAACATTACTAAAAGAAGGTACAGTTATTGCAGTAGAACCATTTATCTCTACTAATGCAACTTTTGTAACTGAAGGCAAAAATGACTGGGCATTTGAAACGCAAGATAAAAGTTTTGTTGCACAAATAGAACATACGGTGATAGTCACAAAAGAAGGACCAGTTTTAACTACTAAAATAGATTAAAATAAGTTTCGGTCTAAAGTCCTAATATAAGATGGTTCCGGAGCCTATACTAATGGTTCCGGATATTTTTTATAATAGAATTTAATCAATCATGAGGTGATTCTATGAATTATATTACGACTTATTTAGAAAAAGTGACTAAACAAACATTTTATTCAAGTTTAATTGAATACAGACAATATCTTGATAAAAAATTAAGAAGTATAGAAATGTACATAAAATATCTATTCGAAAGAAAAATGTATGTAGGAAAATTAATCGATCATTTGACATTGTCTTTAGAGAATAAATATATTGATATATTAGATGAAACATATATCGAATGCGCTCAAGAGGTAGAGCATCATGATATTGAACATATTAAAAACGAATTAAATGAAATGGAAGCAGACTACGCTCGAATTGTAGCCGATTTGTCACAACAAGCAAAAGAAAAAGTGAATGTTGAAACAGAATGTGATTTAATCGAACGCATTAGTTTAGTCGCTTGAAGAAAGGTGGCGAAACATGACTCATAAATATATATCAACTGAGATGCTAATTGTGTTTACAGCATTAATGATAATAGCTAACTTCTATTATATTTTCTTTGAAAAAATTGGTTTTATTTTTGTATTGTTATTAGGTTGTATTTTAGTTTATGTGGGCTATTTATATTTCCATAAAGTACGAGGACTATTATCATTTTGGATAGGCGTATTACTCATCGCCTTTACCTTATTATCCAATAAGTATACGATTATCATATTATTTGTCTTTTTAATTGTGTTAATTGTTAGGTATATATTTTATAGGTTTAAGCCTTTAAAGGTTATTGCGACTGAAGAAGCTGTTGAATCTCCGGAGTTTATCAAACAAAAATGGTTTGGCGAACAACGGACACCTGTTTATGTGTATAAATGGGAGGATTTACAAATTCAACATGGCATTGGTGACATTCACATAGATATGTCTAAAGCTGCCAATATCAGAGAGCATAACACCGTAGTTATTAGACATATTTTAGGTAAAGTGCAAATAATTGTACCACTCAATTACAATATTAAATTACATTTTTCGACACTTTATGGTAATGCCTATGTTAACGAGACCTCATATAAAGTAGAAAATAATAATATTAAGGTCGTAGAAGAAACAAAAGAAGATAACTATGCTGTTAATATTTATGTATCAACATTTATAGGTGATGTTGAGGTGATTTATAAATGAATCACTACATAAGAGCAATAGGGTCAATGTTGATATTAGTATATAGTACTTTTTTCGCCATGTTTTTTATAGACAAAGTATTTGTTAATATCATATATTTCCAAGGCATGATTTACACACAAATATTTGGCATACCAGTTTTATTATTTATAAACTTGTTAGTTATATTACTTTGTATCATCGTTGGATCTGTATTAGCATATAAAATTAATCAACAGAATCATTGGTTGCAAGATCAAATTGAGCGCTCCATAGAAGGCCAAACAGTAGGTATCAATGACCAAAATATAGAGTTGTACAATGAAACCATTGAATTATATCAAGCACTGGTACCACTTAATCAAGAAGTTCACAAGTTGCGTATGAAAACGCAAAATTTAACAAACGAATCATATAATATGAATGACGTGAAAGTTAAAAAAATAATAGAAGACGAACGACAAAGGTTGGCTCGTGAACTACATGATTCTGTAAGCCAACAATTATTTGCAGCAAGCATGATGCTTTCAGCAATTAAAGAAACTGAATTACAAGCGCCTTTAGATCAACAAATTCCAGTACTCGAAAAAATGGTTCAAGATTCACAATTAGAAATGCGCGCATTACTATTACATTTAAGACCAATTGGTTTGAAGGATAAATCACTAGGCCAAGGTATCAAAGATTTAGTTGTTGACTTGCAGAAAAAAGTACCCATGAAAGTCGTACACGATATTGAAGACTTCAAAGTACCCAAAGGTATTGAAGATCACTTATTTCGGATTACCCAAGAGGCAATTTCAAATACATTAAGACATTCGAAAGGTACTAAAGTTACAATTGAATTATTTAATAGAGAAGAATATTTATTATTACGTATACAAGATGACGGTAAAGGCTTTAACGTAGATGATAAGGTAGAACAAAGTTATGGTTTGAAAAATATGCGAGAACGCGCCCTTGAAATTGGTGCAACTTTCCATATCGTATCTCTGCCAGATTCAGGCACGCGAATTGAAGTCAAGGCCCCATTAAATAAGGAGGATTCAAATGCCGATTAAAGTATTGTTTGTTGATGACCATGAAATGGTTCGAATCGGAATTTCTAGTTATTTATCTACACAATCAGACATAGAAGTAGTTGGAGAAGGGCAATCAGGAAAAGATGCAATAAAAAAAGCACATGAACTACATCCTGATTTAATTTTAATGGATTTATTAATGGATGATATGGATGGCGTAGAAGCAACAGAACAAATAAAAAAAGATTTGCCGCATATTAAAGTGGTTATGTTAACAAGTTATATTGAAGATAATGAAGTGTACCGCGCTTTAGATTCAGGTGTCGATAGTTATATTTTAAAAACGACAAGTGCGAGTGACATTGCTGAAGCTATTCGTAAAACATATCACAATGAGTCTGTATTTGAAGCTGAAGTATTAGTTAAAATGAGAAATCGCATGAAACAACGTGCTGAATTGTATGAAATGTTAACTGAGCGAGAAATGGAAATCTTATTATTAATTGCAAAAGGTTATTCAAACCAAGAAATAGCTAGCGCTTCCCACATTACGATTAAGACGGTTAAAACACATGTGAGTAATGTATTAAGCAAATTAGAGGTACAAGATAGAACACAAGCTGTTATTTATGCATTCCAACATAATTTAATACAATAAAAAAGCTAAAACCTAAGCAGAAATACGACGAGGTCTGCCTAGGTTTTAGCTTTTATGTTTATTATAATCAAATTAATTGTCTTTTTGGTAGTCATCATCATTTTGGTCGTCTTCAATTTGAGCAATTGTTATTTCTTCTGGTGTTTTTCCAGCTACAACTTTTCTTTGATGCATAATTGCATTGATTTCCGCACCGATAATAATGATGAATCCAGTAATATACAACCATAACATGAGTATAATGATACCGGCGATACTACCATATGTTTTAGAGTAATTAGCAAAATTTGAAATGTAAATACCAAATAAATATGAACCACCTAAAAATACGATAGTTGCAAATATAGCGCCTGGTATAACTGAAAGCATTTTAATCTTAACATTTGGCGCTAATGTATAAAGGACAATGAATGCAATGAGTACTACAATGACAGGTAAAGCGAAACGAACTAGATTAAATACCCATTTGATTTGATCGCCTAAACCTATTGGTCCAAAAAGTAATGAACTAATTTGTTCACCAAATGTTGGCAAAATGATTGCTAATGGTAATACAATGATTAACGCAAGCGTGAATAGAACACTTAATAATTTGGAGACAATAAAGTTTCTGCTATCTTCCACATCATAGGCCACATTAAATGAGTTCATCAAAGCTGTCATACCGTTAGATGCGGACCAGAGTGCTAAAATTAATCCGACAGATAAAATGCCGCCACTTGCATTATTCATAATATCACCAACGATTGATGTTACTTGAGGTGCATAATCTTGCGGCACATGATCACTAATCATATTTCTAATCGTTTTTTGGTTAATGCCGAGAGATGGGACGATAGATAATAAGAAAAGTAGCATTGGAAATAATGATAGCATGAAATAATACGATAATTGTGCTGATAAACCAGATGCATCATCTTTTCCAATTCTGTATACTAAATAAGAGAAAAAATTCGAATCTTTAGTATATTTCGCTGGTTTATTGATACGTGATACAAAAAATGCTTGATTGTCTTTTTTTGGTGTTTTAGATTTAAATTCATTAGGTGTAATATATACACGATCACGTTCAATTTGATCGTTCTTGTGTTTTTGCTTCTTATTTTCTTCATCATCTTTGATTTCATTTAGAAAATTAGAAGTAGTTTTATCGTGTTTAGACATATCAAATCTCCTTATGTATTGATATTTAAAGTATACAGTTTAATATACTTTAAATTATATAAAAGGTAAATATATGTTGCTATATTCTTTTAAGATATAGTAAATTTTTAAAAATAAAATGCTGAAAATAATCAATATATAAAGGGCGAGAAAGAAATCGAAATTTGAAAGTTGATTTCTTGTTCTCGCCCATTGTTAGCGTGATGATAGTTTCAATAATCTTTTAGTTAGGATAGGATTTAAAATTAGTCATCAGCTATGCTCTACCTATACTATGTTAATTTAGTAATGAAGTGCTATTTGCGTTAGTCATTTAATCGATTGTTTTTGCGTTCAACAAAAGTGTCTTTGGCATTTTTTAAAGAACGTTCTAATTCTGGATTGTTGCGTCTAATCTCTTCAATTGCATCTTTCCAGTATACGACTTCATCTTTAATGTTTGAAATAGCTGAAGGTTTTTGAGAACGATTGCCTTCTTTAATATCTTTAATTGATTGTTTTAATGATTGGCGTGTAGATTTGTCAGCGAGTGTTGCTGCGCCTCCGATTACAGCACCTAATAATATACCTGGAATTAATTTGTTTTGCATGATGTGTTACTCCTCTCTTAAATTAGCATCTTTAATAATGAAATCAATTAAATTATCACAAGATGATTGTACCATTTTATATACGCCTTCGAAATTATTTGTATAATAAGGATCAGGTACATCAGTCTCATCCATATCACTAAACTCTAACAATTTATACAATTGTCCTTTAATATTTGGATTAATGCTTTGAATAGTATTTACGTTACTTTGATCCATAGCAATAATATAATCAAAGTCGTTATCTGATTCAAATAACTCACTTATCATGCCATCAAATGGGACATTGTGTTCTGTTAGTATTTTTTGTGTCCCTTCATGGGGTGTTTGGCCAAGATTCCATTTACCAGTACCTCTTGAAGTTACTTCTATACCATTGATATCTCTATCTTTTAATCTTTGTCGCATAATAGCTTCTGCCATAGGTGATCGACAAATATTTCCAAGACAAACAAATGCAACTGTAATCATGTGTGTACCTCCAAATTATATAATCCTATTTCCCATTTTAATGCTTTTTCAATCATTTCTAAAGAGGAATTAGGATAAAAGTTTTACAAGGTTAGTAAATTTGATAAAATGAATAAAAAAGAGGTGAGCGTAATGACAAAGAACAATGAAGAAATGATCGGTGAAATTAGGGAACGTTTAAATTTAGTTAATCAAAGTTTAATTGACCCTGAAAAGTATAAATCTGCAGATGAACAAGAAGTGAAAGAAGTATATGATTATGTTACATCTAAAGCGTCATTTACACCAAGCGAAGCATCAGCAATTGCAGACGCACTTGGACAAATTCGTAAATAAGGGAGTGTTGAAACATGGTTCAATTACAAGATAAATTGAAACAATACGCCGAGCTTCTAGCTGGAGTAGGTATGAATATACAAAAAGGACAACCAGTATTTATACGTTCAAGTGTAGATGCTTTGGAATTAACACATTACATAGTTGAAGCTGCATATAAAAGAGGCGCTTCTGATGTGAAAGTTGAGTATAGCGATGATCGGTTATCGCGTTTGAAATTTGAATATGAACCAGTTGAGCATTTCGAACTTAATGAGGTTAAAGATTACGAAGTGGCTAAACGTATGGATTACGTTCAACGTGGTGCAGCTAACTTGGCGCTTATCACGCAAGACCCAGATTTATTAAATGGTATTGATAGGGATAAATTATCTGCATTTCAAAAGCAATATGCTACGGCATATAAAGGGTATATGGAAGCAAGTCAAAAAAACCAATTTCCTTGGTGTGTAGCTGCTTTTCCTTCTAAAGCGTGGGCGGCACGTGTATATCCAGATTTATCTGTAGAAGAAGCATATGTTAAATTTATAGATGAAGTTCTAGATATTGTCAGAGTAGATGGTAATGACCCAGTAACAAACTGGGAAGAACATATTGCTAATTTAAGTAAACATGCTGATAAATTACAACATAAGAATTATAAAACTTTACATTATATTTCGGAAGGGACTGATTTAAAAATTGGCCTTCCTAAAGGACATATATGGGAAGATGCAACAAGTTATACCGAAAACGGACAAGCATTTGTTGCTAATATACCAACAGAAGAAGTATTTACTGCGCCCGATCGTTTAAATGTAAATGGGTACGTGACAAACAAATTGCCGTTAAGTCATAATGGCAATATTATTGATGGGTTTACCTTGACATTTAAAGATGGTGCAGTAGTTGATTTTACTGCTGAACAAGGTGAAGATGTGCTACGTGATTTATTAAATACAGACGAAGGAGCCAAACATTTAGGTGAAGTGGCTTTAGTTCCAGATGATTCTCCAATATCAAACCGTAATACGATATTTTATAATACATTATTTGATGAGAATGCGTCTTGTCATATTGCATTAGGTTCAGCATACGGCTTTAATATTGAAGGCGGCACGACCATGACTACAGAAGAAAAACTAGCACATGGTTTGAATGATTCGTTAATCCATGTAGACTTTATGATTGGCAGCCCAGATTTAACTATTTATGGTATTCTGGAAAATGGTGATCAAGAATTGATTTTTGAAAATGGTAATTGGACTAATGATTAAAATTAATTTACGAAAACGAGTAGTTCTTATGCAAGCGTCTTAACGCTTGTATTCTTTTTCTACTCATGCTTGCTGGAGCGGGACAATGAAATTGTTTAAGAAAAATGCGATTTCTGTCCCACTCCTTTCATTTAATACGTTTTATCTAAGCTTTTAAAAGGGGAAGGGTTATTTTATGGGAACTACTAATAGTAAAGCAATGTCAAAATCTAGAAGCATTAAAACAAGACAAGTATTTCCACAAGACACTAATCATCATCATACTATGTTTGGTGGGATGCTTATGGCAAATATAGATGAAATCGCTGCGATTACCGCAATGAAACATAGTAATGCACAAGTTGTGACTGCATCTACAGACTCCGTAGATTTTTTAAAACCAATCAAAACAGGAGACGTTGTCTCATATGAAGCTATGGTGTCATATGCAGGTACTTCTTCGATGGAGGTTTGTGTGCAAATTACAATTGAAGATGTATTGAAAAATGAAAGACATTTAGCAGCACTTAGCTTTTTAACATTTGTTGCATTGAATGATGTTGGCAAACCAATATCTGTGCCACAAGTCTATCCAGAAACAAAAACAGAAACATGGTTTCATGAAACAGCATTAGCAAGGGTGAAACGCCGCAAAGAAAGAAGACAAGAAAGTAAAGAGACAATTGAATTTTTAGCTAATGTACAACATATAGAATGAAGTGTATTAAATCCGTGAGAGTTACATATAAAAGCGAATTGCTTACAAACAAAGAGAGTATATCAAGTTAAATGTCATGAGTGATGGATTAGGTTATGACATTTCAAATGATATGCTCTCTTTATTTAACTTATTGAATTGCAGCTTTATTTAATCCATAGTATATATACGACGCATGTTTGATTCATTTTCTTTAAAATCTGATTGAGGGTAATACATATTTTTAACAAGTATATTGGGACCTAAACAACTAAATTGAGCGCAATGGCAGTTGATGGATTGAGCTAAGGGCGATTTTAGCCATGTGCTAAATACATCTGTTAGTTTGTCATTTTTAATATTAGATAGCGTGCCGTTTTCATCCCCAAAATCTGTGACAATAATATTACCAGTAAATACGTTGACGTTTAGTCTATTTCTCCCATCTGGATCATTTCTCAATGAAACGTTTTGAGCATTTCTAAGCTTTTGAAGTAGGGCTTGGTCCTCCTCATCCCTAATACAAGGATAAATTGGTAGCGTCCCGAAAAGCATCCATGTACCTGGATGACGATGATCTAAAAGATAATGTATAGTTTCTTTTATTTCTCTCAATGATAGTACTTCTAGTTGACTTGCAAAATCAGCAGGATACATCGGATGTATTTCATGTCTCTGACATTTCATATCATAAACAATTTCATTATGTATTTTATTTAAGTGAGGTTGTGTACTTTTATTTAACATGGTTTCTGCTGATATAAACATACCTTGTTCGGAAAGTGTACGAGTGTTTAATAACATTTGATCATATAACTTTAGCTTTGCTTTTAAAGGTGGTTGTTTTTGCATAGCACCAAAACCCACTTCAGTAAACGTATCAATTCTTCCCCAATTGTGAGAGATATGCATTACATCTATATATTCAGCAATCTCTAGATACCTATCTAATGACAATATTAGGTTAGAATTCATTTGTACATATATGCCACGGTCAAAAGCATATTTCAACAGGGGTTTAACTACATTTTTAATAGATTTTTTTGAAAACATAGGTTCGCCACCGGTTATGGATATCGTTTTTAAATTGGGCACTTCGTCTAATCGACGATAAATTAAATCCATTGGCAATGGCGTAGGGTCTGAAGTTTGTAGCGTATAACCTACTGCACAATGGCTGCAACGCATATTGCATAAATTGGTGGTTGTAAATTCAATATTACTTAATGTTAATTGATTATGTTCTGAAAAGTCATTATAGGCTTCCCAAGGGTCGTGAGATATAGATATAGGCTTTTTAAAATGAGGTAAAGCAGAGTTTGAACTAGTCATTTTTAACATCCTTTTATAATGGTTTCGTTGTGATTAGGAAAGTGATCCGTAACTATGTGTATCATCATTTCTAAAACGTGATGTTTTTATTTCAGTTTAATATTATTCAGACATTACCAAAATTTGTCAAATCCATGTTAATATAAGAATATATGAAAAAAAGGAGTTACAAATATTATGGATGAAAATCAAACAATTGATCAAATTAAGAAAAGATTAGAGAAATTTATTGATGATATTGATCATGTGAACCCTGATGAAGTTAAAGTAGAAGATATAGATGAATGGATTGGTTTGTTGGATCAATTAGAAGAAAAAGTTAAGACAGTATCTCATACGTCAGATTAATAGTTAACGAAATTCAATCAGATATGTTTAAAATTTAAATTTTAGTCTAAACACTTTATAGAACGCAAATAGAGAAAGGTGATAATTCATGGCTAAAAAAGTAGCAATTATTGTAACTAATGAATTTGAAGATGTGGAATTAACAAGTCCAAAAGAAGCAATTGAAGAAGCAGGACATGAAACAGTTATTATTGGTAACGAGGCTAATAGTGAAGTGGTAGGTAAACACGGTGCAAAAGAAACAGTAGATGTAAGTATTGCTGATGCTAAAGCAGAAGACTATGATGCTTTATTAATACCAGGCGGTTTCTCACCTGACCATTTACGTGGTGATTCAGAAGGTAGATACGGTACATTTGCTAAATACTTCACTAAAAATGATGTTCCAACATTCGCAATTTGCCATGGACCACAAATATTAATTGATACTGATGATCTAAATGGCAGAACGTTAACAGCGGTGTTAAACGTTCGTAAAGATCTTGCTAATGCAGGTGCTCAAGTTGTCGATGAATCTGTAGTAGTCGATAATAATATTGTTACAAGTCGTACACCCGACGATTTAGATGATTTTAATAAAGCAATTGTAGATCAACTAAACGCTTAATTTATTAAATTAAGCAACATTCGTTTGAATAGATAGTTTAGAATTAGAAGTTAACTCATTATATGAATGAGTTAACTTTTTTGTTGTCTCTTAGGCGTTTCATTGATAAATGTAATTTATAAGTAATAGCGTGTCATGTTAATATATCTAAAGATGAGTAAACTATTTATTATAAAACCTTAAAACGATATACTCATACACCCTTGGACTGATTTTTACTATTTACTATAGATAAAAATTCCAACAATTGATAAACTCACTTATAATGATATGAGAGCAATATAAAGGAGCTACCGCATGAAAAGAAGCGATCGTTATAAGCAAACACACAAAAAATCCCAAACTCATACTGTAAATGAACCTCAATACAATACTTATTTTCAACCAGTCACAAAATCACAAAAGACAAAAAGAGGAAAAGGGCTGTTTTTTAAACTCCTAATTCTACTATTAGTTATAGTAGGCATTTTTATAGGTGCTATGTATGCGTTATCGTCTCGAGCAGACGTTGATGATTTGCAAAATATTGAAGATAAAGATACTTTTGTTTCTGTATCTAATATGCCAGATTATACTAAAGGCGCTTTTATAGCTATGGAAGATGAACGATATTATAAGCATCATGGATTTGATATTAAGGGCACATCACGTGCTATTTTCTCTACTTTGAGCGATAGAAATGTACAAGGTGGAAGTACAATTACACAGCAGGTAGTAAAAAATTATTTTTATGATAATGAACAATCGATAACACGTAAACTCAAAGAATTATTTGTTGCACATCGTGTTGAAAAAGCGTACAGCAAAGATGAAATACTCAGTTTTTATGTGAATAATATATTCTTTGGAAGTGATAATTATTCAGTTGAAGCAGCCGCAAATTATTATTTTGGAGTCACTACAGATAAAAATAATCAAAATTTGCCTCAAATTTCAGTATTACAAAGTGCTATATTAGCAAGTAAAATTAACGCACCCAGTGTTTATAATATTAATGACATGTCAAACAATTTTATAAACCGAGTAAAGATAGATTTAGAAAAGATGAAACAACAGGGGTATATCTCTAATGATCAATATAAAAATGCTTTATTAGAGTTAGGTGTATAAATAGCATAGGTGTTCTGAATTGAAGCGTAAGTAATGTTTTGATTTCTAGTATTTGCATCAGATCAAATGACAATAAAGGAAAAATTTATATCAATCCGTTTTAACGCTATTTATGCTAAAGCACCGTGTATCCATGTGGTTTGACTCATATGTCCTCATTAATTCTTGGTACTATTTATGATTTGATTTGGATTTTAGCTCATTTAATCCACTGTGCAGATGAGCCTCTCTTAATGTAAGGCTCCAGTACGTTATTCTTTTTTAGCCATCCTTAATGGAGCGGGACAACGAAACCATTTTTTGAGAAAAGTGATTTCTGTTCCGCTTCTTTTTAATGTTATAATTTAATTAAGTACATATTTTTCAGTAGATGTTTAAATATAAAAACCACTATAATTCCATTCATAATCGATATAAGTTATTCTTATAAGTGGAGTGAATACAATGCCGAAAATCACAAAAATTGAAGTACAAAAAAATAATAAAGAACGTTTTAATTTATATTTAGATGATGAATTTGAAATGGGTATCGATATTGATACTTTTGTCTATTTCAACCTCAAAAAAGACCAAATAGTTGAAGCACAAGATATGGAAAAAATTCAAAACTATGAACAATATAGACAAGCTATCAATATAGCTATTCAGTATTTATCTTATAGAAAAAGAACTGAACACGAAGTAGCGCAACATTTATCTAAAAAAGATATATCTGAACCTGTTATTGCAAATGTTTTAGAATACTGTCATAAACAAAAACTAATAGATCATAAAGATTATGCTAATAGTTTGAAAAATACGATGATTTTAACGACAGACAAAGGTCCTGAGATTTTCAAACAAAAATTGCATCAAGCTGGTATCGAACAAAAATTAATTGATGAATATGCGCTTATTTATATTGAGGAACAGCCGTTAGATGACATTTTAAAAGTAGCTAAAAAAATTTTAAAACAGAAGAAGGGCCCTCAAATAAAACGAAAAGAAAAACTAACACAATCTCTAATGCAAAAGGGTTATACGTTTGACACCATTAACCTAGTTATAGAAGCGTTGGATTTCTCGCAATCCGAAGAAACATTAGATATATTGCTACAAGATGAGTTAGAGAAAGCGTATAATAAATTTTCAAAAAAATATTCAGGTAAAAAAATAATTAATAAAACAATTGAAACGCTTATGAGAAAAGGTTACCAATATGATAAAATAAAATCTAAACTAGAAGAGAGTGGTATAGAAGATGGAACGGAAGAAATTGAGTGAAATGAGCGAAATAGAATTACGTCATGAAATTCAAGGGTATAAAGAACAAATGCGTAAAGCAGAAATGAACGGTATATATAATGAGTATGATGTATATGCTAGTAAAGCCATTATAGCTGAGAGTTATTTAATAGATAGAAATAAAGTAGAACTTGGTAAAATATATCAATTAAATGACGGAACTGGAAATTATTTTAAGGTAGAACGGCTTAAAGGCGTTTTTGCATGGGGGTTCAGAATTAATAGTTCAGAACCAGAAGAAGGTTTGCCTCTAGCATTATTAAAACTGTAGAAGGATGAAGATAGCATGGGTAGTTCAATTATTTTAAAGTTACTTAATGTAACGCACTATTATAGAGATAAAAAGTCAAAAAAATGGTATCAGCCTTTTGGTTATGATGCAGAGAATATAGAATTGAATAATATTAACTTACATATCTATCAAGGTGAATCATTAGGCATTATTGGTGAACCTGGTTCTTCAAAATCACTTATAGGACGTATATTAAGCGGTGAAGTTAAGCCTGATAAGGGGAAAGTTATTCGCAAAATGGATGTGTTTTATGCAGATATAGATGATAAATATTTGCAAGATATTTCAGTGGTAGATTATGTATCACATGCAGTCACATTATTTCCTTATAAAACAAATACTCATAAAGTCGAACAGGTTTTAAAATATGCTCATATAGAAGAACAAAGCGATACACCTATATGTGAACTCTCAGATGAAGCTTATGCGCGTTTACTTTTTACGCTTTCTCGCACTTCGAAAGCAAATATTATTATTTTTAATAAAATACTGCAAAATTTAACTGATGAATATTTTGAAAAAGCAATTGAGCTATCAAATGAATACATAAACAATAATTTAACCATTGTTATGATAGATGACAATGTAGAAAGAATTACAAAAGCAAGTAATTATATAGCTTGGATTTCTCATGGACAATTTAGAATGGAAGGCTCCATTAAACAAGTTATCCCTCTATTTAAAGATCATGAAAGAGATAGAAATTCTTTAAAAACAGATGATGAAAAAAAGAATTTTGATCTAGATTGGAAAGAAAATAGAACACGTACACCTGAATTAACCTATAACTTCAAACGTGTAGATAGATATAATCACGTCAAACCCCCTGTTGTTCTAGTAAGAATTTGGATATGGGTTAGTATTTTTATTTTAGGAATGGTTTTAACGGCGTTGTTAATGTTTAACGATATAGGGAAAATTAAAATTGGTCAGAACGAAGACCAAGCTTCTATACAAAATCAATCGAAAAATCCTTATGAAGAAAAACTAGCTTATGGCATTGTTTTAGACGATTCAATCAAACTTGAAAACATGGAAAGTGATAAAGATTTAAAAGCGACTAAATATGCTTTTATTACAATTACTGGGGAAAACAGTAAAAGTTATAAAGTTACTGTTGATAACCAGTCTTATAAAGTTAGTAAAAAAGATATACGTTATTTTGACCCAGCTGGGTTATTTGAGGAACACAGTGGTAAATCACTTGCACCATTTATGAGTAATAATTATAGCAATTACTATGAATTTTATAATAGTCACTTACATAAAAAACACAGTACTGTGACAGATTCACTTGTACCAGAAGCAGGTGGAAATGATCGTTTTATTGTGCCAATTACGCAACAGCCAATAACAATGATATTTAATGACCAAAATAAACTAGCAGGTTTTACTATCCCAATGAAAGATAAGGAAAAATTAAAAAATAAGTTTAATATAGATAATAATTTTTGGATAACTAAATCAGACGAAGGTTATTTTATGGCAGACTTCAAAAATAATAAATGGATATATATTGAATTGTAGGTGTAGTAAATGATAGATAATATAATTAATTTTTATAAAAACACACCATATTTAAGTAAACATTTGTTTCATCGCTTAAAAGGACAATGGAAATGGTTTGTAATACCTTTTGTTGTAAGCATCCTTTTATTATGGTTATTAATGTTTATTTTTAAAATAAATGGTACAGAAGAAATAAAACAAGCTCGAGGCTATTTTAGATTAGCAGCTTTAACAAGTTTCATATTTATTTGGATGGCAATTTATCACAGCGTTCATTTGTTTAAAAAAGAATATTTTACTACTAAACTGTATAATTTAAACCCAATATTTCAAAATATTGTTATAGCTGTTATTTCTAATCTCTTAATGTTTATTGCACTAATGTTCATTATCTTTATGACTCCAGTAAATATTGAAAGTTCTATACCATCTGCATTGTATTTTGTGGTCATGTCTACAATCTTTGTAGTGATAACTTCCACACTGATTGGTTTATTTACAGTCATTAGAAAAAATGTAGATATGATAATGTATGTCCTATCATTTATAATGTTTTTTATTGTACCGATTATTTTCATACCGTCAAGTTATTCAACATTATTCACTCATATTTTAATGCTAAACCCATTATTTTATCTCGTTGATGGTATTTCACAATCTGTCGTTTTAGGCGCATTAAGTTTGAATAATGTCCCCTATCATTTCTATTACCTATTTTTTGTAGCAACAGTTTGTATTATGATATTTGCAATGTATAGAATAACAGCATACAAAAAATTCCGATTTTTTGCTCCAATAATGAATCAATCTAAAGAAAACAGTACAACAAACGAAATAGAGAATGGGCATATTGAAACATCTAAAGACATGAAAAAACATTAGAAAACTGATTTTATTTAGTTCAGTTTACGCTAATAAAAGATTAAAAAATAGGAAGTAATCAATGATATAGTACATGATTACTTCCTATTTTTTTAATTTATAACGTTTACTTTGCAAATAATTTTTTTTGTAATTTATCTTCACTGAATACCCAACCGATATAAGAATGATCAATATTCATACATTCATCTAAATGAGCAATCGCTACGAAAGAATAATGTCCATTTTTTAAATAACGTAAATCAATTAATCTAATTTCCGTTGTATCATCATCCAATTTTCTTGTTTGCCAACGATAGATAGATGAAAAGTTAAGAAATGTTTTGATATTTTTATCGTCTTTTACATACTTCATTAAATCGTTACTCGGAAATGAATGACGTTTTGATTTATCACTAAAAACGATATTGCGGCCGTAACTACGCCCCACATAATCATGTGCTTCTGTTTGAATAGCTACACGCCATTCCATAAAACGCATTGTAGGCGCAACGAAAACTTTGACTGGGTTATGCTCTTGTTTAATTTGTTTTAATGCTTGTTGCTTAATTATTGCTTGCATTCTAAAGCGAATAATATAATAGACAACGAGTATTCCAACAATAGGGAAGAATGAAATGTAAGGATGTAAACCTATTATCCAAAGTATGATACCAATACATAACAAGGAGAAAATGATTGGATCAAACGTATTAATTACACTGAGTTGAATCCATTTATTTGTAATTGGTCTAAGCGCTTGAGTACCATAAGAATTAAATATATCTACAAAAACATGAAGAAATACTGCAAGCTGTGCCCACAACCAAATATGGCCAGTATCAATATTTTTAAAAAACGTAAATATAAATAAAGTTATAAGTAACGGCCATAAAATTGTAAAAGGTATTGAATGTGTTATCCCTCTATGGTTTGATATATAAGTGGCATTATCTTTAAGCTTTAAAACTGTGTCGCTATCAGGTATCAAAGAACCAATAATTAATGTGGTGGCTGTAGCTGCAAATGAACCGGTCATTGCAGGGTCTTGTGTTGCTAAAGCTGTTAAACCGATACCCATGACAATATGCGTACCTGTATCCATAAGTATCCTCTCATTTCATTTCGATATTATATCTATTATAATCTAATATACTAAATAATAAAATTAACATACTAAAATTAAGAAAAAAAGTTTTAGAATGACGCATAGAAAGAGATGTATAACATGTTAAATAAATCGCAATTTAAAAATAATCTCGTTACATGGTTTGAAGAAAATCAACGTCAAATGCCATGGAGAGAAACCACTAATCCGTATTATATTTGGTTAAGTGAAGTTATGTTACAACAAACACAAGTTAAAACTGTAATTGATTACTATCACAAATTTATCAGTAGGTTCCCGACTATTTATGAATTGAGCAAAGCTCACGAAGATGAAGTACTTAAATATTGGGAAGGGCTTGGTTATTATAGTAGAGCACGTAATTTTCATACCGCTATAAAAGATGTCTATGAATCTTATAATGGGGAAGTCCCAGATGATCCGCAACTTTTTGGAAAACTTAAAGGCGTAGGACCTTATACTCAAGCAGCTGTAATGAGTATTGCTTTCAATAAGCCATTAGCAACTGTTGACGGTAATGTTTTTAGGGTTTGGTCTAGGCTAAATAATGATGATCGAGATATTAAATTACAATCTACAAGAAAAGCTTTTGAAAATGAGTTAGCGCCTTATGTTCAAGAAAAGGCTGGTACTTTTAATCAGGCTATGATGGAATTAGGTGCGTTAATCTGTACTCCAAAAAACGCATTGTGTTTATTTTGTCCCGTTCAAGCACATTGCGAAGCTTTTGAACAAGGAACAGTTGAACAATTACCGGTGAAAACTACACAAGTGAAGAAAAAACATATAAAACAAAATGTGTATATTATAAAAAACACAGACGGCGCTTATCTTATTGAAAAACGAACACAAAGGCTGTTAAACAATATGTGGGAATTCCCAATGTTTGAAGCTACAGGTGATGAAAGTGTAAACGCACAATTATCAACGAATATTCAGTTTCAACATAAACCTGTTTATTCATTGAAACACCAATTTACGCATATAACTTGGGATATCAACGTGTACTTAGCAAAAACCCAAGTTAATCCACAAGAAGTTACTTTATCTGAAAATATGGTATGGATGAAATTAGAAGATAGGGAGAATTATAATTTTCCAGTAAGTATGTCCAAAATATATAAATTTTTGATAACCAACAGTTAGGGTCGTTCTGTTAAGCATAATTATGTTATAATTCAATGTGTGAAATAAGAAAAGGTGGTGTGGAGCATGGTGAAAGAATCCATACCTAAAGAAGGTCAGACAATAAAAATTCAAAGTTATAAACATGATGGTAATATACATCGTGTTTGGTCTGAAACGACTATTTTAAAGGGTACGGATCATGTAGTCATTGGTGGCAATGACCATACATTAGTAACAGAAAGTGATAATCGCACATGGATTACAAGAGAACCAGCAATTGTGTATTTCCATTCTGAGTACTGGTTTAATGTTATTTGTATGTTTAGGGAAGATGGCGTTTATTATTATTGTAATTTATCCTCACCATTTGTATGCGACGAGGAAGCTTTGAAATACATTGATTACGATTTAGATATTAAAGTCTATCCTAATGGTAAATATCATCTTTTAGATGAAGATGAATATGAGCAACATATGAAGCAAATGAATTATTCTTCTGATATTGATATTATTTTAAGAAGAAATGTAGATATTCTACAACAATGGATCGAACAGAAAAAGGGTCCCTTTGCTCCAGATTTTATTAAAGTCTGGCGTGAAAGATTTAAAAAGATTAGAGATTATTAAGCAGATTTAATGTATTTAAGTGATTTATCGTATATAGTTAGATAGGTATAAACAATACAAAATAATTATTTAATTTTGAAAATCACAGCAAATGCACGATAATAATCACCTAGTCAAAGATAAATTGTATTAACAGCCTTGTTGAAATTCAACGAAGGCTGTTTCATTTGCTGAAATAAGCAGGGAGGAGTAAGTTATATGATTCGCAGATATTTACAATTCGTAAGACCATATAAATGGCGGATCATTGCCACTATACTTGTTGGTATATTAAAATTTGGTATTCCAATGCTGATTCCATTATTAATTAAATATGTTATTGATAACATTATTAATAATGGGGCAATCACTATTGAAGAAAAATTTACAAGATTAGCAATTGCATTAGGTATAGCAATATTCATTTTTGTGATTGTTAGACCACCGATAGAATTTTTAAGACAATACTTAGCGCAATGGACGAGTAATAAAATTTTATATGACATTCGTAAAAAGTTATATAACCATTTGCAAGCTTTGAGCTCAAGATTTTATGCTAATAATCAAGCGGGCCAAGTTATTTCAAGAGTGATTAATGATGTTGAGCAGACCAAAGATTTTATTTTAACAGGGTTAATGAATATTTGGCTTGACTGTATCACTATCGTTATCGCTTTATCTATTATGTTTGTTTTAGATGTGAAATTAACATTAGCAGCAATCATTATTTTCCCAATATATATTTTAACAGTGTATTTCTTCTTTGGACGCTTAAGAAACTTAACAAGAAAAAGATCTCAAGCATTAGCAGAAGTACAAGGCTTTTTACATGAACGTGTACAAGGTATGTCAGTTATTAAAAGTTTTGCTATCGAAGATAACGAAGCAGCTAATTTTGATAAACATAACAGTAATTTTTTACAGCGTGCCTTTACACATACACGATGGAATGCCTATTCTTTTTCAGCGATTAATACAGTAACAGATTTAGGACCACTTATCATTATAGGCTCAGGCGCTGTTTTAGCTATCAATGGGTCTATTACAGTAGGGACACTAGCTGCATTTGTCGGTTATCTTGAACAACTCTTCGGCCCTTTACGTAGACTAGTTTCTTCATTTACTACATTAACTCAAAGTTTTGCGTCTATGGACCGTGTTTTCCAATTGATGGACGAAGGTTATGATATTAAAAATAAAAAGGGTGCTTTACCTTTAGAGATTAAAGAAGGGCGTATTGAAATAAATGATGTTAGTTTCAAATACAATAATGAAGAATCTACTATATTAAATCATATTAATTTAGATATTGAAGAGGGCGAAACTGTCGCTTTTGTTGGTATGAGTGGTGGAGGTAAATCTACGCTGATTAATCTCATCCCAAGATTTTACGATGTAACAGATGGTGAAATTAAAATAGATGGTACTAATATTAAATCATATTTAACTGGTAGTTTAAGACATCAAATTGGGTTAGTTCAGCAAGATAATATTTTATTCTCAGATACGATTAAAGAAAATATCTTATTAGGTAGACCGAATGCTACAGACCAGGAAGTCATTACTGCTGCAAAAATGGCTAACGCACATGATTTTATTATGGAATTATCAGAAGGGTATGATACAGAAGTTGGAGAAAGAGGCGTTAAACTTTCTGGTGGCCAGAAACAACGTATTTCTATAGCACGTATTTTCCTTAATAATCCACCCATTATTATATTAGATGAAGCGACGAGTGCACTAGATTTAGAAAGCGAATCTATTATTCAAGAAGCATTGAATATCTTAAGTGAAAATCGTACTACATTGATTGTCGCGCATAGATTATCTACAATTACACATGCAGATAAAATAGTAGTTATTGAAAATGGTGAGATAGTAGAAAGTGGTACGCATCAAGAGTTATTAGCTAAAAACGGAACGTATGAACACCTATATAGTATTCAAAATTTATAATAGGTAGAAAAGTGAGCAAAAAATCTATTGTGTTGCTTTTTGAGACAACGCCAGTTAATAATAAAAAAGAGGCTAGGACAATATGAGGCACTGAACCCTTAAAATG
>NZ_JAESKI010000008.1:0-378427 GCF_017892065.1 Staphylococcus sp. GDY8P120P | reverse complement strand
TGTGAAATTGAATAAATAAAGGTTCTAATAAGGCGTCTACTTTAGGGTTTACTCTAAAACGATTAATTGTTTTATAAGAAGGTGTTTGATTTTGTGACAGCCACATCATTCGGATACGATCATTAAGCAGTTTTTCTATTTTACCACCAGAAAATACGGATTGTGCGTAGGCATATAGAATAATTTTCAACATCATTTTGGGATGATATGATGTAGTACCACGATGATGTTTGAATTCATCGAATTCATTTTCAGGTATTGTTTCAACGATTTCATTAACATGTCGTGACATATCATTTGTGGGGATAAGAACTGAAGTTTCCATTGGTAGTGTAAGTTGAGTCATGTTATAATCTTTATACATAAGGAATCTCGTTAATTTAGTTTAGTGGTATTTATTAAATTATACGTAAGGGCCTTATTTTTAAAAAGTATTTTAATGTAAAATTACATATAAATGTCACGTATTTTGGCGAGACTCTTGAGGGAATAGGACAAGCTGAAGACTACAGGCTGAAGCTGTCCCCTAAGAAAGCGAGCTAACAATACGAAGTATTGAATCAAAAGAAGCACTCAGATGAATTGAATTAAATCATCTGAGTGCTATTTTTCTGGGATTTATGTCCCAGGGACTTTTAAATATGACACGATAGCGAGAAGCATACTGATATAACGTTTATTTAAATCCGCCATTTTCAGCTAAATCTGAAACTTCATCGCCAAATTTTTCAAAGTTATGTTTAAATCTATCAATTAAATCTTGTGCTTGTTCTCTATAAGCTTCTGGCTTACTCCATGCATTAATAGGATTAAGTAGCGTTTGTGGTACATCTTTAATTTCAACTGGTATATTTAAGCCAAACATATCATCTTTGATGTATTCCGAGTCTCTCAATTGGCCAGTGATAGCTTGTTCAACCATTTGTCTTGTGTAATTTAAACTAATACGACGTCCTGTCCCGTATTTACCACCAGTCCAACCAGTGTTGACCAAGTAAACGTCCACATCGTGTTTATCTATCAGATTACCAAGTAAATCAGCATATACTTTTGCGTGTAATGGTAAGAAAGGTGAACCAAAACAAGTTGAGAATGATGGTTCAGGTTCTGTTACACCGCGTTCAGTCCCTGCTAATTTAGCTGTAAAACCGCTTAAAAAATGATACATTGCTTGATCTTTATTTAATTTAGAAATAGGTGGTAAAACACCAAAAGCATCAGCAGTTAAGAAAATAATGGTATTAGGATGCGCTGCTTTAGAAGGTGTAACAATATTTTCTATGTGATTGATTGGATAAGCGGCTCTGGTATTTTCTGTGTAGTAGTTATCATCAAAGTCGATATCACCGTCTTCGTCTACAACCACATTTTCTAAAATAGTCCCGTATTTAATTGCGTCATAAATTTGTGGTTCTTTTTTATAAGAAAGATTAATAGCTTTGGCGTAACAACCACCTTCGATATTGAATATGCCATTTTCATTCCAACCATGTTCATCATCACCGATTAACTTTCGGTTGGCATCTGCAGAAAGTGTTGTTTTACCTGTACCTGATAAGCCGAAAAATAGCGCCACATCACCTTTTTCACCGACATTAGCTGAGCAGTGCATACTCATGATATCATCTTTTGGCAATAAGTAGTTCATAACTGAGAAAATACCCTTTTTCATTTCACCAGCATATTCAGTACCACCAATTAAAATAAGTTTGTGCTTAAAAGAAGTAATAATAAATGTTTCGGAATTTGTACCGTCTTGAGTTGGGTCTGCTTTGAAATGGGGCGCTGAAACAATAGTGAAATCTGATTTGATTTCTTCTGCTTCTTCTTTTGAATCTGGACGAATAAACATATTTTGTGCGAATAAGTTATGCCAAGCGAGTTCATTAACTACTGTTAGTTTGAGTTGTGAATCTTCATCACTACCTGCATAACCATTGAAAACGTACAATTCATCTCTTTCATTTAAGTAATTTAATACTTTTTCATATAAGTTTAAAAATGTCTCTTCGTCAATTGGTTGATTGATATTGCCCCAATCGATATCATCTCTGTAGGATGGTTCATTAACAATGAATTTATCTTTTGGTGAACGTCCAGTGTATTTGCCTGTTTTAGCGTTAATTGCACCTAGTTCAGTTAGTTCGCCTTCATTATTATCAAGAATTTTTTTATACAACTGTGTTGTAGATAGTTGAAATAATGAAGATTGCTTGTCCAAAATACTTTGGATTTTATTTGTGTAAGTGTATGTATCTACTGCCATACTAAATCCCTCCAACGCTATATTAAATGTAAGCCTTTACAATTAAAGAGTATAACACATATGATTTAATAGTCCACACCATTTTAAAAGGAATTTTAATTAATCCTAAATTGACAATGTTACTTAGTTTAGGTACTATAGTGATTAACGGATTCTCTTATCCTGAGTGGCGGAGGGACATGGACCCAATGAAGCCCAGCAACCTCTTCTTATAATGAAGAAAGGTGCCAAACCGTTTGCAGACAAATAGCGTCTGAACGATAAGAGCGAATGGACGTATAAAGGCCTTCTCTCTATTCATAATAGTGACGAAGGCTTTTTTTAATGAGCTCAATAAAAGAGAATTTTCGTAATTTAAAACTAAAGGAGCAAGTTAATTATGACTTATAATAGAAGGTTATTTACTTCAGAATCAGTTACAGAAGGGCACCCAGATAAGATTGCGGATCAAGTATCGGATGCAATTTTAGATGAAATTTTAAAAGATGATCCAAATGCAAGGGTCGCTTGTGAAACAACAGTAACAACAGGTATGGCATTAATTTCCGGGGAGATTTCAACGGCGACATATGTAGATATCCCTAAAGTGGTAAGAGAAACAATTAAAAATATTGGTTATACACGTGCGAAATTCGGTTATGATAGCCAAACAATGGCTATATTAACAGCTATTGACGAACAGTCACCTGATATTGCTCAAGGCGTGGATAATGCCTTAGAGTACCGAGATCATCTTACAGAAGAAGAGATCGAGGCCACAGGTGCAGGAGATCAAGGCTTAATGTTTGGTTACGCAACAAATGAAACTGATACTTATATGCCATTACCTATCTTTTTATCACATCAACTTGCTAAGCGATTATCAGATGTACGTAAAGATGAAATTTTAAAATATTTACGCCCTGATGGTAAAGTCCAAGTTACAGTTGAATATGACGAGCAAGACAAACCGCAACGTATAGATACGATCGTAGTTTCAGCACAACATGCTGAAAATATTACTTTGGAACAAATTCAGACTGATATCAAAGAACATGTTATTTATCCTACTGTCCCTGAAGGTTTAATTGATGAGCATACAAGATTTTATATCAATCCTACAGGGCGATTTGTAATTGGTGGACCACAGGGCGACGTAGGACTTACAGGCAGAAAAATTATCGTAGACACATATGGCGGTTACGCACGTCATGGTGGTGGTTGCTTTAGTGGGAAGGACCCTACAAAAGTAGATCGTTCAGCAACTTATGCTGCACGTTATGTAGCTAAAAATATAGTTGCAGCAGAACTTGCAGAAAAATGTGAAGTTCAACTTGCATATGCAATTGGTGTTGCAGAACCGGTTTCTATTGCGATTGATACTTTTGGAACAGGTAAAGTAAGTGAAGCAGAATTAGTGGAAGCGGTCAGAGCACACTTTGATTTAAGACCAGCGGGTATAATTAAAATGTTAGATTTAAAACATCCAATTTATAAACAAACTGCTGCCTATGGTCATTTTGGGCGTACAGATATACTTCTACCGTGGGAAAAACTAGATAAAGTTAATTTATTAAAAGATAGTGTGCAAGTATAGGTGAAAAGAACCTTGTTTTTTTAAGTTTACTATCGAATGATGAGCTCATATCTATTATAATTAAGTTACTGAACATATAAAGGAGCGTTGTTGTTATGAATTCATTTGGACCGATAGAAATTGGTTTAATCGTGGCAATTATCGTAGCAGTTATTTGTTTAATCCTATTTTTAGTAGCCTTGAAAAGTAAGAAAAAAGCACAGCAAACAATCGAGGAACAATATAAATCTAGAGAACAAAAACTTAGCGATGAACATGGCGAGGAGCTAGAAAAAGAAAGAATTGAGAATAAAAAGCAAGTAACTAAGCAAAAAGAAGAATATGAAGCCACAGTTAATTCTAAAAATCAAGAAATAGATGCTTTAAAATTATTCTCTAAAAATGAAAGTGAATATGTGACGGACATGCGATTAATTGGTATCCGTGAACGTTTAGTAAATGAAAAACGGATCCGTCCAGAAGACATGCATATAATGGCTAATATTTTCTTGCCAAAGAATAATTTTAGTGACGTTCGCCGTATTAGCCATTTAGTACTTACACGAACTGGTTTGTACATTATTGATTCACAATTATTAAAAGGTCATGTATTTAATGGAATTAATGCTACACAATTTAAAGAACAACCGATGATGGAACAAGTATTTGAAACGTTAGATCTTGACAAACAAACGCCGCAAACATTAGCGATGGATCAAAATGAGGATAAAGATACGTTATCATTTGTTAATTACACGAATTATTTAAATGAAGTTGAAAAACTTGCTGGTGATTTACAAACTGAATTGAATTTGAAATTCACTCCAACTTCAATCCTTTATTTTAATCCAAAGGAAGAAGGCGCAGTGACAATTTCAAATTACGCACAAAGTACAAATTCGAAAGTTCTAGTAGGACCAGAACAACTTGATGAGTACTTTAACAAGTTTGTTTTCCACGGCAGAATTCAATATAATGTTGAAGACTTGCAACGTGTTATGGAAGAAATAGAAATGTTTAATTAATAAAGTTATATAAATAAGCATCTGAATTTGAGTTTGAGTTATAAATAGCCATATTCAAAATAGAATGCATCTTCATTTTTGAATGGAGATGCATTTTTACATTTAACGCTACCTGATAACCTATGAGTATACCTCGAACTTTTTTGTTATTAATAAAAATTATAAATTACATTAATATATAGTTGCCGTTACAAATATTTATAAATTACATTTAAAAATATAGGCATTTTAATTTATTAGTTTGCCGATTTTGATTATTATAAAAGTTAGCTTAATAGAAGAGGGGTTTTTAAATTTGGAACATGTAACTTTTTATAATGGCAATGAAATGCCAATTATTGGTTTAGGTACATTTCGTGTAGAAAACAACGACGAGTGTAAAGCAGCAGTTAAACATGCTATTGAAAGTGGTTATAGACATATAGACACAGCTATGGTTTATGAGAACGAAGAAATGGTTGGCCAAGGTATAGCTGAGGGATTGGCTTCAACAGGATTGAATCGAAGTGACTTGTTTATCACATCTAAACTATGGCTTGCGGATTATGGTCGCGTTAACGTAGCAGATGCTTATGAGACTAGTTTAAATAAATTAGGGCTAGATTATTTAGATTTATATTTAATGCATTGGCCTGGTCTTGATGAAGCGTTAATGATTGATACATGGCAGGGTATGGAAGATTTATATAAAAACGATAAAGTTAAAAATATTGGTGTAAGTAATTTTAATACTGAACATCTTGAAGCGTTATTAGCACAAGTTTCGATTAAACCAGTCATCAATCAAATTGAATTCCATCCATACTTAACTCACTCCCAATTGAGAAGATATTTGGAAGTGCAAAATATACAGGCTGAATCATGGTCTCCCTTAATGAACGCCCAAATTTTAGAAGACGCTACCGTTAAAGCAGTAGCTTCAGAAATTGGTAAAACGCCTGCGCAAGTCATTATAAGATGGAATGTTGAACACGGCGTAGTTGTAATTCCTAAATCTGTAACGCCATCAAGGATAGAAGAAAACTTAAACGTGTTTGATTTTGTATTAACAAAAGGACAAATTGAACGTTTAGACCAATTAAATGAAGATAAAAGAATTGGTCCAGACCCTTTAGAATTTAGCGGGAATTAAAAAATATATATTGGTATAATACTAAAGACCGTAAGCGAATGCTGACTAATAGCAAAGCTTACGGTCTTATTAATAAAAAATTATACTATTATATAACCTAATAAACATGCAATAAAAGCTACTATATATTGTATTAATGAATAGGTAATAAAATTAAGGATATTTTTTTCTGGTGTTAACATCTTAACTAATTCTGAAGAAAGCGTTGAAAAAGTAGTTAGCCCTCCAAGTATACCAACTACTAAAAATGAATCTACCCATGGAATATTGAGGGACATACCCATGATTAAACCAATAATAAAACTACCTAAGATATTTACAAAAGGTGTAGCTACAGGTAAAGTACTATTTATTTTGTTGGCAAACACGTTAGTAAGAAATCCTCGAATGACTGCACCAATACCGCCACCTAACATCACCAAAATAACTTGAGTCATGAGAAACGTGCCCCCAATCTTACGCCAATATAACAAACTAATACACCTAGTATATAGCTAACCAACGCATAGATAATTAGCATTGCGTAAGCTTGCTGGTGTAAAAATCCAATAAGTTCAAATTGGAAGGTAGAGAACGTTGTAAGGGCCCCTAGTAATCCAGTAGTAATACCCTTTTTAAGTTGAGGGTTGTTGTTAAAATATTGTATTGCCATGGTTCCTAGTAATCCCATTAAAAAAGCGCCCAAGATATTTGCGAGGAATGTCCCGGTCGGGAAACCATCAGTGTAGTTTAATATTGAAAAAGTATAGCGGATCAATGCACCAATAGCTCCTCCAGCGAAAATATATACATATTGCACTATTATAACTTCCCTTCAAAAAATAAAACTACAAAAGTATTATAACTTTTGTAGTGAATATTAGAAAATAATACCAAAAGTGGAAAGTGAAGCAATAATATGAATCACTAACACAACTAATATGATATATGGTAAAGCTTTACTAGCTGGTCTAATCCAACCCGAATTTTCGTGTAAATGTTTTATGGATTTATCAGAAAATATAATTGAAATAATTAATATAATAGCATTGATAATACTACAAACAAAAATAAGTTTAACCATTGAATTAAAGTGCATATTTAGTAGAGGGTTTCTAGTATTAAAATAAAAACTAATAATAATTAAAATGCATGATAAATAAAAATAAAGTTTTGAGCGTGCCATAATAACCTCCTAGTGCAATTCATTTAGTAATAATATCATATATTAACTTAAATTTAACTAAATTTACAATAAGTAAAATAATTTAATATATAAATCAAGAGTTTGAAAGTTGTCACTATAGGGTTTACAACAACTGTAGCATTAATGTTTATTCTGAAAAATTTTTGATTATAAGCAGATAAATAGAATTTATTAAAAAAAGATGGTATAAATAAACTGTATGGTTATTGACCGTTATAAAAATAATTCTTTATAGAATTATTTATTTTAGTCAGGAGGAATTAGTAATGGCAAAATTAAATGTTGAAGTGTTTGCAGACGGTGCAGATATTGAAGAAATGAAAGCAGCTTATAAAAATAAACAAGTAGATGGTTTTACAACTAACCCAAGTTTAATGGCAAAAGCAGGTGTAACAGACTATAAAGCTTTCGCTGAAGAAGCTGTTCGTGAAATTCCTGATGCTTCTATCTCATTTGAAGTATTTGCTGATGATTTAGAAACTATGGCAAAAGAAGCTGAAATTTTAAAACAATATGGCAGTAACGTATTTGTTAAAATTCCAGTTGTGAACACAAAAGGTGAATCAACTATTTCTCTAATCAAAAAATTATCAGCAGAAAATGTTCGCTTAAACATCACTGCTGTTTACACTTTAGATCAAGTTAAAGAAATTACAGACGCTATAACAGAAGGTGTACCAACTTATGTTTCAGTATTTGCTGGTCGTATTGCTGACACTGGCGTTGACCCAATCCCAATGATGAAAGAGGCTGCTGAAATAACGCACAGCAAAGCAGGCGTAAAATTATTATGGGCAAGTTGTCGTGAAGTCATCAATGTGATTCAAGCTGACGAAGTTGGCGCTGATATTATCACATGTCCTGCAGATGTTGTTAAAAAAGTAAACAATAATCTTGGCCGTGACATCAATGAACTATCAGTTGATACAGTTAAAGGATTTGCAAAAGACATCCAATCTTCAGGACTTTCAATTTTATAATAGACAGAACGAAACAGAAATTTATTTTCTAACAGGTTTCGTGATTTTATCTAGCAAGGGTGGCTAAGAAAAATGCCAGAACTGCAGCGCTTTTTAGCCCAGTCATCCATTGTTAACAATGAAGATGAGCCTAGGATATTAATTTATCCTAGGCTCTCATTTTCTATTAAATGGTATAATGCTTATTTTACTCAGCGATTAGCATCATTTACATTTAAAATTTGAATTTATATTAACGTATGGATTATATTAAAAATAATTTAAAATAAAAGGGTGAAACGAGGTCGTGCGTAACAGTGAAATTACAACAACCAAAGATAGCAATGAATTTAGATACAGGGTTATTAGATGATGTTTTTAAATATGATGGCGTCATTGAGAGGGCAGATATAACTGAATCTCAGTTAAGTAATGTTACATTAGATAAATTAATGATTTACAGTTCAGTAATTAAAAATTGTGATTTATCTCATTCACATTTTAATCGGGTAGACTTTACAGATGTTATTTTTGAAAATTGTGATTTGTCTAATGTAAAAATCGATTTTGGTTCAATACATAGAGTGATTTTCAAGGGTTGTCGTCTTACTGGTGTACAATTTAAAAAGGTAAGTATTGGGCACGTCTGGTTCGAAGAAGTAAAAGCTGATTTTATAGGTTTTATCGATGCTAAAATTGATAGTTTTTTAACAAGTGACAGTTTTTTAGGTAGTGCGGTTTTTTATAATACAAAACTAAACGATATACAATTAGAAGGTACTAATTTAGAAGATGCCTCATTTTACCAAACCCCACTTAAACACTGTGATATAAGCCAAGCATTTTTTAAATCCATACAAGTTAATAAAGAAGACTTGTTCGGATGTAAAGTTTCTAGAGAACAGGCACTACAATTTGCAATATTAATGGGCTTAGAAATTATCGACTAAAGTAGTTGAAAATACAAATTATTTTAGACGTATTTAGTTTTAAAAATATGAATAATATGATTGAAACCGTGAAATAAATAACTTATTCTTTATAAAGGTAGTATACGTTTAATATATTTAAGGAGAAACTTTTAATGAAGGCAAATATTTTTAAACAAAAAGTAAAAAAGCATTTATGGTTTTTAAATAAAAAAGAAAAACAACAACTAGACCAAGTATTATCAGAAGTTACGAAAATGGATCATGGTGAGGAACTTAATCGTCCAATCGCATTTTCAAATCAGTTTTTAAACAATTATATTTTTAAAGAAAAAGTAGCTTCATCATCTTATTTCTTTATGTTATTACTTGGCATTTTATTTACATATATCGTTTTATTAGGTGTATTCTTGTTTGCTTTACTATCAAGCTTATCATCAGTTCAATATTTTATTAAACCGGAAGTACAGTTATCTAGCACTGTAGTTATTTTAACGTTAGTTGGGTCAGTATTATTACTAATTATTAGTATCTACTTGATTCAAAAGGTGACTGGTTATTTTACGAAAAAATTATTAGAGTATAAACATAATAGGTCATTATAATTATATTTTATTGCATTAGGTGAGACAGTGTTATACTTTCTTGCCATTTTTTATATACAAATGTATATGGAACATCAACTATAATAAATGTTGCATTTTCAAAATAGATGATTGACTTATTATTGTGTGATTTAATCCCAACAATAGCATTTGCGTTGATATAGTATTGCAAAGGAGCGCGCTTAGCTTTAAGTGGGAATAAGGTTATATGTGAATTAATAAATATGGGGACCATTTTTCGGATTTTTAATATTTGCTTGGCTTCCTTAATTTGATGAGGGAGCGATAATCGATATGTGTCTAATAAATAGTGAACCGTTGGCATCATTGAAGTAGGATAGTTAAATTGATGTGTTGTATATTGGCCAATAGTCATAAGTTCATCACTAATAACTGTTTTAAGGTACAATAATTTTGATATTTGTGTCATTTTAGGCTCCTAATCTTATTTTGGTGAATAAAATTTATAATACTTTTTTTGAACTTTTTTTCGATAATTTTTTACTGTAGAAATGGAACAATTTAGCATACATGCTAACTCACTTTGCTTATAACCAGAAAGTTTTAATATCAGCCACTGTCTCTCTTTTTCCGTTAATTGCTGTAAAAAATGTTGATACATTAGATGGTTATTAGTAATATCAGTGTTGTTAGTTTGTTCATCTATTTGTTCTGTTAAATATAGGATGTTTGTTTTCTGATTTTGGGATCGGAAAAGGTCTATTAAATAGTAGTTTAAGCGGTTATAAAGGAATTGACCCAAAGAGTAAGTATGATGTGGTAAGTAATTTTGCGTTAACTCCCACATTTTGATAGTGAGTAATTGAGTATATTCTTCTCGATTATACTTAATACGGTATTTGTTTAGTAAAATAAAAATAATATGTTTGAATTGAAAATAGAGTTGTTCGAAAGGCATTATTGAGCTCCATTGTCATATATATATAACATTTATTTCCGGATAAGTTTATTTTATTGGAAAAGATAGTAATTTTCATTTGCTAAATATTGACAATAGGTGTTAAATAGAACTAATAAGATAGATAAAATTTAAGTTTTATAACATCCACGCGTATTCAACTTAAAGATATAACACTTTAGAGTTTTGTATTATCTTCGGACAATAAATCAGGAGGTTTATATGGATTACGCACATTTAAATTTAGAACATTTCTTTGCTAGACATAATGATTTAGATACGATTAAAGATAAATCGGATTTCGTTATGATTAATAATCTTACAAAAGAAATGATGTATCGTGACGGTGAGATAGAAGGTACAATTGATTTAAATCGCTATTATTATAAAAACAGATCGCAAGCAGTGAGTTTTATAATTATGGAATATAATAAAAGTCAAGAGTAATGAAATTAAAATTTCATTACTTTTTTTATGAATATGTAACAACAAACATATAAAATTGTACGTTCAACTATTTAGTGTTAGAATTTAATTTCAGATAGTCTTTTATAATCGTGTATATAATAAAGAGACTTAATATTTCTATTATTACCTATGAGGTGTGAACATGACGAAGCATAAGAAAGGCTCAATACTATCAGTTATTGGTTTATTGATAGTACTTGTAGTAGCTGCAGTCATTGTATTTTCAATGATTTCAGATCAAATCTTTTTTAAAGAAGTTAATCAACAAGAAAAAGTAGAGCAGCTTAATATTACTTTAGATAAAGCAGCAAAAAAACAAATAGATAACTACACAAGTCAACAAGTTTCAAGTAAAAACAATGATACTTGGAGAGATGCATCATCAACTGAAATTAAAGCAGCAATGAATAGTAGTAATTTTATTGAGAGTGATACTCAAAAGTATCAATTTTTGGAACTAGATAAGTATCAAGGTATTGATGAAAATAGAATAAAAAGAATGCTTATTGATAACCCTATACTTTTAGAGCATTCAGATGATTTTATAAAAGCAGCTAAAGAAAAACATGTTAATGAAGTATACTTAATTTCACATGCAATACTTGAAACTGGTTCAGCTAAGAGTGAATTATCTAGCGGCGTCGAGATTGACGGGAAGAAATATTATAATTTCTTTGGTGTAGGTGCTTTAGATGAGGATCCTGTGAAAACTGGTGCTGAATATGCGAAAAAACATGGTTGGGATACACCAGAAAAAGCAATTAGTGGAGGCGCTAATTTTATTCATGGCCATTTCTTATCTAACAAAGATCAAAACACTTTATATAGTATGCGCTGGAATCCAAAAAAACCTGGTGAACATCAATATGCTACAGATATTAAGTGGGCTGAAAGTAATGCAAGCTTAATGGCAGATTTCTATAAAGATATGAAAACAGAAGGTAAATACTATAAATATTTTGTCTACAAAGATGATAAAAAACATCAAGACACATAATCAATACATTGATAAATATAAAGAGATAGGATATAAATATCTCTAGCTAAAACAAAGAAAACGTCAATTTCTATTAAAATTATAGAAATTGACGTTTTCTTTGTTTTATGAAATGTTTTAACCTGTCGAGCCACGCTTTTTATATCTAATGCTAATGTATCTTGCGATTACAATTCAAGGCGTGGCCTCAGCGATGAAGTAAAGTTACATCGAAGTTTTAATATAAAATGAGCCCTCAAAAATTCAAACTAAAGAAATCTTTTTGAAGAAAAATTATAAGATTAATATCCAGTTTCTTATGATATCGAATATATGACTACTTACACATTGATAAATTTTGTTGTTACTTGAGTAGCGTTGGTTTATTCAGCTTTATTTTTATTGCCAAACAGTAAAAACAATAAGATTGTTGATATAATCACTTTTATAATCAATTTCATTTAATCACTTCCTAATCTTTGAAACCATAGTAACATTAAACTGCAGAATATACACAATATTTATCCATAATATTCAATCACTGTTTTAATTATCACTATCAAAATAATTGTTTTTTTCTAAGAATTCTTTGGCTATCATCGCTGGTGCCTTATCTTTGCCATCAGCTTCATAATTAAGCTTTTGCATTTGTTCTGTATTAATTTTATGGTCTAACTTATTGATTAATGCTTTAATCTGTAGACGTTTTTGTAATAATTCATTTGGTGCTACTGCACTTGCATCATATGGAGAAAAAATGTTTGTCATCCTTAAGCACTACTAAATCATATGCTGATATTTTGCCATCTGTTGTATAACCAAGTGCGACATCTAGTTTATTATTTTTTAAAGCGTCATATACAAGGCTGATTTGCATTGGCTTTAAATCGTTAAAACCAAATCCATAATGTGCTTTGAACGGAACATAACCATCGCCGCCTCGTTTAATCCACGTAGTATCTGTACCAACTTTGACTTGATCTTTTACTTTTTTAAACCTGAAATAGAACGTAAATTGTATTTCTTTGCGGTTTCTTTTGTGACTATAAATGCAAAGGTATTTTCAAAACCATAAGAATTAAAGAATCTTTGATTAAATTTTTGGTTGAACAGTTTTTGAGTAACAGATATTGCTCTATTTGTATCTGTAATGGGTTGCTGTTCCAGCACGCCAACCAAATCGGTTCCAGTATAGCGCGTACTTGAAATATTAGCATCCCCATGTATTAAGGCGTAATGCTAGATTGTGGCTGAGTCTACATTATTTATGATTGAAGCACTCATTGTGCTTTGCGTATCATGTTCAATTAAACCTTTGAGCATATAAGCCATGATTTGCGATTCACTCGTAGCTAAAGCGGAAATTTTAACAGAATTTTTAGATTTACCACCCGAGAGGCCGGGCAAATCACAACTTACTAATAATATTGTACTAGTTATTAATAGATAGATAATCCTTTTAAAATAGTTTGTTTTTAAACTCCTTATATCTTAAATAAGTTTTGATACAATATTTTAATGTTAACATAACTATTAATTTTGTATAATAATAACATAATTCATTAACATGTAATAAGCGTACAATCATTGATATACTAAATATAAATTAATAAAAGTAAGGGTGAATAAAATGCGTATAGCTATCATTGGCATGGGAACTGCAGGCGTTAGTTTATTAAAAGAATTAGTGAAATATGATGAGTTCGACCAAATGAAAGTAGATGTTTACGATAATCCTAAAAATATGGGGCAAGGTATACCATTTCAAAATGACAGCGATCAATTGCTTATCAATTTGCCGGCTAAACAAATGTCTCTCAACTTGAAAAATGAACGCGAATTCTATGAATGGTATCAACAACAATCTATATTTAAATTTTCCAATCCAGAATATTTACCTAGATTTATATTTGGCCATTATATGAAAGACTATTTAGAAACATATCATAAACAATATAAAAATATTCAAATGATTAAAAAAGAAGTTTTAGAAGTGTTTATAGATGCAGATATAGGCGAGACAAATATAAAATATGTCGTCTGTACATCTGAAAAACCAGATTGCCAACAACAATACGATATTGTATTTTTAACAGTTGGTACGTTATCGTATCATGATCCTTATCAATTAAAAGGAACACCGGGATACATACAAACGCCATACCCGACTTATGACACATTGAACGAAGTTGATAGCACAGACAGAATAGCTATTATTGGTACGGGGCTAGCAAGTTTAGATGTTATTCGATTTGTAACTGCGCATCACCCAAATTTACCTATTTCCGTGACTAGCCGAAAAGGTCATTTACCTAGTGTAAGAGGCAATATGCCAGAAATTCAGTTTAAATACGTTACACCTGAAAACTTTAATAAAATCAAAAAAGAAAACTTGGGGAATGTGCCTTTAGAAGATGCTTTAACATTATTTAGAAAAGACTGTACGTATTATGATATTCCAGTAGAAAAATTAGTTCATAGAAGAAAAGGCGACCCTATTGCGGATTTAACATATGATTTAGAACACAAAGAAATATTGGGTAAATTTCAAAGCATTCTTGAATTAGCAAAAGAAAATCTCAATTGGATATGGAATAGTTTTAGTAGAGACGATCAAAAAACTTTTTTACGAAATTACCAATCTATATTAAAAGAGAATTCTAACCCAATGCCTCCACGTACAGCAAGATTAATTATAAACCATATTCAAAACGGACAAATTGAAATAAAAAAAGGGCTAGAAGATGTAAAACATGATGGCCAGCATTTCTGGTTTAAGTATGAAGATGATTTCAAAGCGATTGATAAATTTGATGTTGTAATCAATGCAACGGGTTCAAAATCACATTTGTCAGAGTTAGATAATGATGATCAATTGATTCTAAACTTAGAAAATAGACAAGTTGTTCAGGCACACCCATTAGGCGGCATACAGATTATTCCTGAAACAAATCAAATTATAAGCCCACGGTATGGTACTTTAAAAAACATGTTCGCTTTAGGTCAATTGACAAATGGGATTAATCAATCTCGTAACGGCGTAACAATGATTGTAAAACAAGCTGTTAGTGTGGTAGAAAATTTATTAAACCGCGATCAAAATAAGTGCTAGTCTAAATAATATATGAACTGAAACCTATCTTTACTATTTATATAAATATGTTTAGCGAACACTTGATCATATACATGTGACCTTACTAAATAGTTTGTATTGGTTATTTTAATTATAATACGTAAAAGTAATTTGACTTTTTAACAGATTAATATTTAAGTAAACACATAAAAGTTTTAATTAGTTTATTAATGATGTTTAACGTTTAGTTGTTTTAATTTTTTATAAAAAATTTCTTGAAAATCTTGTTGTCACAAGGAATTGAAGTGTTTTCAACAGATAAACAAAACCGACTTAAGTAATAAGAATTGTTTTTTACCATAAAATATAGTACGATAACGTTGTAGCTTTAAAAAGTTACTTGACTCAATCATCAATTACAATTTCATAAATGTTCTTTCGGGGCAGGGTGAAATTCCCAACCGGCAGTAAATAAAGCCTGCGACCTGCATTTGTTTTTACAAATGTGGCTGATCTAGTGAGAATCTAGAGCCGACAGTATAGTCTGGATGGGAGAAAGAATGGAGTATAACAAACAGCACTGCTTAGAGTGTTTATTTAGTGTACATTTTTCTATCATTTCGAAAAGTGTATTTAATGTTAAACAAATCATGTTATATAGAAATATATCCCACACCTGAAAACCATTTCAGGTGTTTTTTATTATTTAGAGGTGATTATTATGAGTCAATATTTAAATTATGCAATTCAATTGGCAAAAATGGTAGACGGTCAAACAGGAATAAATCCGCCTGTTGGTGCTGTTGTAGTTAATCAAGGTAGAATCGTTGGCATAGGTGCCCATTTACAAAAAGGTGATAAACATGCTGAAGTTCAAGCTTTGGACATGGCAAACGAAACAGCTGCAGGTGGCACAATCTATATATCTTTAGAGCCCTGCTCTCATTATGGTTCAACGCCACCATGCGTTAATAAAATTATAGATTTTGGTATTAAACAAGTAGTCTATGCTGTTAAAGATACAACTTTGACATCTAGAGGTGATGAAATCTTACAACATGCTGGAGTCAAAGTGGAATTTCGTCATAAACCTGAAGCAGAAGCCTTATATAAAGACTTTTTTATAACTAAAAGACAAGGTATTCCGGAAGTTACAGTGAAAGTATCTTGTAGTTTAGATGGTAAACAAGCTACTGATAAAGGTGAAAGTAAATGGATTACAAATAAATCAGTCAAAAATGATGTATTTATGCTTAGACATAAACATGACGCTGTGATAACAGGAACTGGCACATTAAATGCTGATAACCCTCAATATACTACCAGAATAGAAGAAGGTAAGCATCCTATCCGTATTATACTTTCAAAATCAGGTCGAATTGACTTTGATTTAGATATGTTTAACCAATCTAATGTGCCTATTTGGATTTATACAGAACAAGAAAAATTAAAATCAGATATTGAACATGTAGAAGTCATTCATTGTTCAAACTGTTCTCTTGAAAACATTTTAAAAGATTTATATCAAAAAGGGATTGGGCGTGTCTTAGTTGAAGCCGGCCCTACGATTACTTCTGAATTTCTTCAATCTAATTATACGAATGAACTTATCTTATATTATGCCCCGAAAATGATAGGTGGTTCTGGTGATTATCAATTTTTTAAAACAGAAAATGTATTTAATTTATCAGAGGCACCACAATTTGAAATTGTAAATTCTCAAGTGCTTGAGCAAAACATTAAATTAGAATTGCGAAAGAAGTGAATTAATATGTTTACTGGCATTGTGGAAGAAATAGGTACGATTAAAAAAATGACAACCCAGCAATCAATTGTTAATTTAACCATTGATTGTCAGACAATTTTATCTGATATGCATATTGGCGATTCAATCAGTGTGAATGGTGTTTGTTTAACAGTAGTATGTTTTGATAACCAAACATTTTCAGTACAGGTGATTAAAGGCACTGAGAATAAAACATATTTAAACCGGTTGAATCAATCCGACGAAGTGAATTTAGAACGAGCGATGAGTGGTCAAGGAAGATTTGGTGGTCACTTTGTGCTTGGTCACACAGATGAAGTAGCTAAAATCACTAGAATACAGAACTCAGATAATTCTAAAATTGTAACAATTAAACCATCTAAATCCATTATAAATCAAATGGTACAACAAGGTTCTATCACTATAGATGGTGTGAGTTTGACTGTTTTCCAGTTGAAAGAGTCAGAATTTGATATTCACCTTATACCGGAAACAAGAAAATCCACTATATTAAATCAAAAACGTGTTGGTGATCCAGTTCACATAGAAACGGATATGTTATTTAAATATGTAGAAAAAATAGTTGGAAATAATGATTCAGGTTTGAGTTCTGAAAAACTAAAATCTTTTGGGTTCTAGGAGGGGTAATATGCAATTAGATAGTATAGAAAAAGCATTAAAAGCGCTTAAAAATGGCGAAAGTATCATAGTGGTCGATGATGAAAATAGAGAGAATGAAGGAGATTTAGTAGCCATAACAGAATGGATGTATGAGAACACGGTAAATTTTATGGCTAAATATGGCAGAGGACTTATTTGCGCGCCCATAAGTAAAAAAATAGCGCAAGACTTAGAGCTTAATCCAATGGTTAACCATAACTCAGATATTTATGGTACTCAATTTACAGTCAGTATTGATCACATCGATACAACAACTGGTATTAGTGCCGATGAAAGAATGCTTACAGCTAAAGCTTTAATTGATGAGCAAACTAAAGCTAATGATTTTAACAGACCAGGGCATTTATTTCCGCTCATTGCTCAAGATAATGGTGTGTTAGCTAGACGTGGTCATACAGAAGCATCTGTTGATTTAGCTCTTTTAACGGGAGCGAAACCGGCAGCACTCATTTGTGAAATAATGAATGAGGACGGTTCAATGGCTAAAGGAGACGATTTAGAAGCATTTAAAAACAAGCATCAGCTTGTAATGATATCTATTGAAGACTTAGAAAATTACAGAAAAAATACTGATGCGCCGCTTGAAGCTAAAGCTAAAGTACAACTACCTACAGATTACGGTAACTTTGATATGTATGGATTTTCAACTCAAAACAATGAAGAAGAAATAGTAGCCATTGTTAGTGGTGAAATCAAAGAAACCGAAAATGTACGTATCCATTCTGCTTGTTTGACTGGAGATATCTTTCACAGTCAAAGATGTGATTGTGGAGAGCAACTTGCTGCCTCAATGGAATATATTAGTGAAAATGGTGGTATCATTTTATATTTACCCCAAGAAGGCAGAGGCATTGGTTTAATTAATAAATTAAAAGCTTATGAATTGATAGAGCAGGGATATGATACAGTTTCTGCGAATATTGCTTTAGGCTTTGAAGAGGATTTAAGAGATTACCAAAATGCTGCAAAAATCTTAAAGTATTTAGGTGTAAAACGCGTTAATTTATTAAGTAATAACCCTAAAAAATTCGGTAGTTTAGAAAATTATGGCATCGATATTGCCAAAAGAATTGATTTGATAGTTCCTACAAATAAATATAACCAAGATTATATGAAAACAAAAAAAGAAAAAATGGGTCATTTAATATAGGAGGCAAAAAAATGAATTTTGAAGGTAAATTAATAGGATCAAATTTAAAAGTAGCAATTGTAGTAAGTAGATTTAATGATTTCATCACGAATCGTTTGTTAGATGGTGCAAAAGATACCTTAATAAGACACGAAGTTTCGGCTGGAAATATTGATGTGGCATATGTACCAGGTGCTTTTGAAATTCCATTAGTGGCTAAAAAGTTAGCTCAAAAAGGTGAATATGATGCAGTAATCACTTTAGGATGTGTAATCAGAGGATCAACTTCTCACTATGATTACGTGTGTAATGAAGTAGCAAAAGGCGTGTCAAAAGCAAATGATGTAACAGATACACCAGTAATATTTGGAATATTAACGACTGAGAATATTGAACAAGCTGTAGAACGTGCTGGTACTAAAGCTGGAAACAAAGGTTCTGAAGCGGCAGTAAGTGCAATCGAAATGGCTAATTTATTAAGCGAAATATAATCAGCATTAGCATACTTCTATAGTAATAGCGTTTACTAAGACTTCTTATTATGGAACGATATCCCATAAGTTAAGATGAATTTAATTTATAATATAAAAAATGGTGAAAAACTTTTTGAATTTTAAATCCTTTTGTTGTTTTTCATAGGCAAATGTAATTATAACAATATTTAGAACCGAGAGATTTGCTGTTAATACTAAATGAGAGCCTGAGACATAAATGTTTCTGGCTCTCATGCTTGTTAAGCGGCATAAATCATTTTTTTAATACTTTATATATTAATGCACTAGATACGCCAATAGCTGTTAACAAACTGGCTACAAAGCCTGTTTTTTTCAATATTTCAGGTTTCATTAATTCTAAAAACATTAGATTTAAGTTTTGTGGACGTTCTGCTAATCTTCTCATAAAGTAGCTGAACCAATCATCACCATACGGAACATATATACAAAAATGATTTCCTTCACGTGCAAGTAATCCTGCTAAATCTGATCGGAAACCGTACAACATTTGAAATTCGTATTTATCTTTTTCAATATTATTATCTTTAATAAACTGTTTAATATGTGTGATTATTTTATCATCGTGTGTAGCAATAGAAGTGACATTATTAGCGTTTAATAATCTTTTTTTAATTAAACGTATGTAATTTTCGTCAATGTCTTCTTTAGTTTGGTAAGCAATATTTTCATTTTCTTTATATGCACCTTTTACCATACGTAAACGCAGTTCTGGGTATTTATCGATAAGTGCATCTGCTTTATATAAATAAGCTTGAATAACTGTACCTACGTTTTTAAATTCACCTTTTAGTCGATCTAACACTTGAGTAATATCAAATAAGCTATCGTATTTCTCAGTGTCTATATTAATATGCATATTACCAAATTCATTTGCTTTTAGTAATATTTCGCGTAAATTACGATAAGCAAGGTCAATATCAAACTCCGAACCGAGTTGGCTTAGTTTAATAGACATGTGACCATCTAAGCTGTGGTTGTATATTGCATACATCACTTCTAATATTTGGTCTTTGGCCTGTATCGCTTCGCCTTCATTTAAAACAAATTCTCCAAGACAATCCACAGTAACAGTGATTCCTTTGTTATTTAAACGTTCAATTGTGTCTACTAAGTCAGTAATCGTATTTCCAGCAACGACTTTTTTAGCCCCAAACATAGGACCTATTTCCTTAGCTGTTTTATTTAAAAAGGGATTATTAGATAACCCTATAAAAAAATTTTTCACAATTGGCATATTAATTCCTCCCATCCTGCTAATAGCTATGCTTTCAATAATAGTGTAGCATGAATCTAATAGTAATGAAATCGTTTACAATAAAATTTATTATGCTTAATATCACAGACTACACTATCGGATGACTGATTGATATAGTTATAATATTTATTTTTAAAAAAACAATGAACTTAAGACAACATAATTTATGCGTTTAAAATGGCAAACGTGCATCATATTTTGATACAATATATTTAATGAAATTATTGGAGAAGGGGAAGTATGGAATATGTGGAAATGGGAAACTGAAAATGAAGCTAAGGGTGTCATTGTAATTGCCCATAACATGCTCGAACATACAGGAAGATATGCGTATGTAATAACAATGCTACGTAGAAATGGCTATCACGTTATCATGGGTGATTTACCTGGGCAAGGTCAAACTACGCGTTCTAATAAAGGACAAATAGAAAATTTCGAAGTATATCACGAACATGTACTAGAATGGATTAGAATAGCAAATGAATATAAACTTCCAACTTATTTTTTAGGTGTAGGACTTGGCGGACTTATTATTTTAAACTTACTAGAAAAAGTGGAAGTACCTATTGAAGGATTGATGCTTATTTCACCATTGCTGGAATTCAAAAAAAATAATAAAACTAGAAAAGATAAGATATTATCTAATGTAGGTAAATTAACTAAAGACACAAGATTCAAAGTAGGCATAACCGTTGAAGATTTAACACGTAACGATGAGGTAATCGAAGAAGCAAAAGAAGATCAACTCATGTTACAAAAAGTGACATATCATTGGTATAAACAAATCATCGAAATCATGAAAGAAACAGTAACACACTTAAAAGATATTAAGCCACTTCCTGTATTATTAATGTATGGGCTCGAAGACAAAGTGTCTGATATTCCAACTATGCATTTAGTGAAAGATAATATTGAAACTGAAGAATTATATTTTAAAGCTTGGAAGGGTTTATATCATGAAATACATAATGAACCTGAAAGAGACGAAGTAATGCGATATATTTTAGCATTTCTTAATAACAGTACAAGTAATATTGGCTTTATCGTCCATGATGAACACGAGCTTTCATAGAGTGGGAAATTAAAGTGTAAGCAATACAAAGCATGGACGCCATCGTTTTGAAAGACGCTTCTTATAAGAAAACAATAGATGTCAGTAAAAACTTGCAGTATTAATTATAATTAGATATACGATGTAGCATCTTTAACTAGGAGCGAGTCTACGAAACCAAATTTTGGTTTTGTCTCGCTCTTTCTCATTTATAAAACGAGGAAGAAGAAACGGAAATTTTGTGAAATAAATCACAATAAACGATTGCTCTTTAGCGAAGAAAGTGTTATATTTAAATTGTGAAATAAATCACAATAAGCGATGATTTACTTTAAATATAAGGAGAGTCATAATATGAAATACAGTAAAGGAAATAAAGTGGTATTAATAGGTGATGGTGCAGTTGGTTCTAGTTATGCGTTTGCATTAGTTTCCCAAGGAATAGCAGATGAATTAGTCATCATTGATTTAGATGAAACAAAAGTACACGGTGATGTTGCAGATTTAAATCACAGTGCACCTTATGGGGGCTCACCTATAAAGATAAAAGCAGGATCTTACAAAGATTGTAGCAACGCAGATTTAATTGTTATTACCGCGGGTGCTGCTCAAAAACCAGGAGAAACACGATTAGATTTAGTGGAAAAAAATACAAGAATATTTAAAGAAATTGTTTCGACTATTATGCAAACAGGATTTAATGGTATTTTTCTAATAGCTACAAATCCAGTAGATGTATTATCATATGTAACGCAAAAAGTATCAGGCTTGCCAAAAGCGCAAGTTATTGGTTCAGGTACAATATTGGATACTGCGCGTTTTAAATATGAACTCGCAAGAGAATTTAATGTATCTCCTTGGAGCGTTGATGCACAAATTATCGGGGAACATGGTGATTCAGAATTAGCTGTGTGGTCACAGGCTAATATTGCAGGCCAATCATTATATGACATTTTAAAAGATAACCCAGACAAACAACATAGAATAGATGAAATATTTATAAATACACGTGATGCAGCATATGACATTATTAAAGCGAAAGGCGCTACTTATTATGGTATCGCTATGGGGTTAATTCGTATTACACAAGCCATTTTAAAAAATCAAAATGTGGTTCTCCCCGTTTCCAGTTATCTAAATGGTGAATATGGCCAAAATGATGTATACATTGGTGTACCAACATTAATCAATAGAAATGGTGCGGTAAAAGTTTATGAAACACAATTAAATAGTAGCGAAAGTAAATTGTTTGAAAATTCTGCCATAATTTTGAAAGAAATGCAAAATAAAATCAACCAACTAATTGCATAATTCATAATTTAATTTTAAACTGTATATAAGATTAATTTTATTGAAAATATCAAAATTTTTTCTGACAGTAATAAATTTTGTAACGAATGATTTTTTTGATGAATTAATTTTACATGTTTAACTTAATATTATGATTGGGGGATATTTCTATGGGGAAGACAATTACTGACATGGTAGATAGTGTCCTTAGATTGGAACATGTACTAAATGATATTGATGATATCTTTGAAAAAGTACAGAAACAATATAAAATGTCGAAAGAAGAAATATTAATTCTTTTAACATTATGGCAAGAAGGATCAATGACTTTAAAGGAAATGGATGATTTTGTACAAATTAAATCTTATAAACGTACAAGAACGTATAACGATTTAGTGGAAAAAGAATGGATCATTAAAGAAAGACCAGTTAATGATGAACGTACAGTAATTATTCATTTCAATGAAGATTTAGAAGCTCAAAGGGAAGCGCTTTTAGATTACTTTAAAGAAGAAATTGATGAAAAATCGTCATCTATTCAATCAAGTCTTAAATCTATCTTAAATTTATAGGGAATAATTAAAGTCTGGAAAACTGTTATTAACCTCAAAAAGTATGGGTATCAACGACTCATACTTAACATAAAAGTACACCTCTATTTCAAAAAGAGGTGTACTTTTATTATGTGTATTATTTTAAATTTCCTAGATAGTTATATGAGGAAAATAGATGGTGTTCTTGTTTTTCTCGTAGAAGTAAGTGAAGATGAAATACGTTTGATATCAAATTAAAATAGCGATGAAGTCATTTAGAGATAAACATGCTTCGTTACATAGATGCTCTGGTAAGCTATTCTAAAATTGTTTTGCGATGGTATCACTTAGACAAATACGTTTCCTGTTCTATATGTTTTTATTTAAATAGTACGTTATCTTTTTTCAATAGCACAAATAAATGGTGGATGATTTTGTTGATTAATAAACTGATACTGCAATATATGTGCTTTATTTTGGTCAAAATGTTGAAGGTAGTTTAATAATGCATCACGTTCTGTTTTACCTTCCTCATGTCCATGGTAAATAACTAAAACGATAATGCCTTCGGGCGCTAATATATCAAATATCGAATTGATAGCAGCTAAGGTACTGTTAGGATTTGTAACGATGGATTTATCTCCTTTAGGTAAATATCCTAAGTTGAAAATAGCTGCGTCAATATGTCCACGTTCCTCTCTTGGAATATATTGTTTTATATTGGCATGGCTATCATGAATTAAATGGACATGTCTAAATGTTTTAGTTTTAGTTTTAGTGTTTTGTATTGCAATGTCCTGAATGTCAAAACCATACACTTTACCATCTGGTACTTGTTGTGCCAAAAATTCAGTATCATTACCATTACCACAAGTAGCATCAATAACAATGCTGTCCGCAGATACATGTTGTTGGATGAGTGTTTTAGAAAATGGTAAAATACGCTCTATTTTCATGATTTGATAATACTTTCATAGTTTTTTCCTTGATAGGAATTTCTTCTAGCTAATTCATCATCGATTTCGTTAAGTACTTCCCATTTGTTAACACTCCACATAGGGCCAACCATTAAATCTATTGGGCCGTCACCAGTGATTCGGTGTACAATCATTTCTTTTGGTAAAATTTCTAGTTGATCGCAAACTAAATTTGTATAGTCGTCTTGTGACATAAATTCAAGCATACCTTTTTCATATTGTTTTACCATTGGAGTACCTTTAAGTAGGTGTAACAAATGTATTTTAATACCTTGAACATCCATTTGTGCAACTTCTTTAGCAGTTTCCATCATCATGTCATAATCTTCTTCAGGCAGCCCATTAATAATATGTGTACACACATTGATGTTATGCTTACGTAGTTTTGCAACACCTTCGTAGTAAGTTTCCATATCATGCGCACGATTAATTAAGTCAGAAGTTTTTTGGTGAACTGTTTGTAGACCTAATTCTACCCACAAATATGTACGTTCATTTAATTCGGCTAAATATTCTACTACATCATCTGGTAAACAGTCTGGGCGTGTTCCTATAGATAAACCTACAACACCAGGTTCTTTTAATGCCGTTTCGTATTTTTCTCGCAAAACTTCTACTGGCGCATGTGTATTTGTAAAAGCTTGAAAATAAGCAATATATTGTCCTTCGTGCCATTTTTCATGCATTCTATCTTTGATTTGTTGAAATTGAACATCTATAGGGTCGACACGGTTACCAGCAAAATCGCCGCTTCCTGCTGCTGAGCAAAATGTACAACCGCCATGAGCAACTGTGCCATCTCTATTCGGACAATCAAATCCTCCATCAATTGCAACTTTGAAGATTTTTTGGCCAAATTTATTTTTTAAATGATAATTCCAAGTATGATATCGTTTGTTTTCGAATGCGTAAGGGAAAAATTGTCCCATATAACATTTTCCTTTCTAAATTCGTTCTAGTTAAAGATTTTAACATATTTTAATGATATAGTGTTTAGAGTAAAAATAGAAATTTAAAATAAGAAAGGAGCTTACGGTTATGAACATGCCAAAATCAGTGTGGTGGTTGGTAATTGGAATGGCATTAAATATCACGGGCTCAAGTTTTTTATGGCCATTAAATACAATTTATATGAATGAGGTATTAGATAAAAGTTTAACAATGGCTGGTTTAGTCTTAATGATTAATTCATTTGGAATGGTGATTGGCAACCTACTCGGAGGTAACCTTTTTGATAAATTAGGCGGCTATCCCACAATTATGATAGGTACTGTTATTTGTTTAAGTAGTACAACGTTATTAAATTTTTTCCATGGATGGCCATGGTATGCTGTTTGGTTAGTTTGTCTTGGGTTTGGCGGCGGAATGATTATTCCTGCTATTTATGCATTAGCAGGTGCGATATGGCCAAAAGGCGGAAGGCAAACTTTTAATGCCATTTATTTAGCACAAAATTTAGGCGTAGCCATTGGTGCAGCTTCCGGTGGCTTTGTTGCTGAATTAAGTTTTAATTATATTTTTATAGCTAATTTATTAATGTATATTGCATTTGCTATAGTCGCTGTAAGTCAGTTTAATATCAAATTAGACGTTAAAGTAAAATCAAATGATGCAATGAGTTTATTATCTAAAGCGTATAGACCTCAGTTTATTGCATTATCTTTAATATGTGTCATGTTTAGTATTTGTTGGATTGCTTACATCCAATGGGAAAGTACAATAGCTTCATTTACCCAAGTGCTTAATATCTCAATGAGTCAATACAGTCTCTTGTGGACAGTCAATGGTATCATGATATTAGTTGCACAACCGTTAATTATTCCCATTATCAGATTATTGAAAGGTAATTTAAAACATCAAATGTATGTGGGTATAGGTATTTTTATTATCTCTTTCTTTGTGACTAGTTTTGCTGAACAATTTTCTGTATTTATGGTAGGTATGATTATATTAACGTTGGGCGAAATGTTTGTATGGCCAGCAGTACCTACGATTGCTAACCAATTAGCGCCTAAAGGTAAAGAGGGTTCATTCCAAGGCTACGTGAATTCTGCAGCGACTGTAGGTAAGGCATTTGGGCCACTGATTGGTGGTGTAGTTGTTGACATGTTTAATATGCAAGTTATGTTTTTAAGTATGATTTCGCTATTGGCCATTGCTTTAATATTTTTAACTTTCTATGATCGACAACTACCCAAAGATATTTAATTTGATGTTAAGCTTAATATATAGTCCAATTTATGGTTTATGATTAAGTTTGAAAATCTAACACATATGATTTGAAAGCATTTGTGTATAAACAATGGAGAGTATATTAATTATATTTTTATACTTGAAATAAAAGGCTGTATCAAATATCATTAGAAGAGTATAGGAGTAGTAACTTTAAAGCTTTCCCACAGAGAGCTAGGGTGTGGTGAAACCTAGTGTAAAGCCTTAAGTGAACTTACCGTGACTTGAAATGAATTAATGACATCTCTTACTATTAATTAAAATGAGCGCACATTTTGTGAAACAGGGTGGTACCGCGGTGAAAATCGTCCCTATTAAATAATAGTTTGAGGTGTCTTTTATTATTGAATAGGAGGAAATGTTGTGAATTACAATCATAATGAAATTGAAAAAAAATGGCAGGATTATTGGGAAGAATATAAAACATTTAAAACAGAAGATAATTTAGGCCAAAAAAAGTTTTATGCACTTGATATGTTCCCTTACCCGTCTGGGGCCGGGCTTCATGTAGGTCACCCGGAAGGTTACACAGCCACAGATATTATTTCTAGGTATAAGCGTATGCAAGGATATAATGTATTACACCCTATGGGGTGGGATGCTTTTGGTTTGCCTGCTGAACAATATGCGTTAGACACTGGAAATGACCCTCGTGAGTTCACTAAACAAAACATTGAAACATTTAAACGCCAAATTAAAGAATTAGGTTTCAGTTATGATTGGGATAGAGAAGTCAATACGACAGACCCAGAATACTATAAATGGACACAATGGATATTTATTCAATTATATAACAAAGGACTTGCTTATGTAGATGAAGTTGCGGTGAACTGGTGTCCTGCGTTAGGCACTGTACTTTCAAATGAAGAAGTAATTGATGGTGTTTCTGAGCGAGGTGGGCACCCTGTATACAGGAGACCAATGAAGCAATGGGTATTAAGAATTACTGAATATGCAGATCGGTTACTTGAAGATTTAGAGGGCTTAGATTGGCCAGAATCTTTAAAAGACATGCAACGTAATTGGATTGGGCGTTCAGAAGGGGCATCAGTATCATTCAATGTAGAAGATAGTAATGATCAAATTGAAGTATTTACCACACGTCCTGATACAATCTATGGTGCTACATTCTTAGTATTAAGTCCAGAACATCAGCTTGTAAATCAAATTACAACTTCAGAAAATCAAGAAAGTGTTGAAAAATATCAACAAGAAGCGGCAATGAAATCAGATTTAGAACGTACGGGTCTTGCTAAAGAAAAATCTGGTGTATTTACTGGAGCTTATGCAATCAACCCATTATCTGGTGAAAAAACACCAATTTGGATAGCAGATTATGTATTATCTTCGTACGGTACTGGCGCAGTGATGGCAGTGCCAAGTGGCGACCAAAGAGACTATGAGTTTGCAAAAGCCTTTGATTTACCAATTACAGAAGTCATTGAGGGTGGAGACTTATCTGAAGCAGCTTATGTTGGTGATGGGCCTCATGTTAATTCAGGTGAATTAAATGGATTATATAATAAAGAAGCAATCGAAAAAGCAATTGAATTGTTAGAACGAAATAATGCGGGTACAAGAAAAATAAACTATAAACTTAGAGATTGGTTGTTTAGCCGTCAACGTTATTGGGGCGAACCAATTCCAGTCATTCATTGGGAAGATGGTACGATGTCAACTGTACCTGAAGATGAATTACCTTTACTTTTACCGGAAACAGATGAAATTAAACCATCAGGAACTGGTGAATCACCGTTAGCTAATATTGATGACTTTGTTAATGTAATAGATGAGGAAACTGGCATGAGAGGTCGACGTGAAACCAATACAATGCCACAATGGGCAGGTAGTTGTTGGTACTATTTAAGGTTTATTGATCCGGATAACGAACAAATGTTAGCTGACCCAGAAAAATTAAAACACTGGTTGCCAGTCGATTTATATATTGGCGGCGTAGAACATGCAGTGTTACACTTACTCTATGCAAGATTCTGGCATAAAGTACTGTATGATTTAGGCGTAGTGCCAACGAAAGAACCATTCCAAAAATTATTTAACCAAGGTATGATTCTTGGCGAAGGTAATGAAAAAATGAGTAAATCTAAAGGTAATGTTATTAATCCAGATGATATTATTAAATCTCACGGTGCAGATACATTACGACTATATGAAATGTTTATGGGGCCACTTGATGCTGCCATTGCATGGAGCGAAAAAGGTTTAGACGGCTCAAGACGTTTCTTAGATAGAGTTTGGAGACTTTTAGTTACAGAAGATGGTTTGATTTCTGATAAAGTAGTAAATACAAATAATAAAACTTTAGATAAAAGTTACCATCAAACTGTGAAAAAAGTTTCTGAAGACTTTGATACATTGAATTTTAATACAGCAATTAGTCAGTTGATGGTCTTTATCAACGATTGCTATAAAGTAGACGAAATATATAAACCTTACATTGAAGGATTTATCAAAATGTTAGCACCAATCGCACCACATATTGGTGAAGAATTATGGTCACGTTTAGGACATGAAGAAACAATTACTTACCAACCATGGCCTACATTTGATGAATCATTATTAGTTGACGATGAAGTTGAAATCGTCGTTCAAGTAAATGGTAAAGTTCGTGCTAAAATAGATGTACCTAAAGATGTATCAAAAGAAGAAATGGAAGAAATTGCGTTAGATAACGAAAATATCAAAGATGAAATTGAAGGCAAAGATATTAAAAAAGTAATTGCTGTACCTCAAAAACTTGTTAATATTGTTGCCAAATAACTTAAAAGGGGCGTTTATATTATGGAGACAATATCTGTAGATGAATTAAAATCAAAGATTTTAAATTCTAATCCTATTCAAATTATTGATGTGAGAACAGATGAAGAAACTGCGATGGGGGTTATTCCTGAAGCAGAAACAATTCCTATGGATCAAATTCCCGACAATTTAAATCACTTCAATTCAAATGATACGTATTATATTATTTGTAAAGCTGGTGGCAGAAGTGCACAAGTTGTTCAATATTTAGAGCGTAGTGGCGTTCATGCGGTAAATGTTGAAGGTGGTATGGATGCTTGGGGAGATGAAGCTTTAGACATTAGAAGCATCTAGCTTTCCAGTCTTTTAATATTCGGATATACCCAATTTGTATTGCGTTTAATACATTGTTCGGTAAGCATAGGTGGATACGTTTTAACTCAATGTGGGTTCATTTAGGATCGTTAATTTTATATTTTAGTATTGTAATGTTGAAATGATGATTAATAAAAATCTCAATATAAATATACCAAGCCCCTCACTATTGCAATAGTGAGGGGCTTTTTTTAGATGTTGGGTTAGTCGCTTATCTATTTATTATAATGAGAATGCGATAAATACGTAAATAGCATCATGAGACCATTATTTATGATTGTCATTGCGGTATGAACAAAGAGGCTAACTACAAAATATACTACTTCTCTATGTCGACTGATAACTAAAAAACAGGTAAATTTATAATAGCACTTAGATAAAAAAGTTAATCAATTTCAAAAAATATGCTTATATAAAATTTTATAATTTTAATGATCTTTGTTGAGGAACAAACTAGGTTATTGTTCTATCTTTTTAATCATGTAGTTAAAGGTTTAAAGTTGAAACTTACTCGCATTAGTGCCTGATATATGACCAGTGACTAAGGCACTAGTAATATTGTAACCTCCAGTATAACCATGAATATCGAGTAGTTCGCCGCACATAAATAAACCTGGTACGTGTTTTGACATCATTGTTTTAGGCTCAATTTCTTTTAGTGAAACGCCACCGCCAGTTACAAAAGCTTTTTCAATTGATAGCGTACCGTTAACTGTAAAAGTAAATGCTTTAAATAAATTTACTAATTTGTTGAATTGTTCGTTTGAAATATGGTGTGCAGTTAATTCCTCTGAAATATTTGCTAATTCTAACATATACAGTAAATAGCGTTCTTCGATAAGACCATGTAAACTATTTTTTACATATTTATCGGGTGTATCTTTTAACAATTTACGTATTTTAGCTTCAACTTGTGCTTGGCTCAAATCAGGAAAAACATCTATTTGCATTTTAATATTTTGCTGTTTTTGGTTTTTTTGCTCTTTATATACAAACTGGCTGCATCTTAATGCAGCAGGGCCACTTACCCCAAAATGAGTGAAGATCATATCCATTTGATGCGTAATACGTTTTTTTTCATTTTTTTTCAATACAGATAGTGCTACATTTTTTAAACTTAAGCCTTTTAATCTTCTGTCTTTGATAAATGGTTCAGGAGAAGTGATGGGCACTTCAGTTGGAAATAATTCTGTAATTGTATGGCCTAACTGTTTAGCGAATTTGTAACCATCTCCTGTTGACCCAGTCTTTGGAACGCTTGTGCCACCCGTAGCAATCACTAGGCTATGACTTTCAATTGTTTCTTGGTTATCAGTTGTTATTTTAAAAGTTTGTTTTTGTGTATGTTCGATACCATGTACAACCGTTTCTTGTTTTACAGTTACATTATTTTTTTCTATTGTATGGATCAAAGCATCTACAACATCTTGCGCTTTGTTAGATACTGGAAACATACGACCATGATCTTCTTCTTTTAAAGATACACCCCGGGATTCGAAAAAGTGAATAATAGATTCGTTATCAAATACGGAGAAAGGACTATATAAAAATTTTCCGTTTCCTGGTATATTTTTAATGATTTCTTCATATGGTAAGCGGTTGGTTACATTACACCGGCCGCCACCAGATATTTTTAATTTACGGCCGAGCCCTTTTTTCTTTTCAATGAGCAAGACTTTATTACTGTTTTGACTTGCTGCAGCAGCAGCCATTAAACCGCTAGGGCCGCCACCGATTATGATTGTTTGATACATTTTATTGCCTCGCTTTACTAAATAGTGTTATTTTATAGTTTATAGTAATATAGTTTTGAAAAAAAGTGGTTATAACGTTATTATTGAAGTTATGAGTGTAAAAATTTAATTTGAGATAGGAAGATCTGAATGAGTGAAAGTAAAGAATTAGTTAGGGGTACCTTTTTAATCACCCTTAGTATATTGATTACTAAAGTCTTGGGTGTATTATATATTATTCCATTCTATGCTATTATTGGTGGAGAAGAAAAATTGGCACCTTTTAACTATGCATATACGCCGTATAATATTGCTATTGCAGTTGCGACTGCTGGCGTACCATTAGCGGCATCTAAATATGTATCTAAGTATAATGCTTTAGGTGCATATAAAGTAAGTGAAAAGTTATATAAATCCAGTTTTATCGTTATGACCATTACAGGATTTATAGGATTTTTCATTTTATATTTATTAGCACCGACTATAGCAACAATCACGTTAGCAAATAAATCAGGCGCTAAAGGTGGTTGGTCAGTTGAAGACATTACTTGGATTATTAGAATTATCAGTATGGTTGTTATATTTATACCATTACTTGCGACATGGCGTGGCGTGTTCCAAGGTTATAAATCAATGGGCCCAACGGCAGTGTCGGAAGTTATTGAACAAATTGCACGTATTTTATTTATTTTAATTGGAAGTTATCTAGTGCTCAATGTCTTTAATGGCAGTGTTTTACAAGCCAATGGTATTGCGACATTTGCTGCAGCAATAGGTGCCGTAGCGGGTATTTTCACATTATGGTATTATTGGAAAAAAAGAAAACCTAATATTGAAAAGATGGTTGCAACGGATGTTTCAGGTATCAATGTATCATATGGAAAGATGTATAAAGAAATTATTTCATATAGTATTCCATTTGTTATTGTTAGCTTGAACTTTCCATTATTTAATTTAGTCGATCAATTTACACATAATGGCGCGTTAGATTTAGCAGGCGTACCTAGCCGTCTACATGACTATTTCTTTACAATTTTAAATATGACAACTAATAAAATAGTGATGATTCCAACGTCACTATCAGCTGGCTTTGCAGTAAGCTTAATTCCATTCATTACCAAAACATATGAATCAGGCGAGTTAAGTGAAATGCATAGACAAATTAGAACATCTTTAGGTGTTTTGATGTACATTACGGTGCCAGCAAGTTTAGGAATTATGGCTTTAGCATTACCATTATACACCGTGTTTTATAGTTATAATATAGATGGTAGTCAGTTATTATTCTACTATGCACCTGTGGCTATTTTGATTGGATTGTTAAGCGTAACCGCATCTATGCTACAAGGTATAGATAAACAGAAATTAACTGTATTTGTTATTTTAGTAGCAGTTGTCTTAAAGGTTGTTTTAAATACGCCGCTTATTATGGCATTCCACACGGCTGGCGCAATTTTAAGCACAGCGATTGCGTTACTATTTGCTGTTTTATGTAACTTTTATATACTTAAAAAATATGCAAATTTTGATTTTTCAGAGACATGGTTACACTTCTGTAAAATATTCTTATATGGTTTAATTATGATGGTTGCAGTCGAATTGTCATCGTTTTTATTACAAATGTTTATTTCGCCAAAAACTAAATTTGGTGCATTAAGTATTTTAATTATCAGTGTTATAATTGGTATGTTAGTTTACGGAGGTATCACGATGAAGACGAAATTAGCTGATCAATTTTTAGGTGAGATTCCTAATAAAGTTAGACGCAAATTAGGTATTATAAAATGAGAATAGATAAATTTTTAGCGAATATGGGCGTGGGTACGCGTACAGAAGTTAAACAATTATTAAAAAGCAGTAGCGTTTTTATTAATGAACAAAAAGAAAAATCACCCAAAAAACAAATTGACCCTAACAATGATATAATCAAAATAAATAATGAGATTATACAATATATAGATAAAGTTTATCTCATGCTGAATAAACCCAAAGGATATATTTCTGCGACAGCAGATAATCAACATCAAACAGTGATAGAATTAGTGAAATCTTATCAGTTTTTAGAAATTTTCCCAGTAGGTCGTCTCGATAAAGATACAGAAGGATTATTATTAATCACTAATGATGGTGCATTTAATCATGAACTTATGAGCCCTACAAAGCATGTTTCTAAAACGTACGAAGTTATTTCTGAAAAAAATATTACAAATAATGATATAAATTCATTCAAAATGGGTATTGAATTGAATGAGGGATTGGCGATGCCTGCAACTTTAGTGAAAAGTGATGAACCATACAAATCATTTGTCACAATTTATGAAGGAAGGTATCATCAAGTTAAGCGTATGTTTCATGCTATAGATAACGAAGTGCTTGCATTGAAACGTGTGAGTATTGGTGAGTTAAAACTTGATGAATCATTGGGTCCAGGTGAATATCGTCATCTAACGCAACAAGATTTTAAACAATTAGGATTAAATTTATAAAGAGGTGTTATTATGTCAAAATTACTAAAAGCAATTATAGGTGTCGGAGGAGCAGCTGCTGCAGTTGTGCTCTCTAAAAAAGAAAATAGAGATAAATTGAAAGATGAGTATAGCAAATACAAGTCAAATCCTGAATCATATAAACAAAACGCTAAAGATATCGCTAGCCAAATAAGTTCAAAAGCTGGGGAAACTTATAACGAAGTGAAACAAGACCCGAAAGGTTATGCGTCAAGAGTGAAACAAGATCCGAAAGGGTTTATAAATGAACAAAAAGACCGTTTTAAAGGCGTTAATGAAAAAGAAGAACACGTAGAAGAAGCTAGATTTACGGATGAAGGTGCAGCAGATCCTTCAAACAATTTGCGTGTAGTTACAGAAGAAGAACTTAAAAATAATAAAAATAAATAATTGTTTATAAAATGTGTAGATTAAGCTACGGATAGACCCACATATTTCTAAAATGGTGGCGTTACCCCGCAAAGGTTAGAAATACTATCTTCATAAATGATTATATAAGCCTGGGACATTTTTATGTCTCAGGTTTTTTAATCTTAATACAGAGTATAAAACCACTCATATAGTGGTATTTAACTGTTTTTCAATAATGATTACAGTTAAAAATTTTAAATATAAGTTACATCTCACTGTAGTTTCTATACTACTTCATGTAAAATATTAAATATATAAGTAATGAGAAGGAAGTTGATTCTAAATGTGGAAAGATAAAGTTAAAGCATACGAAGAACATATTATAGAAGATTTGAAAGGTTTATTATCTATTGAGAGTGTAAGAGATGATAACAAAGCTTCGTCTGATAATCCAGTCGGACCAGGACCGCGGAAAGCATTAGATTATATGTACCAAATTGCTGAGCGTGATGGATTTAATACACATGACGTAGACCATATTGCAGGTCGTATAGAATCCGGAAAAGGCGAAGATGTTATGGGTATTTTATGTCACGTAGACGTGGTACCAGCTGGCGATGGTTGGGATTCTAATCCATTCGAACCGGTTGTAACTGAGGATAAAGTTATCGCGAGAGGTACGCTTGATGATAAGGGGCCTACCATTGCTGCTTATTATGCAGTCAAAATATTAAATGATATGAAAGTAAACTGGAAAAAGCGTATACATATCATTATAGGTACGGATGAAGAATCAGATTGGCAATGTACAGATCGCTATTTCAAAACGGAAGAAATGCCTACATTAGGTTTTGCCCCTGATGCGGAATTCCCAGCTATCCACGGGGAAAAAGGTATTAGCACTTTCGATGTAGTACAAAATGAAAAAGCAGAAGATAAAGATGAGCCTGAATATGAATTAATTTCATTTACTTCTGGGCAACGTTACAACATGGTTCCTGATGAAGCAAATGCTAAATTAGCGGTTAAAGAAAATATGACAGACGTTATTCAAAATTTCGAACAATATTTATCTGAAAATCAAGTAGATGGTGAAAGCGTCGTTGATAGTGGTGTGTTAGTCCTTAAAACCTATGGTAAAGCAGTGCATGGTATGGATCCGTCTATTGGTGTGAACGCAGGATTGCACTTATTGAACTTCTTATCTAAGCTTGGTTTAGATAAAACAGCTGCCAACTTTACTCAATTTAGCGAACAATATCTATTTAATTCTCACTTTGGCGAAAAAATGGGGATGAAATTCCATACTGATGTGATGGGTGATGTTACAACTAATATTGGTATTATTTCTTACGATAACCAAAATGGAGGCAGATTTGGTATTAATTTAAGATACCCTCATGGTTTTGAATTTGAAGAAGCAATGACTCGATTTAAAGGTGAAATCGAAAAAAACGGTTTTTCTATTGAATTAGGTAAGAATCAAACACCTCACTATGTAGATAAAAATGATCCATTTGTACAAACATTAGTGAAAGCATACCGTAACCAAACAGGTGATCCAACAGAACCATACACTATTGGTGGCGGAACTTACGCACGTAATCTTGATAAAGGTGTTGCATTTGGTGCAATGTTTAACGATTCAGAAGATTTAATGCACCAAAAAAATGAATATATTACGAAAAAACAATTGTTTGATGCAACGAGTATTTATTTAGAAGCTTTATATACATTGTGCGTGGAGGAATAATTATGACTAAAGTATTGATTAACGAACATTTAGTAGATGAACAAGACGCAAGAGTCCCTTACAACGACAGAGGCTATGTTTTCGGCGATGGTATATATGAATATATCAGAACTTATAATAATAATATTTTTACTGCAAAACCACATTTTGAAAGACTGTTAAGAAGTGCTAAAGAGATTGGTTTAGATTTGAAATACAACGTAGATGAACTTACAGAATTAGTACAAGAATTATTAGCAGCTAACGGTGTAGTTAACGGTGGTGTATACATTCAAGTTACGCGTGGCGCTGCCCCAAGAGATCACGCGTTTCCAACGCCATCAGTAGAAGCCAATGTAATGGCATTTACAAAAACATATGAACGTCCATATAAACTATTAGAAGAAGGCATTAATGCTATAACAACAGAAGATATTCGTTGGTTGAGATGTGATATTAAAAGCTTGAATTTATTGGGTAATGTGCTAGCTAAAGAAAGCGCAGTTAAATATAATGCTCAAGAAGCTATCCAGCATCGTGGCGATATCGTTACTGAAGGGTCATCAAGTAATGTATATGCAATTAAAGGTGGGGAAATATACACGCATCCTGTAAATAACTATATATTAAATGGCATTACGCGAATGGTAATTAAAGATATTGCAGAAGCCAAAGGCATTCCATTTAATGAAGGCACTTTCACTGTGGATTTTTTAAGAAATGCGGATGAAATTATCGTATCAAGTACTTCAATTGAAGTAATGCCTGTAATTAAATTAGATGGTGAATTCGTAGGTGAGGGAAAAGTCGGCCCAATAACTAAATCATTACAAGAAGGATTTAACAGATACATTGATGCAGATAGTTAATATTTTCCAAAAAAGGAAATAAAATGTAACATCTATTGAAACTAAATTATGTTATAATGCTTACTGAGCCGATTAATAAAATTCCTGAAAATGTTCGTAGTAAAATGTGACTTTTTGTTTCTCATTATTGGTTGAAATAAACGTCTAAACATTATAAAATCTTTTATGAGACTTGAAATTGGTGTATAAAATTTCATGAAAAAAAGCAAAGGAATTTTAAAAATTTCATGCTGTTTCGGGTAGATTTATGATATGATGATAAAGTTATAAAAATCTCAATACAGTATTTAATATTTAAATATACAAACTTAAATCTATGGGACAAAATGATGGTCATAACACGTGAGGCTATCATATATGATTTAAGTTTATAATTGTGTTAGAAAATGACTATATTTGGCTCTCGAAATTTGTTTTCTGGAGCCATTTTCTAATTGAAAGTGAGGTGAACGTGTTGGAGCAGTTTTATCAATTAGGATGGACACTTGATTCAGCAGGTGGCGCATCTGGCGAAGCTTATATGGCAGAGCAAGATGGACAGAAATTGTTTTTAAAACGAAATTCTAATCCATTTATTGCAGCTTTGTCTGCTGAAGGTATTGTACCAAAGCTCGTGTGGACGAAACGTATAGAAACAGGGGAAGTTGTAACAGCACAACATTGGAAAAACGGCAGAGAGCTAACTTTCGATGAAATGTATGAACAACGTGTCGCTAATTTGCTAAAAAAAATACATAGTTCAAAAACACTTTTGAATATGTTGAAACGTATGGAAATGAATCCTATTACACCTGATATTTTATTAAATAAAATTAACGCCTCATTATCTAGAGAAGTGTTAACGCATCATGTTATTCGTAAAGCATTGACATATTTAGAAGATCATATGCCTTGTCTTGATCCTAGGTTCTTTACGGTTGTTCACGGAGATGTTAACCATAACAACTGGTTGTTATCTGATCATGATGAATTATTTTTAGTTGATTGGGAAGGTGCAATGATTGCGGATCCAGCTATTGATTTAGGTATGCTGCTATACAATTACGTTCCTGAAAATAAATGGCCTCAATGGTTGAGAGATTATGGTACGAAAGATTCTATAGACTTACAAAAGAGAATGAAATGGTATACTGTTGTTCAGTCAATTGGAATGGTACAGTGGTACGAAGAACAAAAACGCTATAAAGATATGAATATGTGGTTGAAGTTCTTAAACGAAGTAATGAATAACAATGTATTTATATAAGGAGTTATCAAGATGAGAGTGCGTTACAAGCCGTGGGCTGAAGATTATTTAAAGTCGCATCCTAATATTGTAGATACGGATGGTAGCCATGCAGGACATATAAGTGAATGGTTTGATAAAGATCAACCGATATATATAGAAATTGGTTCTGGCATGGGTCAATTTATTACAACGCTTGCTGCGCAAAGACCAGAAATTAATTTTATTTCTATGGAACGGGAAAAGAACGTTATGGTCAAAGTGTTAGATAAAGTGAGAGAGCAAAATCTAACCAATATTAAATTGATTTGTAATGATGCGATTGAATTAAATGAATACTTTAAAGATGAAGAAATCTCTCGTATTTATTTAAATTTCTCAGACCCTTGGCCAAAAAGAAGGCATACGAAGCGTAGATTGACTTACCATACATTTTTAGCGTTATATCAACAAGTGCTAAAAAAAGATGGAGAAATCCATTTTAAAACGGATAATAGAGGTTTATTTGCTTATAGTTTAGAAAGTATGTCCCAATTCGGAATGTATTTCACTAAAATAAATTTAAATTTACACCAAGAAGAAAAAGAAAATAATATTGAAACAGAATATGAGCGTAAATTTTCAGATAAAGGCTCAAGGATTTATAGAATGGAAGCTAAATTTCACAATAATTAAATTGTTTTTGTAAATCACTTTATGTAGTTAATCGCCAGTGTATAATATAATACTAAGATGAAATAAAGATGGAAATTTTTTATAAGATTTCATTATTTTATTTTTTTAAGGCTACTATTTTCATAAATGGGAAAGTAGCGCTTTATAGACAACCAGAAACCCAATTTGGGTTTCTTTTTTTTATAAGATAAACTAAAGCAAGGGATGTAAGCGTCAGGCTTCCTTACATAAGTGTTATTGAGGTTTAAATGGAATACAAGCACTAAAACATTTGCATAAGCACTAATACTGTTAAGAGGATTATATACGTTATGACTCAAGTCTAATTTAATAAATTAAAAAGTAACGCTTTAGCAGTAGTGCTTTAAGAACTGACTTTTAAAAAATAGTTTTCTAAAAAGTAGCGATTTTGAAGCAATAGTTCATTAGCGTACGTTTTAAAACGTATTGATAGCATAGTCATGTGACAACGATCTACGTCAAGTCCAAGAATTAACTTAGAGTATTTGTATCTGAGTTCATTTGTAGGTATGTACGATATTCATCTGTATGTGTGGATTTACAATTTTCATTATTTTACGAGGGAGTTGTATTATATTACTATATTAATAAACAGTATTTAAACAAAGAAACGAGGGATAATCTTGAAATTAGGCAATTTTAAAATGCATTACCTTAATGGTGGGATTACAAATATTGATGGGGGCGCAATGTTCGGCGTTGTACCTAAAGTTTTATGGACAAAAAAATATGAAATCAGCGAGGATAACCGTATTCCTTTACCAACACACCCAATTTTAATTCAAACGGAAGAATTTAATATTATTATTGATACAGGGATTGGTAAGGAAAAGCTTACTGACAAAGAACGCAAGATATTTGGTGTAAATTATGAAAGCCAAATTGAAGAAGATTTAAAATCATTTAATTTAGAAACACAAGATATTGATTATGTACTGATGACACATTTACATTTTGACCATGCTTCAGGTTTAACTGATAATGAAGGGCATGCTGTTTTTGAAAACGCCATTCATGTCATACAACAAGATGAGTGGCACGAGTTTAATAGCCCTAATATACGTAGTAAATCCACTTATTGGAAGAAAAATAATGGAGATTTCACGAAGAAATTAATTTTATTTGAAAATCAATTAGAAGTAGTAAGTGGCATTCATATTTATCATACTGGAGGCCATAGTTATGGTCATTCTATTATTACTATTGAAAGCAAAGGAGAAAAGGCAGTGCATATGGGAGATATTTTCCCAACTATTGCACACAAAAATCCATTATGGGTAACTGCTTATGATGATTATCCAATGCAGTCTATTAGAGAAAAGGAACGGATAATACCTAGATTCATCTTAGAGGATTATTGGTTCTTATATTATCATGATGTAAATTATTTCGCTGTGAAATTTAATCAAACTGAATCTAATGAAATAGCACAATATATTACTAGAAATTAAAATAAGGTTAAAGTTTAGAACATTTGAAATGAAACTATATCTGTTTTAAAGCATTGGTTTTGCTTTATGAATGACTTGAGCAGCGATATATTTTGTTTCATATCATTATTGTACTGCGATAGTTAATAGTTGTTTGCTATCGGGTACGTAAGATGTTCATAACTTTAACCTTCAATCATTTACACTCTATGATGTCGAGGACTTCTCCTGTTTTAGCATTTGCGTAAAAATCGTAATAAATGCGTTTGCCATTGTGAAGTGTAGTGACACCACCTTGAAAAGCTTCTAATTGGTCGTTAGCGTTTTTATACATAATCGTTTCGTTTAATATGTAAGAACCGACAACATTCATAAAATATGTTTTTACTTCAGAAACAATTTTCTCTGGATTTTGATGTTGTATTTGCTTTTGACGTTTATAAAAATAAATTGATCCAACAATAACTGCTAATGAAATAATTGTGATGAAGAACCAACTTTTTTTATTTAACATATTACAATCTACCCCCAATAAAGTCATATTTATAGTTTACCACAATGAAGATGATATAATAAATATTAAGGAGTGAGAGACATTGAGTATAGACAAAAATCAAACATTATCAAGAATGAAAAATTTAACAGAATTACATGGCGCACCTGGCTTTGAAGATGATGTGAAAACGTATTTAAAAAATGAAATGGCACCGTACGTAGATGAATTTGTTTATAATCGTATGGGCGGTTTTTATGGAGTGAAGCGATCCAAAGCTAAAGAACCTAAAAAAGTAATGGTTGCTGCTCATATGGATGAAGTTGGTTTTATGATAACTCATATTACAGATAACGGACTATTGCAATTCACAAACTTAGGTGGCGTTGCTACTGACATATGGCAAGGACAAAGATTAAAAGTGAAATCACGTACCAATGAAGAAATCGTTGGCATCGTTGCAAATATTCCAAAGCACTTTAGAACGGGTAATGAAGGTGCGCCGACGATAGAAGACTTATTATTAGATATCGGTTGTGAAAGTGAAACAGATGTAATAAATCGAGGTATTCAAATAGGGGATACCATTGTTCCTGAAACACCATTTACGCAATTATCTGAACATAGATTTGTAAGCAAGGCCTGGGATAATCGTTATGGTTGTTTAATTGGTTTAGAGTTATTAGAATTATTGAAAGATGTAGAATTAGATTTTGATTTATTTGTTGGAGCGAATGTACAGGAAGAAGTTGGATTAAGAGGAGCAAAAGCTTCCGCCGAATTAATAGATCCAGATATTGCATTTGTAGTTGATTGTTCTCCAGCAAATGATATGAAAGGAAAACAGCATCTTTCAGGAGAACTAGGTAAAGGTACTTTAATCCGTATCAAAGACGGCACGATGATACTCAAACCGACATTTAGAGATTACCTTATAGATTTAACAAAAAAATTTGATATTCCAAACCAATATTATATGTCTCCTGGCGGTACTGATGGCGGAGAAATACACAAAGCAAATATTGGTATTCCAACTGCAGTTATCGGTGTTTGTGCACGCTATATTCACAGTACGAACGCAGTGTTTGATTACCGTGATTATGATGCAGCGCGGAGACTGTTATTCCAATCAATTAAAAACTTAAATGATAAAATAATCGATACGCTACAATATAATTAATATTTAGGAGTGATTTAATGGAACAATTAGAAAATGAACAACAATTTGAAGAATTAAAAAAAGAACAAACTGTGTTTTTATTTACTGCAGACTGGTGTCCCGACTGTAAAGTGATTGAACCAGATCTCCCACAACTGGAAGCAAAATATACGAATTACAAATTTATATCTGTAGATAGAGATAAATTTATAGATATTTGTATTAATCATGGTATTATGGGCATTCCAAGTTTTCTAGTATATAAAGATAATAAACAAATTGGTAGCTATATTGGAAAAGAACGTAAATCAATTGAACAGATAGATGATTTTTTAGCTTCTTTATAAAAGATAAATCAAATCATATTGATTAAAGTGTACTCTAAAAAATATACCCTTAGAACTTACATTTTTTCTGTTCCTAAGGGTATATTTATTGTAAACTGTATTAAGACACGTAAATAGGAGTGTTAACGATGAATGTCTTTCAAATGAGAGATAAATTAAAAGATAGATTGAAACATCTAGACGTTAAGTTTAGTTTTAATCGTGATGACGAGACGCTACGAGTTTCTAGAAATGATAATGGTAAAGGTGTAACTGTTAAAATTTCAACTATCGTAGCTAAATATAAAGAGCAAAAAGAAAATATAGTAGACGAAATCGTTTATTACGTTGAAGAAGCTATCGAACAAATGAAAGGGGAGGCTTTATCCGATTCAGATCATATTGAGATAATGCCTGTGCTCAGATCACCGAGTTTTGATAAAAAAGACAAATCTGGAAATGCATTTGTTATTGATAAACATACTGCAGAAACTAATATTTACTATGCAGTGGACTTAGGTAAATCTTACCGACTATTAGATGAAACTATGTTAGATAAATTGAATCTCACTAAACAACAAGTGAAAGAAATGGCGTTATTTAACGTTAGAAAGCTTGAAAATAATTATAAAACGGATGAAGTTAAAGGAAATATTTTCTATTTTATTAATTCAAATGATGGTTATGATGCAAGTAGAATTCTAAATACTACTTTTTTAAATGAAATTCAAACTCAATGTGAAGGTGAAATGCTAGTAGCAGTACCACACCAGGATGTGTTAATCATAGCTGATATTCGTAATAAAACAGGTTATGATGTTATGGCTCATTTAACCATGGAATTTTTCACGAAAGGTTTAGTGCCAATTACTTCACTTTCTCTAGCTTATGACAAAGGACATTTTGAACCTATATTTATATTAGGTAAAAACAATAAACAAAAAAGAAATCCTAACGTAATACAAAGGTTAGAGGCGACTAGAAAAAAATATGAGAATAAAGATAAGAAATAAGGAGTCAGTATAAATGAATTTATTTTATAATAAAGAATCTGTGGGAGATGTAGCTTTTTTACAAATTGAACCCACAACTGGTGAATTTACGTATGAAACAAAAGGAAACGTAGTAGAAATTCATCAAGGTAATCAAGTTGTTGGATATAATATATTTGACGCTTCAAATGTATCTAGTATATCTGGAAATGGCCATGTTCAATTAAATGAAACATTAATTAATGAACTACAGCAAGCTATTAAAAATGCAGGGTTTTCATTTGAATTAGAGACAGATTTATCACCAAAATTGGTTGTAGGTTATGTGGCAAACAAAGAAAAGCATCCTAATGCTGATAAGTTAAGTGTATTAAATGTAGACGTAGCTACAGAAAAATTACAAATTGTGTGTGGCGCGCCTAACGTTGAAGCGGGACAAAAGGTTGTAGTCGCAAAAGTTGGTGCAGTAATGCCAAATGGCATGGTAATCAAAGATGCAGAACTTCGTGGCGTTGCTTCAAGTGGTATGATTTGCTCTATGAAAGAATTGAATTTGCCAAACGCACCACAAGAAAAAGGTATTATGGTCTTGTCTGATGATTATAAAGTAGGACAAGCATTTTTTGAAGAATAAAAGGAGGTAATGTCCGAATGAGCTGGTTCGACAAATTATTTGGAGACGAAAATGATCCTAATAAAGATTATCTAAATAAAAGAAACCAACGACGTCAAAAGAATATGCAACAAGAACATAAAGACACATTACTTCCTCAAAACAACGATGTTTATGAGAGACCGAAAGGGAAATTCAGATTTCCGATGCATGTTATAGAAGAAGAAAATAGATCTGATAGTGCTCATGAAGTATCGTCTGAAAAAGAAGCTAAAGATACTGAAAATATGTCTAACCATACATCATCATCTAACCAAAAACAACGAAGACGTAGACATATGTATAATGAAACAACTTCAGACGAGATGAAGCAGCCAGAAGCTTCTGAGCAATCAACGACACATGATGAAACGTACGATGAAACAAACAGTGAAACAAGAAGAGATAAGAGACAACATAATGGCAAGAGAACAAGAATCCAAACGGACGTTTTAGGCGTGAATGGAAAATCTTCAAAAAAACATGAACACTCTACGCCGCATTATCATAAAAGTGATTTTAAAGCGAGTGAAGTTCCTTCTGCTATTTTTGGTACTCAAAAGCCCCACCCTCTAGATAACGGGGTAATCAAACCCAAAAACAGCGAAGAAGACAATGAAATATTTAACAATGACAAAGATGTTCAAGAAGATAAAACATCAAGCCTTGAATCACAATATAACGAAGCTCAACAACAAAATGATGACGACCAGCTATATCAAGTTGATGATGAGCAACTATCTTCAATAGAAAACGAACCGCAGAACACGTCAGACCAGTATGAAGACACTACAGAATCAACGACGCAACCTCAAAAAAATAATACAATCAATATAGAAAACATTTATGCGTCTCAAATTGTAGAAGAAATTCGTAGAGAGCGTGAAAGAAAAGTACTTCAAAAACGTCAATTCAAGAAAGCTTTACAACAAAAACGTCAAGAAAATCAACAAAATGATGAAGATACAATTCAAAAAGCAATTGATGAAATGTATGCACAACAAGCCAAACATTATATTGGCGAAAGTTCGTTAGACGAAGAACAATCAAATGATATCTCGGATGTGGATGATTCTGAGGATATCTCTAGTGATAATTTGACTGAAAATAGTAGCCATAATGATCAAAATAACGCTTCAGAATTTAACTACCAAGAAATTGATTTAGATAACGTGAGTTCTGTACATAATATAGACAATAACCAAGTGTATGAGTCTTTAGATGAAACGGCCAATCCTACAGTTAATTTATCAGATGAACCAGAAATAACTGCAATGGATGTAAGCCAAGATGAAGCTGGTTCAGAAAATGAACAACAAAACACATCTTCTGAAGCAGAAAGCCATGTGCAACAAAACGCTTCAAATTTAACTGAAGTTGATGAAAATGTAGCAATTTCAGATGCAAGATACAGAGAATTATCTGAAGCTCAAAAAGATATGTCACAAAGTACAACTGATGTGGATAGTAAGCAAAATGAAGACGTTGAAAAAATGCCACAGACGCAAGATGAATTTTCAGATGATCCCTTTTCAACAAGTACAGCGCGTGACACTGACGATAATCAAAATAGTACATCTCTAACTGATGGATCATATTCAGAAAGCACACAAGATTCAAGTCAATTTAATTCAGAGGAGTATAATCTGTCAGATCAGGATATCAAAGCACCGTCTACAAAAGATAATGATATACAAACGACGAACAGTAGCCAAAATGAAGCGGATGATGCTCAAGTAACTGAATCTGTGCATGCCTTAAGTTCTAGTGAAAAATCAAGTCAACAAAGGAAAAAATCAGCCATAACAAAAGGCAGCAAACCGTTTAATGTGGTTATGACACCATCAGATAAAAAGCGTATGCTCGACGCTAAGAAAAAGCGCCATACAAATTACTCAAGTATGAGCCTTTGTGAAGACAACAAATACCAATCAGAAGACAATACGAATATAAAGGCACCGTCTAATACAGATAAATCATTGTCTTCACCTAAACAACAAGAAGATAATATATACTCAGATCAAAATGCCGAAGCACATTTTTATGATAACAATGAATCAACAATTTCAGATGCACAAGCGATATCATCTGATGGTCAAATACATCAAATCAAAGATGATGCTCAACAAAAAAGAGACACAGCATACTCAAACTCAAGCCAAAGTGCTACGCAATCTCAAAATTCAGATAACCAAGAAGCGTTATCACAAAATAAATCAACGACAGATGATACACAGTCTGTAAATCAAGTTGACGATGACGTAGATACCTACCAGGGGACTAAGACAGCGATAAGAAAAGGTCCAAATATCAACCTTCCAAGTATTGACTTACTTGAAGAACCTAAGGCGCATGAAAAAGATAACCAATGGATTGAAGAAAAGAAACATGAATTAAATGAAGCTTTTTATTACTTTAACGTGCCAGCTGAAGTTCAAACAGTTACAGAAGGACCAAGTGTAACGCGTTTTGAATTATCTGTAGAAAAAGGAGTAAAAGTTTCTAGAATTACCAATTTACAGGATGATATCAAAATGGCGTTAGCAGCCAAAGATATACGTATTGAAGCGCCTATCCCAGGTACAAGTTTAGTAGGCATTGAAGTGCCAAACCAATCATCTACACCTGTTAATTTACGTTCCATTATAGAAGACACTACATTTAAAAATGCAGAATCTAAATTAACAGTTGCTATGGGGCTTCGAATTAATAATGAACCACTCGTTATGGATATAGCTAAAACACCTCATGCATTAATTGCAGGCGCAACGGGTTCTGGTAAATCAGTATCTATTAACAGTATTTTAATGTCATTGTTGTATAAAAATCATCCTGAAGAGTTAAGATTATTACTCATTGATCCTAAGATGGTAGAATTGGCGCCATATAATGGGTTGCCTCATTTAGTGTCGCCTGTGATTACTGATGTTAAAGCTGCTACTCAAAGTTTAAAATGGGCAGTAGAAGAAATGGAACGTCGTTACAAAGTATTTGCTAAATACCATGTGAGAAATATTACTGCTTTTAATAAAAAAGCGAATTATGAAGATAGAATGCCCAAAATAGTAATCGTTATTGATGAACTAGCAGATTTAATGATGATGGCACCACAAGAAGTAGAACAATCCATTGCGCGTATTGCTCAAAAAGCACGTGCATGTGGTATTCATATGCTTGTGGCTACGCAAAGACCTTCTGTAAATGTAATTACTGGCTTAATCAAAGCGAATATACCAACACGTATTGCTTTTATGGTTTCTTCAAGCGTAGATTCTCGTACCATTCTAGATAGTGGGGGAGCAGAACGTTTGCTAGGTTATGGCGATATGCTTTATTTAGGCAGCGGTATGAACAAACCTATACGTGTGCAGGGAACGTTTGTATCTGATGAAGAAATTGATGAGGTCGTTGATTTTATTAAACAACAGCGAGACCCTGATTATCTTTTTGAAGAAAAAGAATTATTGAAAAAAGTAGAAAGCCAACCGCAAGACGATTTATTCGAGGATGTTTGTCGATTTATGTTACAAGAAGGTCATATTTCTACTTCATTAATACAAAGACATTTCCAAATAGGATACAATCGAGCCGCTAGAATTGTGGATCAACTAGAACAATTAGGTTATGTTTCAGGAGCAAATGGTTCAAAACCTAGAGATGTATACATCACAGAGTCTGATTTGAATGAGAATTAATATAGAGATAAAGGAGTGTTACAATGACACATTTTCATTTTGTCGGCATTAAAGGCGCCGGTATGAGTTCATTAGCACAAATTATGCATGATCTTGGTCATAAAGTACAAGGATCAGATATAAAAAATTATGTTTTTACAGAAATAGCATTAAAAAACAAAGGTATAGAAATTTTACCATTTGATGCAGATAATATAAAAGAAGATATGGTCATTGTTCAAGGTAACGCCTTTCCTGATACACACGAAGAGGTAATAAGAGCGCATGATTTAAATTTAAAAGTTATTCGTTACCATGATTTTTTAGGACATGTTATCAATCAATACACTTCAGTTGCAGTTACAGGTGCGCATGGCAAAACTTCTACTACTGGGCTGTTATCACATGTTATGAATGGAGACAAAAAAACCTCATTCTTAATTGGTGATGGTACAGGCTTAGGTATACCGGCGAGTGATTACTTTGCGTTTGAAGCATGTGAATACCGTAGACACTTTTTAAGTTATCATCCAGACTATGCAATAATGACTAATATTGATTTTGATCATCCGGATTATTTTAAAGATGTTGATGACGTATTCAATGCTTTTCAAGAAATGGCACGCAATGTAAAAAAAGCGATTATTGCTTGGGGTGATGATACGCATCTGCGCAAATTAAAAGCAGATGTACCTATTTATTATTACGGTTTTTCTGAAAATGACGATATTTATGCAGATAATATACAATTCAGTGAAAAAGGCACACAATTTGATGTCTATATCGATAAAGTGTATTATGATTCTTTTTTATCACCGCAATTTGGTGATCACAATATTTTAAATGCGTTAGCTGTAATAGCGATCAGTTATTTGGAAGGCTTAAATGTTGCTAACATTAAAGAAGCACTAGAAACCTTCGGCGGTGTTAAACGCAGATTTAACGAAACCAAAGTTGGCCAACAAGTATTAGTTGATGATTATGCACACCATCCGAGAGAAATTAGTGCTACAATTGAAACAGCACGAAAAAAATATCCTACCAAGGAAGTTATAGCTGTTTTCCAACCGCATACTTTTAGTCGAACGCAAGCCTTTTTAGAGGAATTTGCAGCGTGTTTAAGTCTTGCTGATAAAACATTTTTATGTGAAATTTTTGGTTCAATAAGAGAAAATAATGGGGATTTAACGATTCAAGACTTAGTTAAAAGGATTGAAGGCGCCACGCTTATTGATGAAAGCACTGTAAATGTTTTAGAAGATTATAGTAATGCAGTTATTTTATTTATGGGTGCGGGCGATATTCAAAAAATCCAGCGTGCATACATGGAAAATATTGGTGTAACTACCTCATTTTAATATGTTTATGTTAAAATGATGGGGGTATTTATATTAAATAACAACATATGTTTTTTAGGAGGCGTTTTTAATGGAATGGATTTTACCTATAGCTGGAATCGTTGCAGCGATTGCATTTTTAATTTTATGTATTGGTATCGTTGTCGTATTAGTTTCAGTTAAGAAAAATTTAGATCACGTTGCAAAAACACTTGATGGCGTGGAAGGACAAATTCAAGGGATTACACGTGAATCTACAGACTTACTTCATAAAGCAAATCGCTTAACTGAAGATATTCAAGATAAATCAGATCGTTTAAACTCTGTCGTTGATGCAGTTAAAGGCATCGGGGATTCAGTTCAAACATTAAATGGTTCTGTTGATCGAGTTACAAATTCAATTACGCACAACATTTCTCAAAACGAAGATAAAATTTCTCAAGTGGTACAATGGTCAAATGTGGCAATGGAAGTTGCTGACAAATGGCAAAATAGAAAAAATCGTAGAGAAAGTGCAAAATACAAAACAAGTAGTGTCGCAAATGACGCAGATCACAGCTACACTACACGTGTTGACCATTAATCATTTATATACTTAAAAAACAAATGCACTTAAATGAGGTATAAACTTATTTAAGTGCATTTGTTATAGGAGGCATTCAATTATGAAGTACTATAACCGAGATGATTATGAAAGAAATTTAGAAAGTTATGAAGTAGAAGACTATTTTACTTCTGGGGCTAGAAACGTATTTGTCTATGGATTTATTGTAGGTGCAGTTATAGGTTCAACTGTTGGATTAATTTCTATTAGTAAATCACGTCAAAGTGATACATCTGTTCCGAAAGCTAATCAAAAATTTAAGTCAAACTTAGTTGAACAAACTGAAAATGAAAAAGCAGCAGCAGAACGTCAAGTTGCACAAATAAAGGATACAACAACTACACACAATGAATTAGATGCACAAAAAGTTGCAATTCAACAAGAAACTTCTGATCATAATTTAGCAGACACATCACCTCAAGCACAGGAGGAAATGAGTAAGCAGCAATCCATGAATGCAGCAGAGCAATTAAGCCACATCAATGAGCAAGCAGAACCAACTGAGCGTGAAATAGAAGCTCAAAAAGATGCGGTAAAAGAAGAAGCAGAAGATCATAATTTATCAGACGCTTCTACGATTTCATCATCTAAGGAAACATCGCGTAATAGTATCATATCACCTAACAATTTAGCAACTGTTGCTAAAGAGAAAAAGAAAATATTAAATAACAACACTCAAGTTTCAAAAAACACATCTGAATTAATAGCTGAAGAAGGCGTAAAATCTAATCCAAATCGTATAGTGCCTAATTTAGTTACTAAAAAAGAGACAAAAAAAGATGAAGATAACCATATCAAAGCAGCTGTTGCCGGCACTGTGACTGCATCCGGTTTAGCTATAGCAGCAAGTCAAAAACGTGATGCAATAGCTAAAAATCCAAAAGTAGCTAAAAATACAGCTGACCTTTTAAAACCTGAAACTTTAACATCGAAAGTAAATAATAATGTACCTAATTTAGTTACTAAAAAAATAGATAACGCAGTAGAATCTAGCAATAAAGTAGAAAATTCTGCAGACAAAGCTAAACAAACTACCAAAAATGCTAAGCCTCAAGCTGCAGAACAACGCGTTAAACAAACACACAATAGCGTATCTTTTAAAGATGGAATTATTGTTCACGATGAAGCTGAAAAAGGTATAAGTAATGAAGCTAAAATCGCTGATAACACTTCTGATTCTCAAACAGAAAATGAAACACCAACGTATTCTAAAAATAGATTACAAAGTAAGAAAACTGAAAAAGCTAAAAGTAAAATTGACAAACGAACGTTTAATGATTAAATGCTTTTATCGTTATGGAAAATATATAGAGCGGGATAACAAAACCTTTTAATAAATTGGTTTTTGTCCCGCTTTTTTCTATAATGGGCTGCTGATTATTAGCAAAATTAGAGGCTTTTAATATAAGTTATCATATTATTTTTTAGATAAACCATTAAGCTATATATCTAATATGGAGAGATTTGATGCTCCTATCGCATACCAAAGTAATAGGTGATAGTATTGTTATACTAAACAATGAGTCATGCAAGCCATGAAACCAAAGTTGTAAGATTTTGATTAGCTACTTTTTAAATTTATAAAATAATTACAATACAATTTAAATATATGTTATCTTCAAATCGCAATAAACCGGCAGTGCATGACTTTTTGATAAACTGCTGCGCATATTGAGATAAACTGGAAAATACTTATGCTATTGTTATATTTTAACTTTTGTAAATTGATAAGAATAAGAAAAGTGTCGTCAAAGTGGTATTTTGGTGTTACTGTTATTGATTTATTATAACAAATAGTGAAATATATCACTATTTAAGCTTGGAATTATTAATTTTAAGATAAAATTTTGTAATAGTGTAAAATACAACTAGTAAATAACAGAAAATTCAGTTATTATAAGACTTATTCACTTTTAAAGTGACTTTTTTGATAATCATACTTGAACTTATAAACAGTTATTGTTAGAATTACGTTTAATAAATATTTTATCGCTTTAAAGCAGAATAAAATATCGATTTAAAATTTTCATAGAGGTGACTAAAATGACAGACAAATTACAAGAATACAGAGACGAAATTGTTGGAATTAATGAACAGATATTAGACCTTTTATCTAAAAGAGGTAAGATTGCTCAAAAAATTGGTGAAGAAAAACGTAAGCAAGGTACAATGGTTTACGACCCTCAACGCGAAAAAGAAATGATTAATCAACTTTTAGATAAAAATGAAGGTCCATTTAATGATAATGTGATCAAACAATTATTCAAAGAAATTTTTAAAGCCTCTACTGACTTACAAAAATCAGAGAATGAAAAACATTTATATGTATCTAGAAAATTAAAACCTGAAGATACAATTGTTCAATTTGATAATGGCGGCATTATTGGAGATGGCAATAAATCATTTGTATTTGGTCCATGTTCAGTAGAATCTCAAGAACAAGTAGATACGGTTGCTGCCAATTTACAAGCCAAAGGTGAGAAATTCATTAGAGGCGGTGCATTTAAACCACGCACATCACCTTATGATTTCCAAGGACTAGGTGAAGAAGGACTTAAAATACTTAAAAATACAAAAGATAAATATAATCTAAATGTAATAAGTGAAATTGTTAATCCTGCAGATTTTGAAGTTGCAGATCAATACTTAGATGTGTTCCAAATCGGAGCCCGTAACATGCAAAACTTTGAATTATTAAAAGAAGCTGGACGCTCTAAAAAACCAGTTCTTTTAAAACGTGGTTTAGCTGCTACGATTGAAGAATTTATTTTCGCAGCTGAATATATTGCTTCTCAAGGTAATGAAAATATCATTTTATGTGAGCGTGGTATCCGTACATATGAAAAAGCTACTAGAAATACATTAGATATTTCTGCTGTACCTGTTTTAAAACAAGGCACACACTTACCAGTATTAGTAGATGTAACGCATAGTACAGGGCGCAAAGATATTATGCTACCAACAGCAAAAGCAGGTTTAGCAGTAGGTGCAGATGGTATTATGGCAGAAGTTCATCCAGATCCTTCGGTAGCACTTAGTGATAGTGGTCAACAAATGGATTTAAATGAATTTGAAAACTTCTATAACGAAATTAAGCCGTTAGCTGATATGTATAATAATAAACAATTAAAATAAAATCACTGAATAGCTCCTATTTGTTCTCTATTTCTGTAGCGGACAGGTAGGAGTTTTTAATGTTGAATATAAACAGTATAAAAGAGCACGTTAATAATAGGAATTAATCAGGAAATTTATGGAGTTTTAAAATATTAACAAAAAATAGCTTTTTTCTATTAATATAAAATAAATTATCATGAAAATGACATAATTATGACATTCAAAACAAAATGATTTTACATTTACGAAAAATATGGTAAACTTTGAAAATGTTATGAAAACAGATTATAATAATAAAGAAATCGCTTTCAAGGAGGATGTTTATGACTGTTACAATATATGATGTAGCTAGAGAAGCTAGAGTATCTATGGCTACTGTTTCACGTGTCGTAAATGGTAACCAAAATGTAAAACCAGAAACACGAGATAAAGTAAATGAAGTTATTAAAAAATTAAATTACCGACCAAACGCAGTAGCAAGAGGTTTGGCAAGTAAACGTACAACAACGGTTGGCGTAATTATTCCAGATATTTCAAATGTATACTATTCCCAACTCGCACGTGGTTTAGAAGACATTGCTACAATGTATAAGTACCACTCTATTATTTCAAATTCGGATAATGACCCAAATAAAGAGAAAGAAATATTCAATAATCTATTAAGTAAACAAGTAGATGGTATTATTTTCTTAGGTGGTACAATTTCTGAAGAAATTAAGGAATTGATTAATAAATCATCTGTGCCAGTAGTTGTATCAGGAACTAATGGGAAAGATGAAGGTATTTCATCTGTTAATATTGATTTTCAAACTGCAGCAAAAGAAATTACAGAGCACTTAATTGAAAAAGGTGCAAAACGTTTTGCGTTCGTGGGTGGAGATTATTCTAAAAAAGCACAAGAAGATGTATTAGAAGGTCTAAAAGATGTATTATCAGCTAATCAACTTACATTAGATGATCAATTGATTTTTAATGGAAATGAAACTTATAAAGATGGATTGCGTGCATTTGAGGCATTAAAATCTGGGAAACCGGATGCGATATTGTCAATTAGTGATGAACAAGCTATTGGTTTAGTGCATGCAGCACAAGATGAGGGCGTAATAGTTCCTGAAGACTTACAAATTGTTAGTTTTAATAATACACGCTTAGTAGAAATGGTTAGACCACAATTATCAAGTGTGATTCAACCATTATATGATATAGGCGCAGTTGGTATGAGATTATTAACTAAATATATGAACGAAGAAGAGATTGAAGAACCTAATGTAATTTTACCTCATAGAATTGAATATAGAGGGACAACTAAATAATTTAAATAAACGAGGCTATGACGTGTTAATGTCATAGTCTCGTTTAGCTTATATGTGGTAGATGAATGGCATAATGATACAGGTATAGCAAATTTCTGTTTCCTTTTTATGTAGCATCTAATAAACTGTTAGAATTTATTTGAACCAGCTTAATACTTGTGTTGCGTGTTTCATATTTATAGCGCTTATTTCTTGTCGGCGAGGGATAATTTGGTAATCTAACTTTTCATCCTCCCAAGTATTTGGTAAATCACAAGTCGCGTATGGCGACCATTTTGACAACCATTTTTCTGGTAATTGACCATTTTGTTGATCTTCACCAATTAAAGCAAGAAAGACATGTGTCCAAGCACGAGGCACGACTTTCCATATATTATAACCTCCGCCACCAAACATGATGACCTTACCATCAGTGTATTTATCGGCCAATTGCTTAATTTTATAAGGTATCTCATAAAGTGCATCTAACGTACAGTTCATATGTGTGAGCGGATCTAAATAATGAATATCGACACCATGCACACTGACAATGATATCTGGTTTAAATGATGCAACCACAGGTTCCAGTGTTTGATTCAATACTTCAAGATATGAATCATCCTCAGTATAAGGTTCAAGCGGAATATTAACTGTATAGCCAAAGCCTTGCTCATTACCACGCTCTGTATAATGACCTGATCCAGGAAATAAAAATTTACCAGTTTCATGGATAGAATAAATGAGCGCTTGATCGTTCGTATAAAAACTCCATTGTGTTCCATCGCCATGATGCGCATCTGTATCCACACAAAGGACTCGTAAACAGTATTTCTTAATAAGGTAGGCGATTGTAATTGCAACATCATTATAAATACAAAAACCATTTGCGCGACCAGGTAAACTATGATGTAAGCCTCCGCCTAGATGACAACCATTGGTTATAGAACCATCCATGATTTTATCCACTAAATTTAATGCGCCGCCTACAATGCGTGCACTGTGTTTATGCATCATTCTAAACTGCAAAGTGTCCCTGCCATCTAAACCATATTTTTTAGCTTCAGAGTCATTTAAAATGCCATGAGAAGCACGTCTAATAGCTTGTATATAATCAAAACTATGAATTAAGCTGAGTTCATTATCTGTAGCTATGCGTGGTTGAATGATATGCTCTGGCTTTAAGTAACCTAAATCTTTTAATAATTCTGTTGTTAATTTTAATCTCATTTGATTAAATGGATGTTGATTACTAAATCGGTATTGTAATATTTCATTTGAATAAACATAACCAGTTTGTTGGGTATTGTTCATTTATTTTTTACTCCCCTTTAAAAGAAAAAGCGATTCATATATCGAATATCATCGAACGCTTGTAACTGCTCAATAGTAATGCGTGAGCCTATTCTTGCCATTAAACAATTGGCAGGATGGCTTGTGATTTCAGGATCATCTGTCGCAAAGATTTCTAGGCCCCCATAACCCATTAATTTTTGCATTAATTTTTTATATTCAAAAACATCAAGACCAGAATTTTTAAAATCCCAGTGCCAATAATATTCAGTAGTTAAAACAATGTAATCTTCATATTCATCTGCTGCTAAACTAATTTTAATTAGTTCGCTACCTAGATGTAAATGTCTATAGGGTAAACTGATTTCAATCGCACCTAATTCAATTAAATATGCAAGATTCCCACTAGACCATCGCTCTAATGGGTCTGGGTAATGATAAGTGACATAACCGACGATATGTTGATTATTTCGAAGTATAAAAATTCGTCCTTCTGCTAGCTCACTAATTTCTTTAACCGCTTCAAATTGATCTTCAGGTTGACGAAATGCAGTAAGTCCGTCATCAAATGTCATTGAGTCGAGGTGAATCCTTGACACTGGACCTTCAATAATAAATGTGCCTTTATCTAAATGAAAAGTCTGAGATTGATACGTTTTTATATGTTCCATTTTTTCACTCCAAACTACCGCAAATGAATATAGTATGCAATCTTTAATAATTATATTATAAGGGATATGAGCGTAAATTAACACGATATTGTACCCGTTTACACCGATTATTTTGAAAATTGCGATTTTATTAGTTATAATATTTTTTAAGCAAGCGATTTCATTAAGAGGGGGATTTACAATGAAAGTAGAAGTATATAAAGGGGAAGAAGGAAATTTCAACCTTCATAACTATGAAAAGCAATACAACAATTTCGATTGGAAAGAAGTTGAAAAAGCATTTTCATGGTATGACACAGGCAAAATAAATATGGCACATGAATGTATTGATCGCCATGTGGATGAAGGTAAAGGAGAAAAAGTAGCTTTACATTATAAAGATGATAAGCGACAAGAAAGTTTTACTTTCAATGAAATGAAATCAAAATCAAATAAAGCAGCAAATGTTTTAAAAGATAAAGGCAATGTTGAAAAAGGTGATCGTGTATTTATTTTTATGCCCAGAACACCTGAACTATATTTTGCATTATTTGGTATTTTGAAAATAGGTGCTATTGTCGGACCATTATTTGAAGCGTTTATGGAAAAAGCGGTTGGTGATCGTTTAGAAAATAGTGAGGCAAGCGTAATCGTCACTACAAATAATTTATTGCCAAGAATACCCAAAGACAAATTACCAAATTTAGAAAAAATTGTTGTTGTTGACGATGTTGTTCAGAGTGAATACGTAGACTTTAATAAAGAACTTGAAAAAGCGAGTGACCAATTTGATACAGAATGGCTAAATTTAGATGATGGACTCATCCTACATTATACTTCAGGATCAACTGGACAACCAAAAGGTGTATTACATGCACAAAGAGCTATGTTAGTTCATTATATTTCTGGTAAATATGTCCTTGATTTTAAAGATGATGATGTTTATTGGTGTACTGCAGATCCAGGTTGGGTAACTGGTACATCTTATGGCATATTCAGTCCTTGGTTGAATGGTATTACGAATTGCATCGCTGGAGGCAGATTCTCTCCAGAAGCTTGGTATAGTATGATAGAAGAATTTAAAGTGACAATATGGTATACAGCTCCAACAGCGTTAAGAATGTTAATGAGCGCCGGGGATGATATTGTTGAAAAATTTGATTTATCATCTTTAAAAAGTATTTTATCGGTTGGAGAACCGTTAAACCCAGAGGTGATTAAATGGGCAAAAGGCGTATTCGGTTTACGTGTTCTCGATACGTGGTGGATGACTGAAACAGGCGGGCATATGATTGTGAATTATCCGTCCATGGATGTGAAATTGGGCTCAATGGGCAAACCATTGCCTGGTGTTGAAGCGTCAATTATTGATGATCAGGGAAATGAATTACCAGCTAACCGTATGGGAAATCTTGCCATCAAGAAAGGTTGGCCATCTATGATGATTTCAATTTGGAATAACCCTGAAAAATACGACTCTTACTTTATAGGCGATTGGTATGTATCAGGGGATTCTGCTTATAAAGATGAAGATGGGTATTACTGGTTTCAAGGACGCGTTGACGATGTAATTATGACAGCGGGAGAACGTGTCGGCCCATTTGAAGTCGAATCTAAGTTAGTCGAACATGATGCAGTGGCTGAAGCAGGCGTGATAGGTAAACCTGATCCAGTTCGAGGAGAAATTATCAAAGCGTTTGTAGCTTTACGACCTGAATTTGAAGCAAGTGATGAATTGAAAGAGGAAATTCGTAAGTTCGTTAAGGAAGGTTTAGCAGCACATGCTGCGCCTCGTGAAATCGAGTTTAAAGACAAATTACCAAAAACACGTTCCGGTAAAATCATGCGTCGCGTGTTAAAAGCGTGGGAACTTGATTTACCAGAAGGCGACTTAAGTACAATGGAAGATTAATTATAGAAAAAACATAAAATAATTGTTTCAAATTTACTATTAACTTTAAAATGTGCTTTATTGATGAATTTTAAAATCTGCTTTTAAAATTTAGAAATGAAGCACGTTTTTATTGTAATAATACATTTAAAATGTTTTATTATCCATTATTGTAACAAAAGTAGCTTATAATTTTGAAAGCGCTATCTCTATTAATCGACAATACAACTTTATTTAGTTAATATGAATATGTAAGGAATTTTGAATCACAGCATGAAATTTTACTTTTTTCATATGTGGTTAAAATTTATAAAAGAAGGGGCGAATACATTTGGCACATTTATCAGACTTAGATATTGCTAATCAATCAACACTACAACCAATTGGGGATATTGCTGAAAAAGTAGGTATTCCTACCAATGCTTTAGAACCATACGGACATTACAAAGCTAAGATTGATATCAACCAAGTTAAACAAAAAGATGATAAAGGGAAAGTAGTGTTAGTAACTGCTATGAGTCCAACACCTGCAGGTGAAGGTAAATCAACAGTTACAGTTGGTTTATCTGACGCTTTTAATCAATTAAAGAAAAATGTAATGGTTGCTTTGCGTGAACCTGCGTTAGGGCCTACATTTGGTATTAAAGGCGGCGCAACTGGTGGCGGTTATGCTCAAGTGCTGCCAATGGAAGATATTAATTTACACTTTAACGGTGACTTCCATGCTATTACAACAGCAAACAACGCGTTATCAGCATTTATTGACAACCATATTCATCAAGGAAATGAATTAGGTATTGATCAAAGACGTATTGAATGGAAACGCGTCTTAGACATGAATGATCGCGCTTTAAGAAATGTCATCGTAGGATTAGGTGGGCCAACACAAGGTGTGCCCCGTGAAGATGGGTTCAACATTACAGTAGCTTCTGAAATTATGGCTATTTTATGCTTAGCTAACGATATTAATGACTTAAAAGCTAAAATCAGTAATATTACAATTGGTTATACAAGAGATCGTAAGCCAGTTACAGTAGCAGATTTAAAAGTTGAAGGCGCTTTAGCAATGATACTAAAAGATGCAATTAAACCTAATTTAGTCCAAACAATCGAAGGTACACCAGCATTAGTACATGGTGGGCCGTTTGCAAATATTGCGCATGGCTGTAACTCAATTCTTGCAACACAAACAGCAAGAGAATTGGCTGATATCGTCGTAACAGAAGCTGGTTTTGGATCAGACTTAGGTGCTGAAAAATTCATCAATATTAAAGCACGTGAAGCAGGATTCGAACCCTCGGCAGTTGTGGTTGTTGCTACTATCCGTGCGCTTAAAATGCATGGCGGCGTTGCAAAAGACAATCTTAAAGAAGAAAACGTGGATGCATTGAAAAAAGGTATCGTAAACTTAGAACGCCACGTAAACAATGTAAAAAAATACGGTTTAGAACCGGTTGTTGCATTGAACGCATTTGTTCACGACACAGATGAAGAAACGAAGTTTGTACAAGAATGGGCGAAAGAAAATGGCGTCCGTCTTGCTTTAACTGAGGTTTGGGAAAAAGGTGGCCAAGGCGGTCTCGATTTAGCTAATGAAGTATTAGAAGTGATTAACCAACCACAAAATTTCAAACATTTATATGAACTAGACCAACCACTTGAAGATAAAATTGAAACGATTGTAAAAGAAATTTATGGTGGCAGCAAAGTAACGTTTAGCAGTAAAGCACAAAAACAATTAAAACAATTTAAAGAAAATGGTTGGGATAATTATCCTGTATGTATGGCTAAAACACAATATTCATTCTCTGACGATGCATCATTATTAGGTGCACCAGAAGGATTTGAAATTACAATTCGCGAGCTAGAAGCTAAAACAGGTGCAGGATTTATCGTAGCACTAACTGGTGCGATTATGACAATGCCTGGATTGCCTAAGAAACCAGCTGCATTAAATATGGACGTTACTGATGATGGTCACGCAGTAGGTCTATTCTAATTTAGTGATTATAACATAAAACAACCGAGGCACAGTGGCGCCTCGGTTGTTTTATGTTGTAGATATTTATAGTCTTATTTCTAGTTATCGAAATCTTGTCAAGCTAACAAAATCATATTGAAAATATGATTGCTTTGTTGTTTTTTTTACTTTGTCATTAATCGAGATTTAATATCGTAACGTTCCGCACGAACATAATCATATTGTGTAATTTTGTTTTCTACTAGCATGCGTTTTAATACGTAATGTTGTCTATTTAAGCCGATTTGAATTTGATGATTAGGTTTAAGTGATCCATCTTCATTATAAGGCGTGTAGTAGTAAGGACTTTGCAGTAGACCAATGATATACGCAGATTCAGCAATATTTAGATCTTCTGCTGGTTTGCCGAATAAACTGAAAGAAGCTGATCCTATACCTGAAATGTTTAACCCATTATAATCACGACCAAATGGAACAATATTCAAATATGTGTACAATATCTCATCTTTAGTTAAAATTTTTTCAGCACGCATGGAAAGTACAAGCTCATTTGCTTTACGATTATAAGTTTTTTGATTTGTAAGTATTTGATTTTTAACAAGTTGCTGTGTGATTGTACTGCCACCTGTAGCATCGCTAGAATTGAATATATCTTGTCCTATAGCTCGTAAAACAGCTTTTGGTAAAATGCCATTATGTCGAAAAAATAAACTGTCTTCTGAGGCTGTTAAAGCTTTGATCACATTGTTGTTAACATGTTTTGGGCCAACGATGAGCGAATTCATAGAATTATTATACTCTACGAGTAGGTTATCGCTGTTATAATTGATTGCTTCATTTCCAGAAATAACTAATAGCTTGGACTTTAATTCAGCATCTGACATATGGGTAGCTTCTTTGGTTAAACTTTGAAAGTAAAATACAGATATGGCAAGTAAAATAAGCAAAGTGCAACCAAATATGGAAAATAAACCTACGAAAAAATGTTTGAGTTTTTTATAAATAAATTCAAATTGATTTAGTTTTATATGTTGTTTATTTTCTTCAATGTGGCTCTCATATGCATGATTTTTCATCGTGGACCTCCTTATTTAAACAATATTATATCATAATATATAGAGTTGACTTTTAAATTAGAGTTAATTATAATAAATACAATTCGATATCGTTTTTGGATAGAGGAGAAGTAATATAATGTATCATCTACAGAGAGTTAGTGGTTGCTGTGAACTAGCGTTGGTCCTTATATGAATACACCTTTTGATAAGTAATTATCCAAACGTTTTAGTTAATGAACGTATCATTAATAGAGTTGTTTGACTTAAAGTATGGTGGTACCGTGCGTTTGCGCCCTTACAAAAAATGTAAGGGCGCTTTTTTGTGTTCTCTAAAATTACGCGGTTAAAATTTTAAGTGATGCAAATGAATTCTATTCAAAACTTTATCATAATTAAATTAGGAGGCGAATGCAATGACAAATACGTTAATTGAAGATTTAAAATGGAGAGGTTTGATTTATCAACAAACGGATGAAACGGGTATTGAAAACTTACTAAATAAAGAGCAGGTCACACTGTATTGTGGGGCTGATCCAACAGCAGACAGTTTACACATTGGCCATTTATTGCCGTTCTTGACTTTACGTCGTTTTCAAGAGCATGGTCATCGTCCGCTCGTATTAATTGGTGGCGGAACAGGAATGATTGGTGATCCTTCAGGTAAATCAGAAGAAAGAAAATTACAAACAGAAGATCAAGTTGAATTAAATGTGCAAGGCATAAGTGAACAAATGCATAAAATTTTTGAATTTGGTACAGATAAAGGTGCAAAATTAGTTAATAACAAAGATTGGCTTGGCCAAATATCATTAATAGATTTTTTAAGAGATTATGGTAAACACGTGGGTGTCAACTATATGTTAGGTAAAGATTCTATCCAAACGCGTCTAGAACATGGTATTTCATTTACTGAATTTACTTACACTATCTTACAAGCGATTGATTTCGGGCATCTTAATAAAACGTATAATTGTAGGATTCAAGTAGGTGGTTCAGACCAATGGGGTAACATCACAAGTGGTATAGAATTGATGCGTCGTATGTATGGAGAAACTGAAGCGTTTGGACTTACAATTCCATTAGTAGTTAAATCTGATGGTAAGAAATTTGGTAAAACTGAAGGTGGCGCAATATGGTTAGATGCCGATAAGACAAGCCCTTACGAATTTTATCAATTTTGGATTAATACTACAGATGCAGATGTTATTAAATTCTTAAAATACTTTACGTTTTTAAGTAAAGAAGCTATAGATACACTAGAAACTTCATTGAATGAGGCACCTCATTTACGTGAAGCTCAAAAAGCATTAGCTGAAAATGTTACTAGATTCATTCATGGCCAAGCAGCATTAGATGATGCCATCAGGATTTCTCAAGCTTTATTCTCAGGTGATTTGAAATCACTTTCAGCTAGAGAATTAAAAGAAGGCTTTAAAGATGTGCCTCAAGTCGAATTAGATCATCAAACGACGAACATCGTGGAAGCAATTGTGGAAACAGGCATTGCTTCTTCTAAAAGACAAGCACGTGAAGATGTAAATAATGGTGCTATTTATATTAACGGAGAAAGACAACAAGATTTAAATTTTGAATTGTCAAATGAAGATAAAATCGAGAATGAATTTACTATTGTACGTAGAGGCAAGAAAAAATACTTTATGGTTAGTTATAAATAAGTGTGAAAGTTGAACATACCATCGTTTATAAAAAGTAACACGTTCAGCAATACAAAAATACGTCGTGCTGTTTCTAATAATAGTTACTAAGCGTAGAAGTCGTCTATATCAGTATATATTGGTTTCAGAAGTTTGATATATAGGTGTAATAAAAATATTGAAATATGGCTTTATGCTTAGGGCGTATTTTATTATCTGAACACAGTTATAAAATACAATAAAGGCACCAAATCATATTTATGATTTGGTGCCTTTAAGTATTTATAACACTCATTTAATTAAAAGGAACGGCTTGTTCTTTTAATGTTACATCAACAGTTTGTGTTTCACCTTTTCTTTCTACAGTTAATTTAACTGTATCTCCAGGTTTTTTATGTTCATATAGATAAGAGCGTAAATCTGTATCCTCTTTTACTTCTTCATCATCAATTTTAGTGATAATATCTCCTTCTTTTAGATCATTATCAGCGTATACTTTTGCTACATAAATACCATCTTTTCTATCAGTATTTAATTGCTTTTTATACTCATCAGGAATTTCGCTTAAATTAAGTAAACCGATACCGATTGAAGGGCGATCAATTTTGCCATTCTTAACTAATTCTTTAATAGTCACTTTGACTTCATTACTTGGAATAGCAAAACCAATGCCTTCGACTTGTTCGTTCGCTATTTTCATTGAATTAATACCAACTAAATTACCATTTAAATCAACCAATGCCCCGCCTGAGTTACCAGGGTTAATTGCTGCATCTGTTTGTAGTACGTTTACCTTATTAGCACCAGCTGAAGTTTGTGTGTCGATTGTTCGTTCGCTAGCTGAAATAATACCAGACGTCACAGAGTTTGCAAATTCTAAGCCAAGCGGGTTGCCCATAGCGAATACGCTGTCACCAGTTTTTACCTTGGAAGAATTAGCAAATTCTACCGCTTTTGTACCTTTCGTTTCATTTATTTTCAATACTGCAATATCCGTAAGTGCATCTTTGCCAATTAGTTTAGCATCGACTTGCTTAGAATTATGTAATTGAACTTTAATTTCACTTGCACCATCAATGACATGGTTATTTGTAACGATATAAGCTGAGCCGTTATTTTTTTGATAAATTACACCAGATCCAACGCCAGCTTCTTCTGATTTACCTGTTTTACCTTTAAGCAAATCGTCTAAATTTTGAGCTTTTTGCATATTAATTACACCTACAATGGCGGGGGATACATCAGTAATCATTTGATTTACCGAATCGTATTTCTCGCTTTTTCCATCTAAGGAATTACCAGCGCTACTACTATCACTTGTTTCCTTTACTGATGACCCATTATCGTCTAATACTGTACTTTCCATAAATTTCCCCACACCTAAGACAATCAGTGCACCAAGAATACCTGCTACAAGTGCGACGAGTACAGTTTTAAACCATGGGAATTTGGGTTTTGATCGTTTACTATAGTTGGGTTGTGTGTATTTTGATATTTCTTCATCAGGTTGTTTTTTATTTGAGTTCTGATCATTATTAAATTCTGACATATTATACCTCCGATTCATTCTTTATAACCTATTATGAAAGGTTTACTCAACTTTTTCTAGTATATCATTATACTACTTTAGACTGAAATATAAATTACCTTGTCCATTGATGTTCTAAATGATAGAATCAATAGGGTAATATAAGGCTAAATAAGTAGGTGAAAAAATGTATAGATTTGTTAGCGGTTTATTAAATTTTATTTTACGCAAAATATGTAAATCATTAGAAGTGCAAGGAAAAGAGCATATTCCACAATTACATCGTTATGTCGTAACTTGTACACATGAAAGTTATAATGAAGTTATTATGCTTGGCATGGCTATTTATCCAAATCAAATCCATTATATGGCTAAAAAAGAACTTTTCTATAATAAATGGTTTGGTAGATTTTTGAGTTCGCTTAATGCATTTCCAGTAGATAGAGATAATCCTGGACCAAGTACATTAAAAAAACCAATTAAATTATTAAAAGAAAATAAAACAGTTGGAATTTTTCCGACAGGGCATCGTATGAAATACGATGAAGGCGCGCCAATGAAACGCGGTGCAGTAACGATAGCGTTAATGGCACAAGCACCTATTTTACCAGCAGCATATGTAGGGCCTAAAGAAATCAAAGGATTAGTTACTGGTAAATCAATTATAAGATTTGGTGAACCAATTGAAACAAAAAATTTACCAAAAGACATGAAACGTAATGAAAAATTAGAATATTTAACTAAAGAATTAGAAAAAAGAACAATACAATTACAAGATGATTTAAATGAGTATGTAACACATAATAAGTAAATTTTACTCATTTTTTTAACTATTGAATCATAATATATATACGAAATTAATATAACTTGTGTTATTATGAAAATGTACAATAACAACAAGTATAACGCTTTCATTTCACCACGTGGACAAATTGTACATGTGGTGATTTTTTGGGTGAATTTATTGTGAAATGGGGAATAATTATGTATAGTTTCTTTCAACGTTTGGGAAGATCTCTTATGCTGCCTGTTGCCGTATTACCAGCAGCCGCAATTATTGTAGGTATAGGGAATGCCTTAACTGCAATTGGTATATGGCCGACTGTAGCTGCTTTTTTCTCGACAGCAGGGTCTACGATTCTTGAACAATTAGGTATTTTATTTGCAATCGGTGTAGCATTAGGGATGGCTAAGAAAAATGATGGGGCTGTGGCACTTGCAGCGGCGGTTGGTTTCTTCTTGACCACAGTCGTACTTAGTCCTGAAAAATTAGCACCATTATTAGGTGTGAAACAGTCATCTTTGAATGACGCATTTGAACAAATGAACAATCAAAACGTGTTAATTGGTCTAGTTATTGGTTTAGTCGCAGCTTATACTTATAATAAATTTAGTAAGACAGAGTTGCCGGCAGCATTGTCATTCTTTAGTGGTAAACGGTTAGTACCAATCATGACCGCATTTTTTAGTATTTTTATAGCGGTTATTATGTTATTTGTTTGGCCCGTTGTATACTCAGCAATCGTTACGTTTGGGACATGGATACTGGATTTAGGTCCAGGTGGCGCATTTTTATATGGTTTTTTCAACCGTTTATTAATTCCAACAGGATTACACCACGCATTAAATGCAGTATTCTGGTTTGATTTAGCAGGCATTAATGATATTGCAAAATTCCAAACGGGTGATGGCGCAATAAAAGGTATAACAGGTCGATATATGGCTGGTTTCTTCCCAGTAATGATGTTTGGGGTTCCAGCAGCAGCGCTAGCAATGTATCATACTGCAGAAACGAAACAGAAGAAACGTGTATATGGTTTAATGTTTGCTGGTGCACTTTCAGCATTTATCGTGGGTGTTACTGAACCAATTGAATTTTCATTTATGTTTGTAGCACCTATACTATTTGTTATTCATGCATTATTAACAGGATTGTCATTATTTATTGCCGCTTTGTTCCATTGGACAGCAGGATTTTCATTTAGTGCGGGATTAATTGATTTCATATTGTCTCTAATTAATCCAGTTGCAAACCATCCGATGATGTTAATAGTACAAGGTATCGTATTCTTTATCATTTACTATGTTGTATTTAGGTTAGCAATAAAATGGTTGAAACTGAGTACACCTGGCCGTGGAGATAACTTGTTACCTGATCCTACATCTGATGAAGCAACAACTGGTGATACAGCTCAAGATGGAGATGGTACAGAAAGTACACCATCAACAAGCAAATATGCGCAAACAGCCAGCCAAATCTTAGAAGGCTTAGGCGGTAAAGAAAATATTACTTCTTTAACAAATTGTGCTACACGTTTACGTATGGAACTTAATGACAACAGCGTGATTGATGAAACTAAGATTAAGGGTGCAGGCGCAGTAGGCGTTACAAAAAGTGGTGAACATAATACGCAAGTTATTATTGGCACACACGTACAACAGGTTGCTGATGAAATAGAAACTCAAATGGAAAATAACAACTCGTAAGTATATTTTAATGTAGTATAAAATAATGTTTTAAGAACGTAATATCACGCATAAAAATAAACGAATTTTTATAATTTCGTTTCATTTCTATGCGTGATTTTTTGTTGTAAGTATAAAGTTTGTTTGCCGTATATTATTATCAAAAATACATTGCTCTTTTAACATGTAAATAGTACGATGTAGTAGTATCAGAATTTTCTGATTAAAGGAGAGGAATGCATATGAAGTCGGTACTATTTGATGTTGATGGTGTATTTTTAAGTGAAGAAAGATGTTTTGATGTTTCTGCGTTAACAGTATATGAAATGTTGATGAGTAAAGACTATATTGGTATAGACCCTAGTATCAATTTTCAAACATTAAATGATAAACAAATATCTGAAATTAGAGATATCGTATTTTACCATGATGAAATTTTAACCAAGTTAAAATCACTTGGTTTAAACTCGAACTGGGATATGCTATTTATCGTGATTGCTCTTCATTTTATTGAATTATGTAAATCTTTATCAACAGATAAATTATCCATTGTATTAGATACAGACAATTTCAATGAACAAACACTGCAATTTCTTGGTGAACATATTTCAGACATAGCGCTTAATTTTGAACTACCGCTATCATTTTTAGACGGTTTAAGTTCGGGTAAAGATCATATTTATCAAGCGCTTGTTACACATGCGAATGATCAATTAAATACAGATAATGATGGATTATTTGAATTAAAAAGCCCGTTTTGGTTGTTAGCACAGGAAATTTATCAGGAATGGTACTTAGGTTACCAATTATATAATGAAGTTGAACAAAAACCGCAGCGTTCTAATTTTAAACAAGGTTATATTTATCAAGAGGTTGCGCTTAGACCAGTTAATGAAATGAAACAGTTGTTAGAAGATTTGAAAGACGCTGGTTACCAAATTGCGATTGCTACAGGACGACCTCGAACAGAAACGCTAGTACCATTTGAAAGTTTAGGTATTAAATCACTGTTTGATGATATACATATTGTTACGGCAAGCGATGTTTTGACAGCAGAAGCACATTTCCCTGAGTTAAAGCCATTAGGGAAGCCTAATCCGTTTAGTTATTTAGCTACATTAGAAGGTAATTATCTTGAAAATTATAAAAAATATGCAACAAACCAGCAAAATCGCGTAAATAAAGATGAAGTGTTTATCGTAGGGGATTCTTTAGCTGATTTGTTGAGTGCTAAAAAGATTGGAGCTACTTTCATTGGCCCATTAACTGGATTGAAAGGGCAAAAAGCACGTAAAGAATTAGAAGATTACGACGCAGAGTATATCGTTAATCATGTGAGCGAAATTAGAGAAATTCTTTTATAAATACAATGAACATGTTGAAAAAGCTGAGACAAAATAAAATGTCTCAGCTTTAAATATATGATCCGCTAACTACCCTTATAATAGTATCGCGAAAAATAGTATGAGTGAGAGCGTTAAAGTATCGAGTTATTTCTTTAGGTGGGTATGAAAGTTTAAAATCAGGGTAATTTAAATACAAAAAGACACCTCCACTCAAATTTATAAATGAAGGTGCCTTTTACTTTAAGAAGCATAGGCGTCTATCTTCTAAAGTTTAAAACTGTTAAATATGATACGTCTCGCTCGCTTTTTCATCTAACTCTATGCTGGATTCCACATCTAATTCTACACTTCTGATAAGGTTAAAGCCTTCAATTTCATATAAAGCTTCAATAACATCTTGAGTGACAGGATGGTCAATGGACAGCACCATTAGTGCATTACCACCTTGGTTGGTACGGCCTAAATGCATTGAGGCGATATTGATATTATATTCGCCTAATATTTGTCCAGTACGTCCAACAATACCTGGTCTATCGTTATGGTTAATTACAAGTTGGTGTTTTTCCGGTTTGAAATCAACAGGATAGTCGTTGATGCGCACAATTCTAGGACCATAACCATTTAATACTGTCGCGCCAATTTTAATTTGTGTGTCTTTATTAATTAATGTTAGTTCAATATAGTTACTAAAACCACGGTGTTTTGTATCTTTCTCTATATTATATGATACACCTTGTTCATTGAGTAATACTAAAGCATTAATTAAATTAACACGTTCCGCTAAATCTTGACGTAAAACGCCAGATACAAGTGTTCTAGTGAGTAAGCTTGTATCATCGATTGCAATATCACCTTTGTACTTAATTTGAAGTTCACGTGGCGCTTTCTCTAATAATTGAATGCCTACTTCACCAGTTAATTTACTTAATTCAATATATGGTTTTAGTTCATCATTGATTTCGTTGAAAGACATTTTTGGAGCGTTAATCGCATTAACGACATTACCCTGTTCAAAGATATCTACAATTTCATTTGCAACAGAAACAGCTACTTTTTCTTGTGCTTCTACAGTTGAAGCGCCTAAATGTGGTGTAACAATAATTTTATCATGTGCTACCAGTGGTGAATCGGTTGCGGGTTCAGTTTCAAATACATCGATTGCAGCGCCTTGAATTTGGTTTGCATCCAGCGCTTCAATGAGGGCATCTTCATCAATAATACCGCCACGTGCCACATTGATAATTTGTAATGTTGGTTTGGCTTTATCGAAAAAGGCTTTATCAACAATGCCTTTTGTTTTTGGTGTGAGTGGCGTATGCACAGTGACAAAATCTGCTTGCTCAGCAATTTCTTCTACAGTAGCACGTGTCACATTAAGTTCTTTGGCTTTGTCTTCAGAAAGATAGGGGTCAAAAGCAAGGATATTCATACCGAAACTTTGCGCTCGTTTTGCTACGCCAATACCAATTCTTCCGGCTCCAATAACGCCTAAAGTTTTATTATAAAGTTCAGTTCCTCTATATATTTTACGATCCCATTTTCCGTTTTTAAGCGATTGGTGTGCTTGTGGCACATTACGTGCCATCGATAAAATCATAGCCATTGAATGTTCAGTAGCTGAAATGGTGTTCCCATCAGGTGCGTTAATAACGATGACACCATGCTTTGTAGCAGCATCTACATCTATATTATCTACCCCAACACCCGCACGTGCAATGACTTTTAGGTTTGGTGCCGCTGATATAATATCTGAAGTGACTTGTGTTTGACTTCTCACTATCAGTCCTTCGTAATTCGTAATAGTTTCTGCTAACTCTGTTTTGCTTAATTCAGTATTGACATCAACTTCAAAGTCTTTATGTTCTGTTAAACTTTTTAAACCTTCTGGTGAAATAGGATCTGAAACTAAAATTTTATACATATGCTTTTACGACCTCCATATATTGCGTAATTGCTTTACCAACATAAGATTCATTTCTAAATTCTGTTAATAATATTTCTAATGCTGAAACGACTTGTAAAATATCAAAGGGTGATATTTGTCCCATATGACCAATACGTAAAATCTGACCTTTTAAGTGACCTTGACCACCAGCAATCGTAATTGCAAAACGCTTTTTCAATTCATTTTTAATATAGTCTAATTCATCTTTGGATTTTGGTACAAAAGCCGTAACAGTAGGTGAAGCATAAGCGTCTTGAACTAATAATTCTAGATCTAGCGCATTTAATGCTTGTCTCAACGCATCACGTATCGCGTAATGTCTAGCGATAACTTGATCCAACCCTTCTTCATTTATGAGGTTAGCATAAGCATTTACACCTCTAAATAAAGATACATTAGGTGTGAAAGGCGTAGAGTTCTCTGTTAATGATTTTAAATACTTATTTAAATCTAAATAAAATCTAGGTGTTGTAACTTGACTAAAACGAGCTTTAGCACGGTCGTTATAAGCTACAAAACCTAACCCAGGCGGAAGCATAATTGCTTTTTGACTTCCTGAAACAAGCACATCAATATTGTCACGATTTAAATCTACATCTACAGCACCAATACAACTGACACCATCGACTACGAAGTAGATATCCTGATCAAAGTTTCTTAGTGCTGTACCCAATTCCTGAACAGGGTGTAAGACTGCCGTTGAAGTTTCACAATATTGGCTAAAAACTGCTGTTATATCTCTTTTTAATGATTTTAAGAAGTCTATAAAGTCCGGTATGTTTACTGCTTGTCCCCATTCAACTTCAAATATATGTACATTATCGTAATATGCTTCTGCTATTTGCTTAAATCTGTTGCCAAAAGCACCTGAAACAATAATAACAATATCTTCTTCTGGGTTTGCAATATTTAACATACTCGCTTCAAGCACACTTGTGCCGCTAGAAGTAAGTATCATGACTTCATTTTCAGAACCAAAGACAGGTTTGAGTGCTTTAAATGCCTGTTCAGCAATTGCTTCAAAATCGCTAGAACGGTGTCCTACCATAGGTAATTGCGTTGCGTATAATATTTGATCTGGCACTGGTGTAGGTCCTGGTGTTAATAATAAAGGATTATAATAGTTCATATGTAATTCCCCCATTGCTTATGATTGTCAAGTTTAGCAAATTTTCAGAAAATATAAAAGTACAAAAATTAATATTTATTAAAAATAAACACATTTTTAAATAAATGTAAGGGTATACATTGTTATTGTAATCATATTCCGTCATACATAAAATGAATTCAAAATTATTTTATTATGGGCTCTATTTTCACATCAACGTTGCCTCTAATTGAATTGGATATCATACAGTTGTTGTCTGCAATTTTTAGTAATTTAGGGAGTTTCTTTTTTAATAAATCTTTTTGATTTTTGTCAACCGTTATTTCTGGATAGTGTGTAATTGAGTCCATTTTAAATTTAGCATTTTCAAATATGGCTAAGCCAATTGAAGATTGTTGTATCTCAATATGATCAAAGCCTGAACGTTCCAGTACTGCTGCTAATGAAATGATATAACATGAAGAGGCGGCAGAAACGAGTAATTCATCGGGATTAGTTCCAGTTCCATTACCTCCTAAACCTGCTGGTATTGATATTTGTTCATCTAAGACATCTCCTATAAGATTTCCTACAGATTCACGGCCATCAGACCATTGTGTGTTAACTTTAAATTGATGTTGAACCATTGCTATTGACCTCCGTTGATTATATGATAACTTAAGTTTAGACGATTCTACCGTATAATGAAAGGGGAGAGGATTTTAATGCAATTAAAAGAGGAACGACAAAACCTTTTGTTAGTTGCACACCGAGGATTGTCTTCAGAATATCCAGAAAATACATTGATTGCATTTCAAGCAGCATTACAAAGTAATATCGATATGTTAGAAATAGATTTACATAGAACAGCAGATGGCTGTCTAGTTGTTATACATGATGATTCCATTGATAGAACGTCCAATGGCAGTGAAAAAATAAAAGCAGCTACATTGGACGCTTTAAGACAATATGATTTTGGAATAAGTAAAAATAGCCTGTTTGAAAGACAATTGATACCGACATTTGAAGAAGTGTTGCAGTTAATTCAATCATTGCCTCAAACACTATTAATTGAAGTGAAACAGCCTAAAAATTATCCAGGTATTGAAAATGATTTGTTTAATAAATTAGAGCAATATAACATAAATAAAGATAAAGTCATTATACAATCATTTGATCAAAACTTTATCGAAGTATTGTATAAAAAGGGCTTTGGGTGTCGATTGGGTGTGTTAATAAGTAGAAAGCGATATTGGTATCACATGCCTAAATTTAAAAAAATATCAGCTTATGCTGATTTTGTTAACCCTCACTATTCATTAGTGACTAAAACTTTTATGAAACAAGCACACCAAAACGGTTTGAAAGTAATGCCATATACGGTAAATGATGGAAATCTTGCTAGGAAATTAGAGCGTCTAGGTGTAGATGGTTTAATCTCAAATAATCCAAATTTATTATTTCATTAATACTATAAACGTTAAGTGTTGGTTACGAATTTTTTAGAAAAATGAAGCATTTTGGTGCAGATATAATTAAAATTTTTTAATCGTACATTTACATAAATATAAATAAAAGACTGATTTCTATTTCATATACTAGAAACCAGTCTTTTTAAATGTTGTACTTTGAAATTTCACGACCAATGTATTAAGGTAAAAAGATTATTGTAGTGGTTCATGTCCACCATAACTAATCCAATTCTTTTTCAATAAACCCATCACATGACAATCATTATATTGTCCTCGTGTATAGAAATGTTCTTGCAAAGTCCCTTCGATTTTAAAATTTTGCTTTTGATAAATATGAACTGCTTTTTCATTAGTGACGTCTACGAACAAATAAATTTTATGCAAGTTTAATACTAGAAAAGCATAATCTATAGCCATTTTAAATGCTTTTGAAGCGTATCCTTTACCACTATATTGGCCATCAACGATAATTTGAATCTCACAGTTACTATGTATAAAATCAATTTCAACTAACTCAACTACACCAATGCGTTCTGATTCTTCTTCTATAATAAATCTTCTCTCAGATTCATCTAAAATATGTTTTTTATAAAGTGATTGTAGTTCACTTAAAGATTGGTATGGCTCCTCAAACCAATAGGACATATTAGCATATTCATTATTTAAACGATGTACAAAGTCTAAATCTGTTTCTTCTAAAGCTCTAATTTTCACTCATAACACTCCTTTATCATATATACTATATATGATAAAGGAAAAAGTAAAAAGTAAAATAGAGCATAATTTATAAATAAGATTGAAATCTATTCAACCAGGGTTTAATTTACGAAAATACAAAAATCACAATGCCAAATTAAACTCAAATCACTTAAAAGTAGGTGGGAGAAGATAAGTGAAAACGATTCGAAGTCCATATCGAAAAGGCAGAAGATGTTGGAAAAGTAAACCATTTTATATTTAGATTTTGACCGCATTGTTCTAACCATCTATACATTAAAAGATATAAGATGGTTTTCAATACTGATATCAATAAAAAACACCAACCATTTTGGTTGGTGTTTTTTATTGAAGACAATTATCTTGAATAGTACTCAACGATAAGTTGTTCATTAATTTCTGCTGGTAATTCACTACGTTCAGGAATACGGATGAATTTACCTTTTAAGTTGTCTGCATCAAATTCTAAGTACTCAGGTACAAAGTTGTTGATTTCAACAGATTCAGCAATGATATCTAATTTAGCAGATTTTTCACGAACTGAAACCTCTTGTCCTGGCTTAAGTGTGTATGATGGAATATCAACACGTTTACCGTCTACTTCGATGTGACCGTGGTTAACGATTTGACGAGCTTGACGACGCGTACGAGCCAAACCTAATGAATATACAACTGCATCTAAACGAGAAGCAAGTAATTGCATGAAGTTTTCACCATGTACACCTTGTTGGTTACCAGCGATTTCGAATGTGTTATGGAATTGTCTTTCAGTTACACCATATAAATAACGTAATTTTTGTTTCTCACGTAATTGTAAACCATACTCAGACATTTTTTTACGTTGGTTTGGACCATGTTGTCCTGGAGCGTATGGGCGTTTTTCTAATTCTTTACCAGTACCACTTAATGAGATACCTAAGCGACGAGATTTTTTCCAATTTGAACCTCTGAATCGAGCCATAATAAGACTCCTCCTTTATCTTTTTTGTTGTTATGAAAAAACAAAAAAGAGTGTTGTATGCTTAACTGGATATATTGTTTTATGTGTCCTCGCCTCATAGCTACGGTTACACGGCACGCCCGCATCGGGAACAATATAGAGCCAATTAATATACAACTGCTAATTTCGTTTATTCACACAAAGAGTATTGTATCATGATATATCGTTCTGTCAACTCTTGAGTTGAAAATAAGTAGAAATTAAGTTAGTTGTTGCTCGATAATCGCTACAACTTTTTCTAAACCTATTTGGTCGTCGTTTCCAAAGCGATTTGTAATTGGCGCATCAATATCTAAAACACCAATTACTTTGTTATTCTTATGAATAGGAACTACAATTTCAGATTTACTATTTGCATCACAAGCGATATGACCTGGAAAGGCATTAACATCTTCGACTAGTTGCGTTTCATTTTCAGCAACAGCTGTACCACACACGCCCTTACCAACAGGGATATGTACACAAGCTGGATGCCCTTGGAACGGACCTAGGATTAATTCATTCTCTTCCATCAAATAAAACCCTACCCAATTAATTTGATCTAATGAATCATTTAGTAGCGCAGATACATTACTTAAAATAGCAATGGTATTTGATTCGTCTTCAATTAAACTAAACACTTGTTTTTGTAATAAGTCATAATTTGTTACTTTGACTTCTAACATAAAAAAACCTCACTTTTTACTTTTCATTTATTATAAAGACTGTTTTAATAGTAATCAATCAATTAAATTGAAAAGGCTTTATTGAAGATAACATTATACATATTATTAATAGAGAGTGATTTAATACTTATTTTAAATAATTAAGGCGATTAGCTCATTTTCTCTTTTAATGGGTAGGTAACTTACGTTATAATGAATAGTGATAAAATAGGAGGAGAAAACATATGGTATTGTATGTCATTTTAGCAATTATTGTCATTATACTGATTCTTGTCGGTGTATTATTCTATATGCGTTCAAACAAAAGCCAGATGATAGAAAAGGCTGAAACGCGTAAATCAAAAGTAGAGCAATTACCCTATGATGAAAGTCTATCTCAATTATCTGAGTTAACTTTAACTGGCGAAATGAAATCTACTTATAATAATTTAAAACAAAATTCATTAGATAGTAAAAATCAATATTTATTACCAGTAGAAGAAAAAATTCATCAAGCAGAAGGCTTATTGGATAAATTTAAATTTTCACAAGCACAGACTGAAATTGATGAAGCACATGAATTGATGGATAAATATGAAGAAAACTATAACGAACTTAATTCGTATGTGGAAAATGTTTTAGAGTTACATAAAGATAGTGATCATTTATACGAAGCGTGCAAGGTAGACTACCGTGAAATGAAACGTGATGTATTAGCCAATAGACACCAATTTGGTGAAGCAGCAGAACCATTAGAACAAGAAATTGAATCATTTGTTCAAGAAATGGAAACATATGAATCATTGAAAGCAGAAGGTAATTACAATCAAGCGCATGAGCATATCAAAACATTAAATGAAGATATGAATTATTTGAAAAAAGATATGGATGAGATTCCTGAATTAATTAGAGAAGCGCAAAAAGAATTACCAGGCCAATTCCAAGATTTAAAATATGGCTGTAGAGATCTTAAAGTGGAAGGCTATGATTTAGATCATGTCAAAATCGATAGTTCACTTCAAACGCTTAAAACAGAATTAAGTTTTGTGGAACCGATGATTAGTCGATTAGAATTAGACGAAGCAAACGATAAATTAAATAGTATTAATGATCGACTTGATGAAATGTATGAACTCATAGAGCATGAAGTTAAGGCTAAAAATGAAGTAGAAGAAACTAAAGAAGTTATCACTGATAATTTATTTAGAGCAAAAGAAATGAATTACACATTACAAACTGAAATTGAATATGTTCGAGAAAATTATTACATTAATGAAAGCGATGTTCAAAATGTACGACAGTTTGAAAATGAAATTCAAAGTATGATTTCTGTTTATGATGAAATTTTACGAGAGATGGCCAAATCAGCTGTAAGGTATAGTGAAGTTCAAGATAATTTGAAATATATTGAAGAGCATGTTGATGTTATAAATGAAAAACAAGAAAAATTACAGAATCATTTAATTCAACTGCGCGAAGATGAAGCAGAAGCAGAAGAAAATATCTTGCGTATACAAAGTAAAAAAGAAGAAGTTTATAGAAAATTATTAGCTTCTAATTTGCCAAGTGTGCCAGAACGATTTATTATTATGAAAAATGAAATTGATTACGAAGTCCGAGAAGTTAATAAAAAATTCAGTGTAAGACCGATTCATGTTAAACAATTAAAAGATAAAGTATCCAAAGTTGTTTTACAGATGAATAAATTCGAAGATGAGGCTACAGATGTACTTGTAAATGCAGTTTACGCAGAAAAATTAATCGAGTACGGTAACCGTTATCGTAAAGAAAGTTCAAATATTGATAAGAGTCTCAATGAAGCTGAAAGATTATTTAAAAATAATCGCTACAAACGGTCAATTGAAATTTCTGAACAAGCGCTTGAAAGTGTAGAACCTGGCGTTACAAAACATATTGAATCGCAAGTAATCAACTAAGACCAATTTTTAGTGATTGAAAATGTACAAGGGCTGGGACATTTATCGATGTCGCAGCCTTAAATATGATATAGGCAGTAGACGGCTGGTTTTGAAAATAGACGCATAGCATGCTTTGACAAACCACGTCATAAATGTGGGGGCGGGACAATGAAATCTTTTTAAACAATAGATTTCTGTTCCGCTCCCTTTTCTTTTTATTAAAAGCGAGTATAATGCTAAAAGGAAAACGCTAAAAATATGTTAAAAAGGATAAGTATTTATCCATATTTCGATAATTGCTAAGAACTCAACAAAACAATAAACAATCAACTATACAGAACTGGAGTGAACAAATTGATTTATCTTGATAATGCTGCGACGACTAAGCCGCATCAAGACGTATTAGATACATTTATTACTGTGAATGAATCGCTATACTTTAATCCTAATAGTCCGCATAAAGCTGGCTTACAAGCAGAGCAATTATTACAAAAAACGAAAGCACAAATTAAAGAGCTATTTCATTTAAAAAATAGTTTTGATATTGTGTTTACGAGCGGGGCAACCGAATCAAATAATATAGCAATTAAAGGTATTGCTTATAAGAAAAAAGATTTTGCTAATGTCATTATTACTTCTGTTTTAGAACACCCTTCAGTGTTAGAAGTTGTACGTTCATTAGAAAATGAAGGATTTAATATAGAATATGTAAACGTGACGAAGGAAGGACAACTTGATTTAGAGCATTTAAACTCATTAATGTCAGATAACGTAGCGCTTGTCACTTGTATGCATGTAAATAATATAATGGGGCAAGTTCAACCATTAGAAGAAGTGGCTCAAATTGTACATCAATATCCTAAAGCACATTTACATGTAGATGCAGTGCAAGCAATAGGAAAAGTCCCCTTAAATTTTGAAGCGGCAGATACGTTAAGTTTAAGTGGGCATAAATTTCATGGATTAAAAGGCCAAGGTGTTTTATTTGTGCGTAACTTACATCAGCTTGAACCGATTATTCACGGTGGCGGACAAGAGTATGGCGTCAGAAGTGGGACAGTGAATTTACCTGTAGACATATCCATAGTAAAAGCCTTGAAAATAGCTGTAAATGAAACGAATGAATTGTATAATAAATTAAGTGCATTTAATCTCGAAATCATTCAATTTCTGAAAGGTTACCATGGTGTGCAAGTCAATTCTCCTCTCGGTGCATCGCCGCACATTTTGAATATTGGCCTTCCTGGTGTGAAAGGTGAAGTTTTAGTTAATGCATTTTCTAAAAATGATATTATGCTTTCTACTACAAGCGCTTGCTCATCTAAAAAAGCGTCTTTAAACGAAGTACTTTTAGCAATGAAGATACCCAAAAAACAAATCGAAGGTAGTATTCGAATATCCATGGGTGCTAATACGACCTCTGATGATATTCAAACTTTCAAAGAAAAATTTAAAAATGTATATGAAGAAGTAAGGGAGTTGTTAAGATGATTTATGATCACATATTAGTGAGATATGGCGAACTAACATTAAAAGGCGCTAACCGAAAGATGTTTGTTAATAAATTGCGTGCAAATGTTAAACGTGCTTTAATGCCGTTGCAAGGTTATAAAGTTAAAGCGAATAGAGATAGAATGTACATTGAATTATACGAAGGGGCAGATATAGATGAAATGTGTCGTAGACTGGAAAAAGTATTCGGTATATATTCTATAAGCCCTGTGTTGAAAATTGAGAAAACAGTGGAAGCGGTACGTGATATTGCTGTGAAATTTGCTCGAGATTACGAAAGTGACGATACGTTTAAAATTGACGTCAAACGTTCAGATAAAAACTTTTCATATGATACGTATCAATTGCAAAAGGATATTGGTGGTGCAGTGTTAAATGCGACAGACCATTTAACGGTGGATGTACATCACCCTGATCATACAATTAAAGTAGAAGTACGTTTAGATGCGATTTATGTTTATGATAAAGTGATTTCTGGTTCAGGCGGTCTACCAGTTGGTACAGGCGGCAAGACGTTATTGATGTTATCGGGTGGCATTGATTCTCCGGTAGCAGGTATTGAGGTTATGAGAAGAGGGGTCACTGTCGAAGCAATTCACTTTCATAGCCCACCATTCACAAGTGAAAAAGCGAAAGATAAAGTGATTGAATTAACACGAATTATGTCGACACACGTTGGCCCTATCAAATTACACATTGTGCCATTTACTAACTTACAAAAACAAATTAATAAAGAAGTCCATGAACGATATACGATGACTTCAACGCGACGTATGATGATGCGTGTTGCAGATAAACTTGTGCATGAGATTGGCGCACATGCCATTGTAAATGGCGAAAATTTAGGACAGGTTGCGAGCCAAACATTAAAAAGTATGTACGCAATTAATCGTGTGACATCAACGCCAGTATTACGTCCGCTATTAACTCTAGACAAAGAAGATATTGTCAAAAAATCTAAAGATATTGGTACGTTTGATGTTTCTATTCAGCCATTTGAAGATTGTTGCACAATTTTCACACCCAAAAACCCTGTAACAGAACCAGATATTGAAAAAGTAGAAAAATTTGAAAGCGTCTATGATTTTGAACCTTTAGTGCAAGAAGCGTTTGAACAAATTGAAACTTTAACAATCACACCAGATTATCAAAGTGACAAAGATTCTGAAACACAAGCACTAGCAGATAATTTATTCTAATATAGCCTTACATTTATCTATTAGATATCATAATGAATGCTTATAAATTAGATAATATAGACAGGGGATGGAAACATGTTAGATTGGGATATTTCAATTGTCCTTATAATTATACTTCTAGGTTTTTTAGCAGCTTTTATTGATGCTGTTGTAGGTGGCGGTGGACTAATTTCTATACCAGCGTTATTAGCAGTGGGCATGCCCCCTTCAATGGCATTAGGGACAAATAAGCTAGCAAGTTCTTTTGGTTCTTTAACAAGCGCTTATCGCTTTTTGAGATCAGGTAATGTTGATCTAAAGATTGTAGGAAAACTATTTCCGTTTGTATTTATTTTATCTGTGTGTGGTGCAAGCGTGGCTACGTTTTTACCGGCTGAATTGTTGAAACCACTCGTAATTATAATATTAACAATAGTCATGATTTATACACTTGCCAAAAAAGATTGGGGCAGTGTCCGTACGTACACTAAATTAACGTTTGGAAAAGCAGTCATATTTACCATGCTTATGTCATTAATAGGTTTTTATGATGGATTTTTAGGTGGCGGAACAGGGTCATTTATGCTCTTTATTCTATTAATGTTTGGCTTTGATTTTTTAGGGGCTGCAGGTAATGCTAAAGTATTAAATTTTGCATCCAATTTAGGTGCTTTATTATTATTCATGATACTAGGTCAGGTTGACTATTTTTATGGGTTGATTATGGCTATAAGTATGATTTGTGGCTCTTATGTTGGTGCAGCTTTTGCAATTAAAAAAGGTGTAAGCTATGTCAAAGGTTTGTTTATTATCGTTACAGCAATATTAATTTTAAAAAATGCTTATGACTATATTATACAAGTAATACATTAGGTGAAAGTATAATTTAAATTATAACAATATATTATTTTAATAGCATATTTATAAAAATAATGAAGCAGGCAAGAAAACTAAAATAGAAATATTTGTTTTCGTTAGCCTGCTCCTTTTATATTTAAAAAGTAAATTGAGGTATACACCGTTTAATTGATTATGTTTAAATTGTATTTGGAAAGATTGAAATAAATATTATGGGAGTGAATAGAGATGTCGAAGAAAAGGGTCATAGCAATTGTACTTGCAGTAGTTATTGTACTAGGAGGTGTCGTTATGAGTTCGATTTCGACTGTTATATCTTCGCTTTTTAATGAAGATAGTTCATCGGAAATGGATCCATTTACTGAAACAGTTGAAAAAGAAGGCGACGCTACCAAGAGAATTGCGCATTTAACTTTAAATGGAGAAATAGCTGAAGGAACCGGAGGCGGTATGTTTGGAGGATCTGGTTATAACCACGAAGCATTTCTTAAACAATTAGATAAAGTTAAAAAAGATAGTTCGATTAAAGGTGTGCTGTTAAGTATTAATACACCTGGTGGTGGCACATACCCAAGTGATGAAATTTATAAAAAGATTAAAGAAATAAAACAAAAACATAAAAAGGTTTATGTACATATGGAATCAATGGCCGCTTCAGGTGGTTATTATATAGCTGCACCATCTGATAAAATATACGCTGGTCCTCAAACGACAACTGGTTCCATAGGCGTTATTATGTCAAACGTAGATTATTCAGGTTTACAAGAAAAACTAGGCGTTAAAGAAAATGTAATCAAATCTGGTAAACATAAAGATATTATGAGTAGTTCCAGAGAAATGACTAGTGAAGAAAAAGATATATTGCAGTCAGTATTAGACGATAGTTATGAACGATTTGTTAATATTGTTGAAGATGGCAGAGACATGTCAGAAGAAAAAGTTAAAAAATTGGCTGACGGTCGTATCTATAGTGCGCAACAAGCTAAAGCAAATGGCTTGATAGATGAAATTGGTTATAAAGATAACGCTTTGAAAGCACTAAAAAAAGATATCAATGCTGAAGATGCAGAAGTATTTAAATATAGCGAAGGCGGCGGTTGGTTCAGCTCTCTCTATTCCACTAAAACAACAATAGGTCAATTCAAGAATGACTTAAACGAATTAAAATCAATTATCAAAAATGATACAGAAGCTGAACCGATGTATCTATACGAAGGTTAGGTGTATATAATGGATAAGCACACAAACGAAGAAGCGGTACAAAACGATTCGAAAAATCATACATCTGAAATAGAAACACTCTATCACCAACAATTAGCGAAGTCTTTATACGCCGGGTTTGGGATAAGATTTTGGAGCTTTATTATTGATTTATTAATCATATTTGGTCTTCATAGTTTGGTTTTAAAGCCCATATATCAATTTACTAATATAGATGAAATGAAGTTATGGATTGATTATTTTAGTATCGGTCATATGTTAGATGCACTTATTTTTTATATTTACTTTGTATTAATGACTAAGTTTTTCAAACAAACTATTGGAAAAATGATTTGTAATATTAGAGTAGAACGGTTAGATCGTCAACCGCTTTCATGGTCGGATGTTTTATTTAGAGAATGGATCGGCCGTATTATCAGTGGTGTAATGTTTAACTTACCGTACTTGGTTACATTATTTACTGACAAGCATAGAGGGATTCACGACTTCTTTGCTAACACGGTAGTAATAAAAAATAAATTCGAAAAAATCTTTTACCTAAAAGAAAGTAACAAACTTTAGTAGGTATAAGTTTATTTTAATACAGCAAACGGGTATACTATTTGATGTAAGTACTTTTTAATAGGAGGCGTGCAATATGGCACAAATTACATTTAAACAGGAACCAGTAACTTTATATGGTTCTCAAGTGAAAAAAGGAGAATTTGCTCCAGAATTTACTGTGTTAGACAACGACTTGAATGAAGTAAATCTAGAAACTTACGATGGACAAAAAAAATTAATCAGTGTGGTTCCATCAATAGACACAGGTGTATGTGATCAACAAACACGTAAATTTAATGAAGAAGCTGCGGAAGAAGATGGCGTTGTATTAACGATTTCTGCAGATCTGCCATTTGCGCAAAAAAGATGGTGTGCATCAAATGGATTAGACAACGTAATCACTTTGAGCGATCATAGAGATTTATCTTTTGGTAAAACATATGGCGTAGTTATGGAAGAATTACGCTTGTTAGCGCGTTCTGTTTTTGTATTAGATAAAAATAATAAAGTAATTTATACTGAAGTTGTTCCTGAAGGCACAGATTTTCCAGATTTTGATGCAGCTTTAGAAGCATACCGAAGCATATAAAAATATAAAATTGTCATAAGCATACGTTTGAACCGACTCATAAACAGTATCATTGACATTATAATTCAAACTGTCCATAATTATTTGGTAATATAAGTTAGGGGTACTGACTTAATTTCAACTTAATTATGGACAGTTTTTTTAGAAAGGACTTTTAAATGGCACAAGAAGAAACAGTAATGGAGAAATTATTTAAAACACTCGATGAAAAAGCTAAGGCTTTGAACGAAGAGAATGGCCAAAGTTTTATGGAAAATTTAGGGCTTGCAATGGAAAACGTTTATACGGAACAAAGATCATTGCTTGAACAGGCAACCTTACAAGATAGACGTAAGGCATTTCAATTTGCTTACCTAAATTTAATGCAAAAAGAAGATATCCAAGCTAATCACCAAATTACGCCTGATTCAATCGGCATGATTTTAGGGTTTCTTGCAGCACGCTTCTTAAAGAATAAAGAAGCATTTCATATTGCGGATATAGCTAGTGGCGCTGGACATTTGAGTGCTTCTGTACACGAGGTATTATCGGAACATACAATGATGCATCATCTCGTTGAAGTCGACCCAGTATTATCACGCGTAAGTGTACATTTAGCAAACTTTTTAGAAATCCCATTTGATGTGTATCCTCAAGATGCTATCATGCCTTTACCTTTTGAAGATGCCGACGTCGTTATTGGCGATCTACCCATTGGTTATTATCCATTAGATGACAGAAGCAAAGAAATGGAATTAGGGTTTGATGAAGGGCATAGTTTTTCGCACTATTTATTAATTGAACAAGCAATTAGTGCATTAAAAACATCTGGTTATGCATTCTTAGTGGTGCCAAGTGATTTATTTGAAGGTACAAATGTGAAACAGTTGCAAAACTTTATTGCTACAGAAACAGAAATGCAAGCATTTTTAAATTTACCATCTACATTGTTTAAAAATGAAAAGGCACGTAAATCTATCCTTATTTTACAGAAAAAAGAAACTAATGTAACGAAGCCTGTAGAGGTGCTATTAGCAAATATACCTGATTTCAAAAGCCCACAACAGTTCCAAGCATTTTTACAAGATTTAAATGCTTGGATGGCAGAAAATCACCCTGAAAATTAAACTGTAATATTCTTGAATTCGCACTGTATTAATGATTAAATAGATATGGATATTAAAAACTTAATTTAAATTGGAGGCATTATGCTATGTCAAAATTAATTTTGGCCATTAACGCTGGTAGTTCATCATTGAAATTTCAACTTATTGAAATGCCGGAAGAAAAAATTGTTACTAAGGGACTTATTGAACGTATTGGGTTAAAAGACTCTGTATTTACAATTGAAGTAAATGAAGAAAAACATAAAGAAACTTTAGATATTGCAGATCATGAACAAGCGGTTAATATCATGCTAGAAAGCTTCAAGAAACATGGCGTGATTGACAGTATCTACGATATTGATGGCACAGGACACCGTGTTGTACATGGAGGGGAATTATTCCCGAATTCTGTTTACGTTACAGATGAAGTTGAAGAGCAAATTGAATCTCTAAGTGAATTAGCACCACTACACAACCCTGCAAACTTAATGGGTATTCGTGCTTTCCGCAAGTTGTTACCAGAAATCCCACATGTAGCTATATTTGATACTTCATTCCATCAAACAATGCCAGAAAAATCATATTTATATAGTTTACCTTATCAATATTATGAAGATTATGGTATTCGTAAATATGGCTTCCACGGTACAAGTCATAAATATGTATCACAACGCGCTGCTGAAATTTTGGGTAAACCAATTGAAGAGTTGCGTATCATTTCATGTCATATCGGTAATGGTGCGTCAATAGCAGCGATAGATGGAGGCGAATCTGTAGATACTTCAATGGGCTTCACACCATTAGCAGGTGTTACTATGGGCACGCGTTCAGGTAACATTGACCCAGCTTTAATTCCATTTATTATGGAAAAAACTGGTAAAAACGCCGAAGAAGTACTCAACACGCTAAATAAAGAATCTGGTTTATTAGGTATTTCTGGTACTTCAAGTGATTTAAGAGATATTATTGACGATGCTAAATCTGGTAAAGAACGTGCACAGTTAGCGTTAGATGTATTTGCATCTAGAATTCATAAATATATTGGCTCGTATGCTACGCGTATGCACGGTGTAGATGTGATTATCTTTACTGCAGGTGTTGGTGAAAACTCTGATCCTGTTAGAGCAAAAGTATTAGAAGGTTTAGAATTTATGGGTGTTTATTGGGACGCTAAGAAAAATGAAGCGATTCATGGCGAAGAAGGCTTTATTAACTACCCACATTCACCTGTTAAAGTTATCGTGATTCCAACGAACGAAGAAGTAATGATTGCACGCGATGTTGTTAAATTTGGTAATTTAGACTAATGTTACAGAGGACGAGATATCAATTATGTCTCGGCTTCAAAGTAGGATACACAGCGTGAGCGTAAAGTAGCACTTCTTAATTTATGCAGTTAGTGATACTTATGCATATGCTTTAACACATGTATGTGATTTAACTTCACTTTTTACTTATACATGCGAGGGCGAGATAGAATTTATAAATTCTATCTCGCTTTTTTATATACTTAAATTCGGTGTCTCAGCGTATATCATTTAAAAAGGTCATTATTTTCTTTTAATTAAATGCTTATAGCTTAAATCAAGGTCATATATGTTAAAAGATTTTAAACCCATTATACTTTTTGACAACTACTTAAATATTTGGGGCAAAACTAAAAGACGACACAATTGTGTTTAATTCAATAGTTAGTCGTCTTATAGTTTACATATTATTTTTCATCTGTTGGCTCTACATCAAAAGCAATCAGATTCGTTTGCTGTTTGTTATTGAAGTTATTATCTGAAATAAGCACTAAAATGTCATGGCCATTTGGTAGTTTAGGACCGAATGTCATACCTTCAATATTATCAATATGGCCAACATCTTGTTCATTTAAATTTGCAATTAAATGTTTTTTAACTGGTGATATTTTATGATTTTGAATTGAATTCATATTTTTAATGTTTGTGCCACTCGTCACATCCGCTTTATATATACGTATATCATTTTTAAATTGATTATTATTGTTTTGAACACTTGCACGTTCTAATATTAAAAGTTCTTTTTCATTTAACATTAATATTTCGGCGATGCCATTTTCTGCTTCTTTATTTTTACCAGGTTTTTGAGGGATGGCGTCTAGCGGGTAGGCAATTTCAGAGATGGTATCTCCTTGTCTATTATACTGTGTTAAGCGGGTATGGGAACCTGAATTTGTAGTTGGTAATTGATCATCTTGAATAATTGGTGCTTCCATCGATGCCCAAATATGTTTGCCATCTTCAGTAAAGGTACTGCCTTCTAATGCTAGATTATTACGAAAGCCTTGTTTGTTTTGATGATCCATTTTAAGTGGGGTATGTATTGGAATTTCAGAAATAAAATCACCATTTTTAGATGCTATTCTTATGAATGGATTTAACCCCAACTCACGGTCGCCTTCACTGGTGTATAGAATTTGATGATTGTTTAAAGGATTAACGCGAATTGATTCAGGATCGGCTACCGCATGATTTGATTCAGAGGTAAAGTCATTTTTGTTTGGATATGTTGTTTTATCTGGCTGTTTTAGATAATGCATTTGAGTAAACTTAATATGATTAAACTGTTGCTTATTATAATTAATATGTGCTTCATAAAATCTAGCATGGTCTTTTTCTGAACGATCGTCACTAATCATTAGCCATGTGTTACTTTTAGGGTCGTAATCTATGCCAGACAAGCCACCGATACTAGCCCCTTTGTATTTTGTTTGATAGGGGATGGTTTCTGTATCGATGTATGTTAGTTGCGAGGCAGTTTTTTGATTGGATTTCATATTTTTTGTTTCTGCATATGTATTAGAGGAAAGACTTAAAATGGAACAACCTACTATACTCAAAATAATTATCCTTTTAAAAGAATTCATATCATCTACTCCTTTATTTATGTGCTGTTTGATTTAAATTTTAAAATACAAATATGAATAATTGATATAACATGTTTATAACAAATTAATTTAAAAAGCGACCTAAAAGCAGATTATAAAAAAATAGTTTGCTCTCAACATTGAGGCAAACTATTTTTGAGTATTTGTATGATTCACAGGATGACACGGTTTAACAATCCAGTTAAATTACGCTATTATTAACGCGCTTGATATTTTGATCTGAATTCGTCTGTAGCAACTTGTGGTTGGAAATCTTCAGGAAGTTCTTCAGTGCGCACAACTAATACGTCACAAGGTGAGTGGCGAACGATGGCTTCTGATACAGAGCCGACTATGAATCTTTCGACCGCATTAAGGCCTGAAGTACCACACATAATTAAATCTGCTTCGACATCCGCTGCCAATTTTTTAGGTATAATTGCCTTTGGAGAGCCAAATTCTAAACGTGTTTCCACGTCAGTAACGCCAGCATTTGTAGCGACTTCTTTGTAACCTTTCAATAGATCTTCAGAGAAGTTTTTAGATTTTTCGGTAAATTGAGCATCGTAAACTTCATAGGAAGAATAAGTTCTTGAATCAATTACATTTACAATAGTTAATTTTGCTTCATTACGTTTTGCTACGTCTACTGCTTTGTTGAACGCCCATTCAGCTTCATGTGATCCATCTACTGCAATTAATATGTTTTTATAAGTTAGCATCACAATTACCTCCTTCATCTTCTTGATTATATTATACCACTATTTACAGAATATTAACATAATTTGTAGTCATTAATAATGTAAAAATACTCTAAACTATGATTGCGCTTTCACAAAATACACGTTACTATAAATTTGGAGGTGGATAAAATGATCATAGGTATTCCGAAAGAGATTAAAAACAATGAAAATAGAGTAAGTTTATCCCCAAGTGGTGTACATGCTTTAGTAGAAGAAGGGCACTCTGTCATTGTTGAAAAGTCTGCAGGTTTAGGTTCATATTTTGAAGACGAAGACTATATAACAGCTGGAGCTAAAATTGGTAATGGGCCTGCTGAAGTATGGGATGTTGACATGGTTATGAAAGTTAAAGAACCATTAGAAGAAGAGTTTCAATATTTTAAAGAGGATTTAATTCTATTTACGTATTTACATCTAGCAAATGAAAAGAAATTAACACAAGCTTTATTAGAAAATAAAGTCATTGCAATCGCGTATGAAACGGTTCAGTTGTCTGATAAATCATTACCACTATTGACACCTATGAGTGAAGTGGCTGGTCGTATGTCTGCTCAAATTGGTGCTGAATTTTTACAGAAATACAAGGGGGGCATGGGTATCTTACTTAGCGGTGTGCCTGGCGTAGCTAAAGGTCGTGTAACGATTATTGGCGGCGGCCAAGCGGGTACAAATGCTGCTAAAATCGCTTTAGGTTTAGGCGCGGATGTTACAGTTTTAGATGTTAACCCTAAGCGTTTACAAGAGCTTGAAGATTTATTCGATGGTCGCGTACATACGATTATGTCTAACCCATTAAATATAGAAGAATGTGTTAAAAATAGTGACTTAGTGATTGGGGCGGTGTTAATACCTGGAGCTAAAGCGCCCAATCTAGTTTCTGAAGACATGGTTAAATCGATGAAAGATGGTGCGGTTATCGTAGATATTGCTATTGACCAAGGCGGTATTTTCGAAACAACAGATCGCATTTCAACGCATGATGATCCAACATATAAAAAACATGGTGTCGTACATTATGCAGTAGCGAATATGCCTGGTGCAGTGCCACGTACTTCTACGATTGCATTAAACAATGCGACATTGCCATACGCATTACAAATTGCTGGAAAAGGTTATTTAAAAGCATTACAAGATAATGAGCCTTTATCTTTAGGTTTGAACACAATTAACGGTGTATTAACAAATAAAGGTGTAGGAGAAGCGTTAAATTTAACATATGCCAATATTGAAAGCGTACTAAAATAACTTGATTCAATTTGGAAAATAGTATCAAAATAAAAAACTGGCCATCTCATACGAATCGAAGGGATGGCTAGTTTTTTTAATTAATTAACAATGAACGTCTATACGATTGAGACATAAACAAACAATCTAGTCTCAACTACAATATAGGCCAGTAGTTGGTTAAATCTGACATTGCACTTATAGTTAGCTTTTAAGATTGGTATAATCATGACTAAAAGGCGCAACGAAAATTAAAGCATAAGATCGTTATTCGTTTGTCATCGTTAGGTGCTAAACAATTTGAGTGCCGTGCACTTCTTGGAAAGGAAAGGCAGCTAGGAGCTTTTGTACATTAAATTTTTTCAGACCACCGCCGGGCATAATTTCGATACCCCCGCCTGAATTGACTACCAATTTACCTAGTTGGTTTAGATTGTCAAATATATCCGAATCAGCTGGACCGCCGTGCGTTAGCAGACGCGTAAAGCCAATATCAATTAATTGATGTAACGCTTTTATTTGGCCCTGTAAATGTATTTGATCAAACGCCATATGACATACAACTTGTTTCGGCGATGCTAGCTGTTTTAATGTCTTCATTTGCCATTCATTTAATGTATCATCATCAGTTAGGCAACCGAAAACAAAATAATCAATACCACAACGTTTGATCGCAGTTATATCGCGTTGCATAATTTCAAAATCATAAAGACTATATACAAAGTTACCGCCACGTGGACGAATCATCACAGCGATTTCTACGTTATTAGCTTTACACATTTCAGTCGCAATTTCTATCATGCCTATACTTGGTGTTGTGCCACCGACACTTAAGTTATCACAAAGTTCAACTCGGTCGGCGCCATGTTTGATAGCATATTCAATTTCCTGTACTGTTTCAACTACAGCTTCTTTAATCATTTTTGATACCCTGTTAAACTTTCGTTCCCATTTTCTGTAACGAGAATATCATCTTCAATACGTACACCAGCAACGCCTGGAACATATATACCAGGTTCCACAGTTACAACCATTCCAGGTACAAATTTATTTGTATTTGTACTAGACACATCTTGATATTCATGTTCTTCTAATCCTAATCCATGACCCAAACGGTGAGGGAAATAGTCACCATAACCAGCGTCACTAATAATGTTACGAGCGATAGCGTCCACGTCTTTAATCGTCACTCCAGGTTTAATTGCCGCAATGGCTTCTTGTTCAGCTTTTAAAACAGTATCGTAAATTGCTTGAGCTTCCGCACTTGGTTGTCCAAATTGTACTGTTCTTGTCATATCACTACAGTAATTTTCGTAAATAACACCTAAATCAAATAATACAAATTCATCATTTTGTAATTGACGGTCTCCTGGGACTCCATGAGGTGAAGCAGCATGGTCACCGAAAAGCACCATAGTATCGAAACTCATTTCATTTACGCCATAAGCTTTAATTTCATATTCGATATGATTAACTACTTGGCGTTCTGTTACGCCTTCTTTTAAAAAGTTGACACCGATTTCAATACATTTATCTGCGAGTTCACATGCTCTTCGAATTTTTGCTATTTCGCTCTCGCTTTTTACATTACGAAGAGATTTGATAATATGGTCAATATCCCCAAATGATTGAACATTGAAAGCTGCGATTAATTCACGCTGGCGTTGTAAAGTTAAATGCGCTGCTTCGACCAGAATCTTATTAATAGCTAGTGGGTATTTATCTAAAGCGTTTTCGGTGTCTAGATAGCCAATGATTTCACCTTCAAAAGGAGAGGCTTTTACTTCTTCTACTTCCAGTTGTGGGCAAAACAGGACTTGCTCACCATTTTCTTTGATAAGTAACGCTAGTAAACGTTCATGAGGATCACTTAAATAACCTGTGAAATAAAAAATATTCAGTGGTGTGGTAATCCATGCTGCGTCAGCATGTTGAGATTTCAGTTCTTCTGTAACTTGTTGTAACTTCATTGTTTCATCCTCCTAAATGTAATATCATACTAATTTTATGTTAGTTTATGAAGGAATTCAAAAATAATATATTAAAATTAAATAGACCGATTATAATTTCGATGAAAGAAAAGGCTATTTGTGTCGATGTTTTACAAAAATGTGTTATAACCAGCTGTAATTGTGGTATATATAAATTAAATAGATTTATGGGAGGAATTATCGATATGAAGTTATCTTTTCATGGACAATCAACGATTTATTTTGAAGCGAATGGTAAAAAAGTTATTGTCGATCCATTTATTACAGGCAATGAGTTGTCTGACTTAGATACTGAAACGTTAGATGTTGATTATATTATTTTGACACATGGTCATGGAGATCATTTTGGTGATACTGTAGAGTTAGCAAATAGAAATCATGCAACAGTGATTGGTTCTGCAGAATTAGGAGATTATTTGACTACTACAAAAAATGTTGAAAATGTAAGACCTATGAATATTGGCGGTAAGGCTGAATTTGAGTTTGGTACAGTTAAATTTGTGCAAGCATTTCATAGTTCTAGTTTAACTGATGAGAATGGTATCCCAGTTTATTTAGGTATGCCGATGGGTCTAATTCTAGAAATAGAAGGCAAAACAATATATCATACAGGTGATACTGGGTTGTTTGGTGATATGAAATTGATTGCAGAACGTCATCCAGTTGATGTTTGTTTTATACCAATCGGTGACAATTTCACTATGGGAATTGATGATGCTAGCTATGCAATTAATCAATTCATTAAGCCTAGTATTACAGTACCAATCCACTACAATACATTCGATTTGATTAAGCAAAATCCAGATGAATTTAAAGCTGCAGTGTCAGAAGGGGAAGTGCAAGTGCTTAACCCAGGTGATTCAGTAGAATTTTAATTGTGATACGGCAAAGATAGTAGTACAGGATCATATTTTAAAAATCATTTCCATACGCCGCCAAGATTTAGAAAGTTAAGAACAAAGAAGCTAAGTCTTGGCACGTGTACAAGTGTTACTCGTTTTCATAGAAATGGTAGAGGATAGAGCGCTTGGATAAGAACTACTAACGTAAAAGAAGGCATATGAGTGTGCTTTAAAAGTAGTTCTTTAAGAGTAATGTTTAAACATAACACTTTAGCAACCAATTGTTGAGAACAAAGATGAGGCTGAAACGTAAATAAGCGTTCCAGCCTCATCTTTATTATTTTACTATAAGAACAGGGATGCTAGCTCTTTTAGCCACTTTGTGACTCACACTACCTAATACAAATTTTTTCTTTTCTTCAGCACGACGGTTACTAAGAACAATAATTTCATATTTTCCACTATTCGCTTCTTTTACTAATTGCTCTTTTGGATTGCCGCGGACAATGATTTCATCATATTTGATACCATATTCTTCTAAAGCATTACGTGTACTTTCTAAACCTTCACTTCGTTTTTCAACAAGTTTATCTAAATGCACACCAGATTTAATTGAAGCTTGGGCATCTTGTTCACTAATTGTATTCATAATTGTTACAACAGTGTCTTTCCCAGCTAATTTAGAAACTTCTTTAAGTGCTTTTTCGTTTTTAAGTGTTGTATCAACACCAAGTAAAATATTTTTGAACATTGTTCATCCCTCCTTAACTCTATTCTAATTAAAGTTTATCACAAATCAAATTAAAATTTATGTATTTTCATATAAACTGAGTAAAAAACTTTTTAGATATTAATTTATGTAGAAATATATGTCATAATTGTTGTTAAAAAGTGATTTTAACATCATTACTTCGCAATTTTATTTATAAAAAGTTATAATATCATAGAAAATGTCCAAAAATGAGGTTATTACAATGACAAAGCATGAGCAAATTTTATCTTATATAGAATCTTTAGCAGTAGGACAAAAAATTTCTGTTAGGAAAATAGCGAAAGATTTAAGTGTATCTGAAGGAACAGCATACCGTGCTATTAAAGATGCTGGGAGAATAGGTTTAGTAGCGACCATTGATCGAGTTGGAACAGTCCGAATAGAAAAGAAAACACGCGAACAAATCGAACAACTTACATTTGGAGAAATTGTAAAAATAATTGATGGACAAGTGTTAGGCGGTAGAAATGGGCTTATCAAAACATTGACAAAATTTGCTATCGGAGCAATGGAAATCGAAGATGTGATAAAGTATTTAAGCCCTCATACATTATTAATTGTTGGAAATAGAAAAGATGTACAATTAGCTGCTTTGAAAAGAGGAAGCGCAGTATTGATCACTGGTGGTTTTAGGACTTCTGATGAAATTGTTAAATATGCAGATGAACATGATTTACCCATACTATCCTCAAATTATGATACATATTTAGTTGCTAATATTATTAACAGAGCAATGTATAACCAAATGATTCGAAAAGAAATTTTGGTTGTTGAAGATATAGTTAAACCTGTTAACGAAGGCACTGTAGTGTTTGACCATATGACTTTGCATGATTATAAAGAAAAAGCGAAACACACAGGTCATTCAAGATTTCCGGTGATTGATGAATATTGGCGTTTAGTTGGAATTATTACTAGTAAAGAAATTATTAAAATGGAAGATAATGACACATTGGCACATTTTATGACTAAGACACCCATCAATGTGCAACTTTCCACTACTGTAGCTAATTGTGCCCATATGATGATTTGGGAAGGCATCGAACTTTTGCCTGTTATTTCTCCAAGCAAAAAACTAATTGGTGTTATTACAAGAAAAGATGTACTAACCGCGATGCAATTATTAAGTCGTCAACCGCAAGTAGGAGAAACGATTAATGACCAAATTGCTAAACACATTACAATTACTAATGATGTTATTCAAGTTCAAACTTCACCACTGCTTACAAATCAATTTGGTACTTTAAGTAAGGCAGTATTCGTAGCTATTATTGAGGAAACAGTGCGTTATGAGATGAGAAAATTAAAAAAACTTGAAGTGATGATCGAAAGCTTAAATATTATTTACATTAAAACAGTGCAAATTGAATCTGAAATCAACGTGCATTATGATATGTTAGATGTAGGAAGAAATTTTGCTAAATTAGAGGTTACAATGACGAGAGATGGTAAACATGTCGCCAAAGCAATGATTATTTGTCAGATGATAGATTAAAGAAAATTATATTAATTAAAAAGGAAGATAATAGAAATGACGATAGAATTCAATCGAATTATGGATGAAATAAAAACAGCACAAACGATTATAATACATAGGCACGTAAGACCTGATCCAGATGCGTATGGTTCCCAACTTGGTTTAAAATATTATTTAAACTTAAAATTCCCGGAAAAAAATATTTTTGCCGTAGGAGAAGCAGAATCATCGCTTGATTTCATTGGAACCTTCGATGAAATTAGTGATGAGCAATATAACGATGCATTAGTTATTGTGTGTGATACTGCGAATGCACCAAGAATTAGTGATAACAGATTTAACACAGGCAATCGACTTATTAAAATCGATCACCATCCTGCAGTAGATCAATACGGAGAAATTAATTATGTTAATGATCATGCCTCTTCAACGAGTGAAATTATTTTTGATTTTATAACATATTTTAACGATCAAACGATTATTGATGCTTCAGTGGCTCGCGTACTGTACTTAGGTATTGTAGGAGATACAGGTCGATTCTTATTTAATAATACGACGCCACATACGATGGAAGTAGCGAGTCAATTATTGAAATATCCATTTAATCACCAAAAAGAACTGAATAAATTGGGGGAGAAAGATCCTAAGTTATTACCATTCCAAGGATATGTTTTACAGCATTTTGTTTTAAACGAAAAAGGGTTCTGTAAGGTTAAGATTACTAAAGATATATTGGAACAATTTGATATTGCTGCAAATGAAGCATCCTTATTTGTAAATGCCATTGCAGATATTCAAGGATTGAAAATATGGGTGTTCGCAGTTGATGAAGGATCAGAAATCAGATGTCGCATTCGATCTAAAGATATTGTTATTAATGATATAGCAAACGAATTTGGCGGCGGGGGCCATCCAAATGCGTCAGGAGTTTCTGTAGCAGATTGGGCGCAATTTGAAGTGTTAGCTGAAGCGTTAAATAATAAATTGTAATGACATAGGAGGTATTTGCTAATGGTTGCGCATTTAAATATTCATACATCGTATGATTTGTTGAATTCTAGCATTAAGATAAAAGATTGTATCACAAAAGCGGCAAAAGAAGGCTACACTTCATTAGCAATTACAGACACCAACGTTTTATATGGCTATCCTCAGTTTTATGATGCATGTATAGCAGCAAATATCCATCCTATATTCGGCATGACTACTTATGTGACAGATGGTTTGGTCTCAGTAGAAACAATCATCCTTGCGAAAAACAATCAAGGTTTAAAAGATTTATTTAAATTATCATCTGCAATCAAAATGAAAGAAAAATCAGAAACATCGTTTGAATGGTTGAAAAAATATAATGATAATTTTGTTGTAATATTTAAAAATGTAGTAGAGGAACACCAAAGTTTACTACAAACTTTTTCGAATGATGATGAAGTATTTCTAAATCACACGAGTCAAAAACTATTTGATTTACCGGTTGTTTGGGCACAAAGTACGAGTTATTTAAACCAAGAAGATGGCGATACTTTAACTGCTTTAGCAGCTATTAGAGATAATTCGAAATTAGATTTAGTTAAAGAAGAACACGAATATAACGCACATTTGTTTAGTCTGAATGAATTGGACACATTAGATTTAAGTGACGAAGTTTGGCAAAATACCAACTACATTGAAACGATTTGTAAAGCCGAATTGCAATATCATCAGTCATTATTACCTAAGTTTAAAACACCAGACAATCAATCATCCAAAGATTATCTATATCAAACATTGCAACAAAATTTAAAAAAATTAAATTTATCTTCTGAAATTAAACAAGGCTACAATAAAAGGCTCGTACATGAATATGATATTATTACGCGCATGGGGTTTGAAGATTACTTTCTTATTGTGAGTGACTTAATACACTACGCAAAAACAAATGGTGTATTTGTGGGGCCTGGCCGGGGTTCATCAGCGGGTTCACTTGTCAGTTATTTATTAGATATTACAACCATTGACCCCATCAAATATAACTTATTATTCGAGCGTTTTTTAAACCCAGAACGCGTCACGATGCCTGATATTGATATAGATTTTGAAGATACGCATAGAGAGAAAGTGATTCGCTATGTACAAGAAAAATATGGTGATAACCATGTAGCTGGAATTGTGACATTTGGACATTTATTAGCTAGAGCAGTTTCGAGAGATGTTGGTCGAATTATGGGGTTTGACGAAATTACATTAAACGAAATTTCATCTTTAATTCCTCATAAACTTGGTATTACGTTAGATGAAACTTATGAACGCAACGACTTTAAACAGTTTGTCCATAGAAATCACCGTCATGAACGTTGGTTTGAAATTTGTAAAAAATTAGAAGGCTTACCACGTCATACCTCAACACATGCAGCAGGTATTATCATTAATGATCATCCGTTATATGAGTACACACCATTAACAATAGGTGACGCTGGATTATTAACACAGTGGACGATGACAGAAGCTGAACGTATCGGTCTGTTGAAAATTGATTTTTTAGGTTTGAGAAATTTATCTATTATCCATCAAATTGTTAAACAAGTTAAGAAAGATTTGCGTATTGATATAGATATAGAAGCCATTCCATTTGATGATAAAAAAGTATTTCAACTCCTTTCTCAAGGTAATACAACAGGAATATTTCAATTAGAATCGGATGGTATCAGAAATGTATTGAAAAAATTACAGCCACAGCACTTTGAAGATATTGTAGCTGTAACGTCGTTGTATAGACCAGGTCCTATGGAAGAAATCCCAACCTATATTGCGAGAAGGCACGCTCCAGAGAAAGTACAGTATCTCCATAAAGATTTAGAACCTATTTTAAAAACGACGTACGGCGTCATTATCTATCAAGAACAAATCATGCAAATCGCAAGTAAGTTTGCTAATTTCAGCTATGGAGAAGCCGATATATTAAGACGTGCGATGAGTAAAAAAAACCGCGCAGTGTTAGAAAGCGAACGACAGCATTTTGTTGATGGCGCATTGAAAAATGGTTACGAGACTAGTTTAAGCAAACAAATATTTGATTTGATTTTAAAGTTTGCTGATTACGGATTTGCACGTGCGCATGCTGTTAGTTATTCAAAAATTGCTTATATTATGGGGTATTTAAAGGTACATTATCCGAATTACTTTTATGCAAATATATTAAGCAATTCAATTGGTAGTGAGAAGAAGACGGCACAAATTATTGATGAAGCTAAACATCAACAACTCAAGGTATTGGCACCGAACATCAATGAAAGCCATTGGTTTTACAAAGCTAATAAGAAGGGTATTTATTTATCTTTAGGTGCAATTAAGGGTGTTGGATATCAAAGTGTCAAACTCATTGTTGATGAGCGAAAAGAAAATGGTATATATAAAGACTTTTTTGATTTTACACGTCGCATACCAAAAAGAATCAAGTCTAGAAAATTACTTGAAGCATTAATTTTAGTTGGTGCCTTTGATTCCTTTGGAAAAAACCGTGCTACTTTATTACACTCTATAGACCAAGTGCTTGATGACGTCTCTGACGTGGAACAAGATGGTTTTATTTTTGACGTGTTAACGCCTAAAATTTCATACGAAGAAAAAGAAGAATTGCCGGATAAAGTGCTAAGTGATTATGAAAAAGAATATTTAGGGTTTTATGTATCAACCCATCCAGTAGAAAAAGCATTTGAACAAAAGCAATATCTCGGCATATATAAATTAAATAATGCACGAGATAATCAACCTATATTTGTTCAAATTGATCAGTTGAAACGCATTCGTACTAAAAATGGTCAAAACATGGCGTTTATAACTTTGAACGATGGTATCAATAATCTAGATGGCGTCGTATTTCCTGATGCTTATAAAAAATATGAATCAATTTTAAATACAGAAGATACATTGATAGTAAAGGGTAAATTTGAAAACAGAAATAATAAAAAACAACTTATAATCAATCAAATGGAAGATGTACCAACATTTGAAGATTATAAGTTAACACATGCCGAACAAATTATAATTAGAAATTTAGAAGATTTTACTGAAATAGAACAATGGTTGGAAGAACAAGAAACCACAGGTGATATTCCTGTGACGTATTTTCAAGAAAATCAAAATCAATTTAAAAACATCGGTTTTATCTCTCGTGAAAAAGAGAAAATCAAAATGCTTATTTCTAAATTCTCACCGTGGGATATAAGGATAATTTAGCTTTATCAAGACTGTAAACTATGGTATAGTTAACTGATGGTTAAGTAGATACTTGCCATCAGTTTATAATATGAATAATGCTTCACTTGAATAATTGAAATATATGTTTTTATTACAAAGGTTAACAAAAAAGATCACTGATTTAATGTTAGCGATATCATTTGTAATTTATGTTAGATTGTAATAAAAATATATATGAGCTGTTTATAATCATTGAATGTAAAGGGGTAGATTTACATGACGTTGAGAGACGATGCATTAGAAATGCATAGAGTAAACCAAGGCAAATTAGAGGTTACACCGAAAGTCCAAGTAACCAATAAAGAAGAATTAAGCTTAGCATATTCACCTGGCGTAGCAGAGCCATGTAAAGAAATACACGAAGACCCACGCAAAGTATTTGAATATACGATGAAAGCCAATACTGTAGCAGTTGTTACTGATGGTACAGCTGTATTAGGACTCGGTAATATTGGCGCAGAAGCGAGTATTCCAGTCATGGAAGGGAAAGCAGTTTTGTTCAAAAGTTTTTCTGGCATAGACGGCGTGCCAATTGCGTTAAATACAACGGATACAGATGAAATTGTTAATACTGTAAAGTTATTAGAACCTAACTATGGCGGGATTAACCTAGAGGATATTTCAGCCCCACGTTGTTTCGAAATAGAAGAACGTTTAAAAAAAGAGACAAAAATACCTGTTTTTCACGATGACCAACATGGTACAGCAATTGTAACTGTTGCAGGTATGATTAATGCACTTCGTATCGTGGATAAAGATTTGTCAGATATTAAAGTTGTGCTTAACGGTGCAGGCGCTGCAGGTATGGCTATCGTACAATTATTATATTCATATGGTGTTAGAGATATGATCATGTGTGATTCTAAAGGATCTATTTATGAAGGACGTTCATACGGTATGAATGATACTAAATCATTTGTTGCTAAATGGACAAACAGAGAAAAAGTTGAAGGCTCTTTAAATGATGTCATTAAAGATGCTGATGTATTTATTGGTGTTTCTGTTGCTGACTTATTATCAAAAGAAATGGTTGAATCAATGGCTCAAGACCCAATTATCTTCGCAATGGCTAACCCAAATCCTGAAATTAATCCAGAGGTAGCAAAAGAAGCGGGCGCTAAAGTAATTGGTACGGGTCGTTCCGATTTCCCAAACCAAATCAATAATGTGCTTGCTTTCCCAGGTATTTTTAGAGGGGCGTTAGATGTGGAAGCTACTCATATAAATGAAGAAATGAAACAAGCTGCTGTGGAAGCAATTGCTAATTTAATTAAATCGGAAGAATTAAATCCAGATTATTGTATCCCTGGTCCATTTGATAAACGCGTGGCACCTTCAGTTGCTAGAGAAGTTGCAAAAGCTGCAATGGAAACAGGGGTGGCAAGAATAGATATGGATCCAGAAGAAATTTATAATAAAACAATGAAATTAACAGATTTAGACAAATAATATTCATGAATGCTAGTCTTGAAATATTGCGTGTGAAGTATAAGGAAGACAGCAATGGTTATGTGGAGGTTTACCAATGTTTAAAGATTTTTTCAATCGAAGTAGTAAAAAGAAAAAGTATGTAACTGTTTCTGATTCAAAACAAAGTGATGTTCCAGCGGGAATTATGACGAAATGTCCAAAATGTAAAAAAATAATGTATACAAAAGAATTAGCTGAAAATTTAAACGTATGTTTCAACTGTGACCATCATATAGCGCTAACTGCACATAAACGAATTGAAGCTATTTCTGATGAAGGTACATTCACAGAGTTTGATAAAGGCATGACCTCTGCGAATCCATTAGATTTTCCAAGTTATGAAGAAAAAATTCAAAAAGACCAACAGAAAACAGAATTAAATGAGGCTGTTGTCACAGGTACAGCAACTTTAGAAGGTATCGAATATGGCATAGCTGTTATGGACGCTAGATTCAGAATGGGAAGTATGGGGTCCGTTGTAGGTGAAAAAATTTGTAGAATAATTGAACACTGTACGGAACACCGTTTGCCATTTATATTATTTTCTGCTAGTGGTGGCGCCAGAATGCAAGAAGGAATTATCTCATTAATGCAAATGGGTAAAACAAGCGTTACGCTTAAAAAACATATGGATGCAGGTTTGTTATATATTTCTTATATTACAAACCCAACTACAGGTGGAGTGTCAGCTAGTTTTGCTTCCGTTGGTGATATTAATTTAAGTGAACCAAAAGCACTAATAGGTTTTGCAGGTAGACGTGTAATTGAACAAACAATTAACGAGAAATTACCGGATGACTTCCAAACTGCTGAATTTTTATTAGAACATGGACAATTAGATAAAGTGGTACATAGAAAAGAAATGAAAATGACGCTATCTAATATTTTAAAAATGCACCAAGAGGTGAAAACAAATGCTTGATTTTGAAAAGCCACTTTTTGAAATAAAAAATAAAATTGAATCACTGAAAGATTCTCAAGAAAAAAATGATGTGGATTTACAGGAAGAAATTGATATGCTTGAAGCATCGCTGGATCGTGAAACCCAAAAAGTTTATACCAATTTAAAACCTTGGGATCGTGTGCAATTAGCACGCTTACAGGAAAGACCTACCTCGTTAGATTATATTCCATACATTTTTGATTCATTCATGGAATTACATGGTGATCGTAACTTTCGAGATGACCCAGCAATGATTGGTGGTATTGGTTATTTAAATGGACAAGCTGTTACGGTCGTTGGACAACAACGTGGTAAAGATACGAAAGATAATATTTACCGCAACTTCGGAATGGCGCATCCTGAGGGATATAGAAAAGCTTTACGTTTAATGAAACAAGCTGAAAAATTTAACAGACCTGTTTTTACCTTTATTGATACTAAGGGGGCATATCCAGGTAAAGCGGCCGAAGAACGTGGCCAAAGCGAGTCTATTGCTAAAAATTTAATTGAAATGGCTTCGCTTAAAGTTCCCGTTATTGCCATTGTAATTGGTGAAGGTGGCAGCGGCGGCGCTTTAGGTTTAGGCGTGTCTAATCGGTTATTAATGCTTGAAAACAGTACATATTCAGTGATTTCGCCGGAAGGTGCTTCTGCGTTATTATGGAAAGATAGTAATCTTGCACAAATTGCGGCAGAAACAATGAAAATCACAGCAGAAGATTTGCGCGAGTTGAAAATTGCAGACCAAGTCTTGAAAGAGCCTTTAGGCGGCGCTCATCATGATATTGAGACACAAGCTCAAAGTATTAAAGAAGCTTTTTTACAACATTTAACTGAATTAAGTCCACTAGATAAACAACAAATAGTAGATGACCGTTATGATAAATTTAGAAATATTGGGTCATTTAATGAATAATTATTAAAAAAATTATAATACTCATCTACATCGTTTACTTTGCTTCAATGAATAGGTGCATCTATTCTGATAGTAATTTAAACGCCTGCAAAAGAGCGATAATATAGAATCAAATCTTTTATTTTGATTCTATATTATCGCTCTTATTTTTATTGTAATAATTTAAGAAGAAGTATAAAAAATAATATTATTGTTTATTAAATATAAGTTAAAGGTAATGTAAGATATAGTTGGAATATTTTAGGAGGGGTTATGAAAGGAAACGCTTACTAATTGTAAAATTATTTTTTATTATAATTAAAAACGTTTACATTAGTTATGATGCCTTATTTTAATGGCACCTTATATGATTTTATGGTATTTTTAGAATAAGAAATACATGTTAGAAAGGTATGTCGTCATGAAAAAAATTGCAGTGTTGACTAGCGGTGGAGATTCACCAGGCATGAACGCAGCTATAAGAGCTGTTGTTCGAAAAGCGATTTATAATAATATTGAAGTTTATGGTGTCTATCAAGGCTATCAAGGCTTATTAAACGATGATATCGAGAAGTTAGAACTCGGTTCTGTTGGAGATACAATCCAACGCGGCGGAACATTCTTATATTCGGCAAGATGTCCTGAATTTAAAGAACCAGAGGTACGTAAAAAAGCAATAGAAAATTTACGTAAAAGAGGTATTGAAGGCTTAGTAGTTATTGGTGGAGACGGTAGCTATAGAGGTGCACAACGTATAAGCGAAGAATGCCAAGAAATCCAAACGATTGGCGTACCAGGAACGATTGATAATGATATTAACGGTTCGGACTTTACAATTGGTTTTGACACAGCTTTAAATACAATTATTGATTGTGTCGACAAGATACGAGATACGGCTTCAAGCCATGCAAGAACATTTATCATTGAAGTTATGGGTCGCGATTGCGGGGACTTAGCACTTTGGGCAGGCCTTTCAGTAGGTGCAGAAACAATTATTGTTCCTGAAGTTGAAACAGACATTAAAGAAGTCGCTGAAAAGATTGATAATGGTATAAGACGTGGAAAGAAACACTCAATTGTTATGGTAGCTGAAGGATGTATGTCTGGTGAAGATTGCGCGAATGAATTGACTAAATATATTAATGTTGATGCTCGTGTATCTGTATTAGGACATATCCAACGTGGTGGCAGCCCAAGTGGTGCAGATAGAGTGCTCGCTTCACGATTGGGTGGGCATGCTGTAGACTTATTACTTGAAGGAAAAACAGCAATTGGCGTTGGTATCCGCAACAATGAATTAACAGACACATCGTTTGAAGAAATATTCAGAGCTAATGAACACAAGTTTGATTTCGAAACTTATGCTCTAACAAATGAATTATCGATATAAAATACTGGGAGGCATTAATAATGAGAAAAACTAAAATTGTTTGTACAATTGGACCTGCATCAGAATCTGAAGAAATGCTTGAGAAATTAATTAAAGCTGGAATGAACGTAGCAAGATTGAATTTCTCACATGGTGACCATGCAGAACATAAAGCTAGAATTGATAGAATTCGCGAAGTATCACAAAGATTGGGTAAAACTGTTGGGATACTTTTAGATACTAAAGGTCCTGAAATCCGTACTCACAACATGAAAGATGGTGCTATTGAACTTGAAAAAGGTACGGAAGTCATCGTAAGTATGACTGAAGTTGAAGGTACACCAGATAAATTCTCAGTAACTTACGATAATCTAATAAATGATGTTCAAGAAGGGTCATATATTTTATTAGATGATGGTCTCATCGAATTACAAGTAAAACAAATAGATAAAACAAATGGCGAAGTTATTTGTGATGTATTAAATACTGGAGAGTTAAAAAATAAAAAAGGCGTTAACCTACCGGGTGTTAAAGTAAGTTTACCTGGAATTACAGATAAAGATGCTGAAGATATTAAATTTGGTATAAGTGAAAATATTGATTTCATTGCAGCAAGCTTTGTACGTCGCCCAAGTGATGTGTTAGATATACGTAAATTACTTGAAGAAGGTAAAAATACAAACATCAGCATTATTCCTAAAATTGAAAACCAAGAAGGTATTGATAACATTAAAGAAATACTTGAAGTTTCTGATGGTTTAATGGTTGCGCGCGGTGATATGGGTGTTGAAATACCGCCAGAATCAGTACCAATGGTACAAAAAGACTTAATTAGACAATGTAATAAATTAGGTAAACCAGTTATTACAGCTACTCAAATGCTAGATTCAATGCAACGCAACCCACGTGCTACGCGCGCTGAAGCAAGTGATGTTGCTAATGCTATTTATGATGGTACAGACGCAGTTATGCTTTCAGGTGAAACTGCTGCTGGCCTATATCCAGAAGAAGCTGTTAAAACAATGCGTAATATTGCAATCTCAGCTGAAGCTGCACAAGATTATAAACGTTTATTATCTGACCGTACAAAACTTGTGCAAACTTCACTAGTGAATGCTATTGGTGTATCTGTCGCACATACAGCACTGAATTTAAATGTAAAAGCAATTGTCGCAGCAACTGAAAGTGGTTCTACAGCTAGAACGATTTCTAAATATCGTCCTAAATCAGATATTATTGCAGTTACACCTCACGTTGAAACTGCACGTCAATGTGCACTAGTATGGGGCATTTACCCTGTAGTTAAAGAAGGACGTAAAACAACAGATGCTATGTTGAATACAGCAGTAGCTACAGCTGTTGAGACTGAAAAAGTTCAAAACGGTGATTTAATTATTATTACTGCTGGTGTACCTACAGGTGAGAAAGGTACTACAAACATGATGAAATTACATCTTGTAGGTGATGAATTGGCTAAAGGTCAAGGTATTGGCAGAAACTCAGTTGTAGGAAACACATTAGTTGTCAAAAACGCGAGTGAACTAGAAGGTAAAGATCTATCTGAAACAATTATTGTCACTTCTTCAGTAGATGAAACGCTTGTGCCATATATTGAACAAGCAGGGGGATTAATTGCAGAAGAAAATGGAATTACTTCACCAAGTGCCATTATTGGTTTAGAAAAAGGCATCCCTACTATTGTTGGAGTTGAAAATGCAACAGAAGAAATTCAAAATGATATCTTGATAACTGTAGATGCAAATCAAGGTAAAGTGTTTGAAGGTTATGCTAACGTACTTTAATTAATTGAATCGAAATCAGGCTCAAAGATGAAAATGTGTTGCTTACTTAATAAAGAGAACTCATATAACAACTTAATTTTTCTTAAATGTTTTTAACATACACTTGTTTGAGTGGTAAAAATTAAAAATTTGATATAAGCCTATTTTGATTCCAGTTATCTACTGCTATATCGTTAAAGAGACCGAGACATCTTTTTTATGTCTCGGTCTTTATTTGTTTTTATAAAATCGAAAACGGAATAAAAACTGCATTTTTAAACATTCTGTTATATTTTCTGATGCTAATCGCTATAAATAACCAAAATGATAAAATAGATACTATTTACCTTTATCATTTTGAGTTATTATATTATAATTATTTTAAATTAATATTTGCCACTTTTTTATATCTTAAATACATCAGGCTTAATATGATAAACCATATAGGTGTTAAAAAAACTGCTCTTCTTGTATCTACGTTTACGAACAATAAACAAAATACTAAGCAAAAGAAAATCAAAATGATGTATCCCATATATTTACCACCGATTAATTTATAGGTAGCTTTTTTGTGCAATTCAAGGTTATGGCGATGATAATTAATATACGCCACAATAATTAACGCCCAAACAATTAGAAATAATACCGTAGATACAGTCGTAATATATGTAAATACTAATGTTGCATTTGGAATAATATAATTCAACAATACGGATATTAATAACAGCGCACATGAAACGAAAATGGCTATATGAGGTACGCCGTTTTTGTTTGTTTTTTCAAAAATAGGCGGCGCTTGCTGTTGATTTGATAAGCCAAATAGCATACGACTATTAGAGAATATGCCGCTGTTACAAGATGACGCTGCAGCAGTTAAGACGACAAAGTTAATGATACCGGCTGCAAATGGAATACCGATTAAAGCAAATAGTCTAACAAAAGGGCTTTCGTCAGGATTGATGTTGTTCCAAGGGATGATAGACATAATTACCGTTAAAGCACCGACATAGAATACTAGAATTCTTATAGGCACACTATTGATGGCTTTAGGAATTGTTTTAGTTGGATCTTTTGTCTCTCCAGCAGTAACGCCAATCAATTCAATACCAACAAAAGAAAATAAGGCCATTTGAAATGACATTAGAAATCCACTAACACCTTTAGGAAAAATCCCATTATTATATAAATTTGTTAACGATGTATGACCAAATTGTGTATCGTATGCCATTACAATCATCACAATACCAACGAAAATAAGTGCCAAGATAGTAACTACTTTAATAATTGAAAACCAAAACTCTAATTCTCCGAATAATTTGGCACTAAGCAAATTTAATGACATTAAAATCAGTACACAAAACAAAGCGCTTATCCAGTTAGGGATATGTGGGAACCAAAAACTGACGTATTTAGCCACTGCTGTAACTTCAGCCATACCAGTTATAATCCAACATAGCCAGTATGTCCACCCAGTAACGAATCCAGCAAACGGACCGAGATATTGATTTGTCACATCGGCAAAAGATCTAAAATGAGTGTTTGTTACTAGTATTTCTCCTAATCCTCTCATAAACATAAATAGCATAAACCCGATAATAATGTATGTCAGTAAAATTGAAGGGCCAGTTAAAGCTATTGTTTGTCCAGCGCCTAAAAAGAGACCTGTGCCGATAGCACCTCCGATAGCAATTAACTGAATATGTCGATTGCTCAATTCTCTTTGTAACTGTTGTTTTGACATAAGTTTTAACTCCTTTATTAAGTTATTTATTATTATGATACTCAACTTAAAATAAAACAACTCTTTTTTTATTTTTATAGACTAGTGTTAGTGTAAATTTATATTAACAATTTGTTATTAATCACGATAACCAATTAAAAATCATTATAAATTGAAGAAAGGGTAATTACATATTAGAATGAGAATATAGCAACACGCAATCATATGGCGTGTTTAAGGGCATATAAACTAATTATCATTTCTTAATGATTGGTGTGATTATAAACTGAAATATTCACAAAAACGTAAATATTGTCTATAATGGTCTATGAAAGCCATTTCATTATGAAATAGAAAAGGGGAATATATATGGCAGAGTTACAAAAAGGTTTAGAAGGGGTAATTGCATCAGAAACTAAAGTAAGCTCAATTATTGATAGTCAACTTACATACGCAGGCTATGAAATTGATGACTTAGCTGAAAATGCTGAATTCGAAGAAGTTGTCTTTTTACTATGGCACTATCGATTACCTAATAAAGAGGAACTGCAAGCATTTAAAGAAAAACTCTTTAAATATATGACTTTAAACCCTAGGGTATATAATCATTTCAAAGAGTATGCAACAAGCAATGTACATCCAATGACAGCGCTAAGAACATCAGTGTCTTACATCGCTCACTTTGATGAACATGCCGAGGATGAAAGCGATGATCAGACAATGGAACGTGCCGTACGTATCCAAGCAAAAATTGCGTCTCTTGTTACTGCATACGCCAGAGTAAGAGATGGCAAAGAACCTGTCAAACCGAGCAGTGATTTAAATTATGCCGCAAACTTCTTGTATATGTTGCGTGGTGAATTACCAACAGACATCGAAGTTGAAGCATTTAATAAAGCATTAGTATTACATGCGGATCATGAACTAAATGCTTCTACGTTTACTGCTAGATGTGCAGTATCTTCGTTATCTGATATGTATTCTGGCATTGTAGCAGCTGTTGGTTCATTAAAAGGGCCATTACATGGTGGGGCAAATGAACGTGTAATGAGTATGCTTTCAGAGGTTAAATCAATTGATGAAGTAGATGAGTACATTGATAATAAAATTAAAAATAAAGAAAAAATAATGGGCTTTGGCCATCGTGTGTATAAAAATGGTGACCCAAGAGCTAAATTCTTAAAAGAGATGAGTAAAAAGATAACTTCTGAAACAGGCCAAAGTCAGTTATTTGATATCTCAGTTAAGATAGCTGATAAAATGCAAGAAGAAAAAGGCCTTATCGCAAATGTTGACTTCTATAGTGCGACTGTATACCATAGCATGAATATTGAACATGACTTATTTACACCTATTTTTGCAGTAAGTAGAACTTCCGGGTGGATTGCGCATATACTAGAACAATACAGAGATAATAGAATCATGCGTCCAAGAGCACAATATATTGGTGAAACAAATAGAACTTATGTACCAATAGAAGAAAGATAATCTGAATATTACTCATTTTTTAAAAATTATAAAACTATTGAACTAAAAAACAATTCAAATTACGGAGGTATATTTACATGGCAGGAGAAAAAGTAGTTAAAACATCAGAAGGGTTAACAGTTCCAAACAATCCTATTATTCCTTATATTATCGGTGACGGTATTGGGCCAGATATTTGGTCAGCAGCAAGCAGAGTGATTGATGCAGCAGTTGAAAACGCTTATAACGGCGAAAAGAAAATTGAGTGGAAAGAAGTATTAGCTGGCCAAAAAGCATTCGACGAAACAGGTGAATGGCTACCTAAAGAAACATTAGATACAATTAATGAATATTTAATTGCAATTAAAGGTCCGCTTACGACACCAATTGGTGGTGGTATCCGTTCTTTAAATGTTGCTTTACGTCAAGAACTTGATTTATTTACTTGCCTAAGACCTGTACGTTGGTTCCAAGGTGTGCCTTCACCAGTTAAACGCCCAGAAGATACAGATATGGTTATCTTCCGAGAAAATACTGAAGATATTTATGCGGGTATTGAATTTAAAGAAGGTACGCCAGAAGCTAAAAAGTTAATTGACTTCTTACAAGATGAAATGGGTGCTAAAAATATTAGATTCCCAGAAACTTCAGGCATTGGTGTAAAACCTGTTTCTAAGGAAGGTACAGAGCGTTTAGTGCGTGCAGCGATTCACTATGCATTAGATAACAATCGCAAATCAGTAACTTTAGTGCATAAAGGTAATATCATGAAGTTTACTGAAGGCGCGTTTAAACAATGGGGCTATGATTTAGCACACAATGAATTTGGTGATAAAGTATTTACATGGCAACAATATGATGAAATTGTTGAAAAAGATGGTAAAGAAAAAGCAAATAAAGTTCAAGAACAAGCTGAAAAAGACGGTAAGATTATTATTAAAGATTCAATTGCAGATATTTTCTTACAACAAATTTTAACGCGTCCTGCAGATCATGATGTAGTTGCTACTATGAACCTTAATGGGGATTATGTATCAGACGCATTAGCAGCACAAGTTGGTGGAATTGGAATAGCGCCAGGGGCAAACATTAACTATGAAACGGGTCATGCTATTTTTGAAGCTACACATGGCACTGCTCCTAAATACGCTGGGTTAAATAAGGTGAATCCATCTTCTGAGATTCTAAGTGCATCTTTAATGTTAGAACATTTAGGTTGGCAAGAAGCTGCTGACAAGATAACTGAATCTATTGAGAAAACAATTGCTTCAAAAGTTGTCACTTACGATTTTGCACGTTTAATGGACGGCGCTAGAGAAGTATCAACTTCTGAATTTGCAGACGAACTTATTAAAAACATTAAGTAATATATCATCAAAGTAAGTGTTTATATAAATTGAAATACTTTTACAGGAGTAAGCATAGAAATCAGATGACGTTATGATTTCTATCTTGCTCCTTTTTTATTTAAATTTATCTAAGAAGGAGATATTAAATAGTGATAACTAAATTATTTTTGCTTATAATAGAAAATATAAGCGTTGAAATATAAAGTAAATGTTAAGTAAATATTAACTTTTTAAATACTTAGGCTTAAATTATTTATCTTGAAATCCCTTAGTGATTTGTTAAATAAGACAATACAATTTTTTTGTAATTATTTTACAAATAACTAACGATCAATGATTTATTAAGTTTATGTAAAAATACTTTTAAGTATGTTATTTTTATTAAAATATAAGTTATAATTAATTTGTAATCATAAAATTGGAGGTATACTATGTCACAAAAAGTACTTGTAGTAGATGATGAGCAATCAATCGTAACCTTGTTAAAATATAATTTAGAGCAAGCTGGATACATAGTGGAAGTTGCTTATGATGGCGAAGAAGCTTTAGAAAAAGTAAATACTTCAAATCCAGAATTGGTTGTATTGGATGTTATGCTTCCTAAAAAAGACGGTATCGAAGTGTGTAAAACGATTCGTTCAGACAAAAATTTAGTGCCAATTTTAATGTTAACTGCTAAAGATGATGAATTTGATCGCGTGTTAGGCCTAGAGCTTGGCGCAGATGATTATATGACAAAACCATTCTCTCCACGGGAAGTGGTAGCTCGAGTCAAGGCAATTTTAAGGCGCTCAGCAATGATAAGTGAGGCTGTACCAGGTGATGAAGACGAAGATGATATTTTAATTGGTTCAATAAGAATTAGACCTGAATACTTTGAAGTTTATCGTGAAGATGAATTACTCGAATTAACACCTAAAGAATTCGAATTATTGTTATACCTTATAGAAAGACAAGGAAGAGTTATAACGCGTGAACATATGTTAAACTCTGTTTGGAATTATGAATTTGCTGGCGATTCAAGAATTGTGGATGTACATATTAGTCATTTGAGAGATAAATTGGAAGAAAATCCTAAGCAGCCTAAATTGATAAAAACAGTTAGAGGCTTAGGCTATAAGTTGGAAAGACCTAAAGTTTAATGCTGAAGTTTCACCAGAGACTATTATTTTTATTATGTACAATTGTTATCGTTAGTTTTATTGCGTTAGGTGCGATTATTACACATGTTATTTATAATACTGTTATTTCAAACCAAGAAGGCGACTTAGAACATCAAGCACAACATCTCGTAAGCTTATACAATCAAGATAAAACAAATGAAATTAAAGACATTGCTAAGAGTGAAAAATTCACATTATTCATTACTAAAGATAACGACAAAATATTTTCCACAAATGAAGGCACTCATATTAATAAAGATATTAATAATGAAGCGAACCCTTCTAAGTTGATATACGATAAAGTAGGAGACAATCATAGGTACACTTTCAAAACGTCTTTAAAAGATAAAGATATTATAATTAGTAGTATTGATAATGAAATTTTTGAATTACAAGTTGGTATTTGGAAATACGTGGGACTAATCGGTTTGTTTGTTTTAATTATCATTTTCTTTGTTGTTAGAAGCATTAATAGGACTTACATTAGACCTATCAACGAAGTCACATACGCAACAAATCTTTTAGCTGAAGGTTATTACCATGTCAGAGTGCCTGAAAGCAATGTCAAAGAAACAAGAGAGCTATTTGTTACCACAAATGAGTTAGCTAGAAGACTACAGCGATTGAATCACAAACAAAAATTGCAATCTAACCGTTTGAAGACAACAATAGAAAACATACCTAGCTCAATTTTAATGATTGATAAATATGGAGACATCGTAGTAGCTAATAGATCATATTATGATGTATTTAACCCTGAGGATGCAGTAGAACATAAAAATTATATTGATTTTATTGATCCTGAGATACAACCATTGATTGCTGCAGCATTTAAAGTAGAAAAATCTACATATGATCAAATCAAATTAACGATTGACCAAGTACATCAAAAATACTTTGATACAGCGTGTATTCCAATTTTATCTAAAAACAAAAAAAATTTATATGGTATGGTGGTCGTGCTGCATGATATAACAAATTTAAAAAAATTAGAAAATTTAAGACGCGAATTTGTTGCCAATGTATCACATGAATTAAAAACACCTATTACATCAATTAAAGGCTTTGCAGAAACTTTACTAGACGGCGCTAAAGACGATGCACAAACGTTAAACGATTTCCTAGAAATCATTTCAAAAGAATCTAACCGTATTGAAACGTTAGTTTATGATTTGTTAGATTTGTCTCATGTGGAACAGCAGACACAATTAGAAACAGAGCCTACAAGCTTATCCGAAATCGCAGAAACTACAATAAAAAACATGCAAAATATCGCTGAAAATAAAAACATCACAATCGTTAACGAAATTAATCGTGATATTATTATCGAAGCAAATAAGGATAAAGTCTCACAAGTAGCACTTAACCTGCTATCCAATGCGATAAGTTATTCTAAAGTTTCAGAAGAAGTCATTGTGCGTGTTTTTAAAGAAGGCAATAAGCGTATTTTAGAAGTTCAAGATTTTGGTATTGGTATAAGTGAGCAAGACCAAAAACATATATTCGAACGTTTTTACCGTGTAGATAAAGCTCGAAGCAGAGATTCTGGTGGCACAGGACTTGGTCTGTCAATCACTAAACATATTATGGAAGCACACCACGGCAGAATCAATGTATTTAGTGAGCTGGAAAAAGGTTCGACGTTTAGAGTAACATTTTTCGAATAGAATATGTCTATAACCAATCATTTCAATCGATTTAACCCTAGCAATTTAGGGTTAAATCGATTGATTTATTTTTATTATCGCTTTTAAAAAGCTCTTTTAGAAATCTGTATGTCGAATGAATACTGATTAACATATCATTTATGCTAAAATAGTATATAAATATGTGTTGGAGGTTAAAATATTGAACAAATTAATTTTAATTGATGGTAATAGTTTAAGCTTTAGAGCTTTCTACGCATTACCATTATTACAAAATAAAGCTGGTATCCATACGAATGCCGTTTATGGTTTTGCGATGTTACTAGAAAAAATAATTAAAGAAGAACAGCCTACACATTTTTTAGTTGCTTTCGATGCAGGGAAAACAACATTCAGACATGAACAATACAGTGAATACAAAGGAGGGCGTCAATCCACGCCACCCGAGTTAAGTGAACAATTTCCTTATGTTAGACAACTATTAGATGCATATCAAATCAAACGCTACGAACTTGAAAATTATGAAGCGGACGATATTATTGGCACTTTAAGTAAACAAGCCAATAGTGAAAACTTCCAAACTATTATCATCACCGGTGACCGTGATTTAACACAACTAGCTACAGATGACGTTACAATCTATTATACTAAAAAAGGTGTTACAGACGTAGATCATTACACGCCTGAATTTATCGCTGAAAAGTATGATGGATTAACACCTACACAAATCATTGATATGAAAGGTTTGATGGGTGATACATCAGATAATATCCCAGGCGTAGCAGGGGTAGGTGAAAAAACTGCAATTAAACTGCTGAAGCAATTTTCAAGCGTAGAGAATGTATATAATCATATTGACCAAGTGTCCGGAAAGAAATTAAAAGAAAAACTTGAAAATAGTAAAGACGATGCTTTAATGAGTAAGACGCTTGCGACAATTAATTGTGAAAGCCCTATTGAAGTTGCGCTAGAAGATACAAAATTACCAGATCATCCCCATACTGAGGATAAGGTTGAATTATTTAAAAAGTTAGAGTTTAATCAACTTTTAAATCAAATGGATGTTTCAAATGATACGTCTAGTGCAGAAGAAATGGATATTGAGATAGAGCAAGATTTTTCAAATGTAGATTTCCAAACATTAAGTTCCGCGACAATTCATTTTGAATTAGATGGTGTTAATTATCTAAAAGATAATATTTTAAAATTTGGATTATATGATGGTGAGCATCATGTAGTAATCAATGCAGATCAAATAAAAACATACCCTGCATTAGTAGCGTGGCTAGAAGATGATACTACAGAGAAAATTGTTTATGATGCTAAAAAATCTTATATCGTAGCGCATCGGCTAGATATTAATATCAAACATATCGTTTTTGATGTTATGTTAGCAAGTTATATCATTGACCCTTCACGTACAATCGATGATGTCAATTCTGTAGTGGCAAATTATGGCCAACATTATGTACAATCAAGTGTTGCAATATATGGTAAAGGTAAGAAAAAGCATATTCCTGAAGATGAGGTATTAAACCCATATGTGGGAACAATTATTGAAGCGATTGATCAAGTCAAATCCAAAATTCAAAAACAATTAGATGAATATAATCAGTCTGATTTATTATACGACTTGGAATTACCATTAGCGCGTATATTAAGTGAAATGGAAGAAACTGGTATTTATACAGAAATCAGTGAATTACAAAAAATGGAGAAAGAAATCCAAGGTAAATTAGACGTTTTGATTGAGAATATCTATGATGCAGCAGGTGAAACGTTTAACATTAACTCGCCAAAACAATTAGGCGTTGTGTTATTTGAAACACTTAAATTACCGGTAATTAAAAAGACTAAAACAGGTTATTCGACTGCAGTAGATGTTTTAGAGCAGTTACAAGGTGAACATCCAATTATTGAATATATTTTAGAATACAGACAACTAGCTAAATTACAGTCTACTTACATTGAAGGTTTACAAAAGGTTATCGGTGAAGATAATCGTATTCATACACGCTTTAACCAAACATTGGCTCAAACAGGACGTTTGTCATCAGTTGATCCTAATTTGCAAAATATACCTGTGCGTTTAGACGAAGGTCGAAAAATAAGAAAAGCATTCAAATCTAGTGATGAAAATAATGTTATATTCTCAGCTGACTATTCACAAATTGAACTAAGGGTATTGGCACATATTACGCAAGATGAAAGTTTAAAACAAGCATTTATTAATGATGAAGATATTCATACTGCAACAGCAGTTAAAGTATTTAATGTTGCACCTGAAGAAGTAGATAGTTTAATGCGAAGACAAGCTAAAGCAGTAAATTTTGGTATTGTTTATGGGATTAGTGATTATGGCTTGGGTCAAAGTTTAGGTATAACACGAAAACAAGCTAAAAAATTCATAGATGATTATCTAGATAGCTTCCCGGGTGTGAAACAATATATGGAAGATATCGTTAAGGATTGTAAAGCACAAGGGTATGTAGAAACATTACTGCATAGACGGAGATATATCCCTGATATCACAAGCAGAAACTTTAATTTAAGAAGTTTTGCTGAACGAACAGCAATGAATACGCCAATACAGGGAAGTGCAGCAGATATTATCAAACTTGCGATGGTATATTTTGCAAATGAAGCCAAACATACGAATTTCCATGCGCAATTATTGCTGCAAGTTCATGATGAATTGATTTTCGAATTACCAAAAGAAGAAATAAACGATTTTGAAAAATTTATTGAAGAAATAATGGATAATGCACTTAAGTTAGACGTTCCATTGAAAGTGGAATCTAGTTATGGGCAAACATGGTATGATGCAAAATAGAAAGAAGGGAATAACATGCCTGAACTACCTGAGGTTGAACATGTTACAAGGGGGATTAAGCCTTTTGTAAAAGGGCAGAAAATTGAAGAAGTTATCTTTTCTGATAAAGTGATAGAGGGTAAAGATAAAGGCAAAGAAACGATTATAAAAGGTTTAGCATTAGATACATTTAAACGTTATACTGAAGGTTATACGATATATGATATCGAACGACGAAGTAAATATATCGTTTTTTATATTGAAAATAATTCTGAACAAAGAATATTAATTAGTCATCTAGGCATGGCTGGTGGATTTTTTGTTGTAGATAAATTAGAAGACATCAACGTCCCTAATTACCGTAAACATTGGCATGTGATTTTTAAATTAAATAATGATAAACTACTTGTTTATTCAGATATTCGTAGATTTGGAGAAATTAGAAATGTAGCTTCTTTTGACGCATATCCATCATTCTTAGAGATTGCGCCAGAACCTTTTGACAAAGAGGCCTTATCACACTATATGGCTTGGTTTGATAAGAGGTTATATCAAAATAAACCAATCAAACAAATGATTTTAGATCATAGGGTGATTTCTGGTTGTGGTAATATTTATGCTTGTGAAGCATTATTTAGAGCCGGTATTAACCCTGCACGCAAGTCTAAAGAATTGAACCATCAAGAAAAAGAAATGTTATTTTATTATGTTCGTGAAGTATTAGAAGCGGGTATTAAATATGGTGGTACTAGCATTTCAGACTATCGTCATGCTGACGGTAGCACAGGTACGATGCAAATGCATTTAAACGTATATAAACAAAAGACATGTAAAGTGTGCGGAAATGATATTGAAACGCAAGTGATTGCAACACGTAATAGTCATTTCTGCCCGACATGTCAAAAATGAAGGAAGAGTGAAATTATGCCTAAAGTTATTGGATTAACTGGTGGTATCGCATCAGGTAAATCGACTGTTTCAGAATTACTATCTGTGCATGGCTTTAAAATAGTGGATGCTGATATTGCATCACGTAAAGCAGTAGAGAAGGGTTCGAAAGGCCTTGATCAAGTTAGAGCAACATTTGGAGATGAAGCAATTGGTGAAGATGGTAACATGAATCGTTCCTATGTTGGCGATCTTGTCTTTAATCATCCAGAAAAACGGTTAGAATTGAATGAAATCGTACATCCAATTGTGAGAGAAATCATGGAAAAAGAAAAAGAAGCTTATTTAGAAGATGGATATAATGTTATTATGGATATCCCTTTATTATATGAAAATGATTTACAAGATACAGTGGATGAGGTGTGGCTCGTTTACACTTCAGAAAGTATACAGATAGATAGATTAATGCAACGTAACGATATTTCTATGGAAGATGCTAAAGCGCGAGTATATAGCCAAATTTCTATAGATAAAAAACGTAGAATGGCGGATCATGTGATAGATAATAGAGATTCTAAAATAGAGTTGAAACAAAATTTAGAACAATTATTAGTAGATGAAGGTTATATTGAGAATGCAACAGACCATTCTCAAGAAGTTTAAATGATGAACAATGGTTGCGTTCATTGAATCGTTAAATAATGAATTGCAATAATTTATAAATGCGGGTGTAGAGACTAAGTCAAACTAAAACTTTGATTTTGTCCTACTCTCGTTTTTTTTTAGGTTATGAAAATATTAATCAAGCTATTTGGTTGTATGATAAGAATGAATATCGCAAACTTACAATTTTATAAACTTTAAATTTTTTAAAAATTATTCAAGAAAACGCTTTCTCATTCATCTATTTATGTTATACTAATTCCATAAAGTATAACACTAAGACAAGGGGTGCTTTGAATGACGACAAATATTGCAATTAATGGCATGGGTAGAATAGGTAGAATGGTATTAAGGATTGCATTAAAACGTGAGGATATGAATATAGTAGCGATTAATGCTAGCTATCCACCCGAGACAATTGCACACTTAATCAATTATGATACGACACACGGTAACTACGATTTAAAAGTAGAACCGGTGGAGAACGGTATAATGGTCGATAATCATAAAATTAAGCTTGTAGCTGATAGAAACCCAGAAAATTTACCTTGGAAAGCACTAGATATCGACGTTGTAATTGAAGCTACAGGTAAATTCAACCATGGGGATAAAGCTATCGCACATATTAAAGCTGGCGCTAAAAAAGTATTGTTAACAGGGCCTTCTAAAGGCGGTGCTGTGCAAATGATAGTTAAAGGTGTTAATGATGACCAATTAGATATCGAAAAATACGATATCTTTAGCAACGCCTCATGCACAACAAATTGTATCGGACCTGTAGCTAAGGTATTAAATGACCAATTTGGTATTCAAAATGGTTTAATGACAACTGTTCATGCTATTACTAATGACCAAAACAACATTGATAATCCACATAAAGATTTAAGACGTGCACGTTCATGCAATGAAAGCATCATTCCAACTTCCACAGGAGCTGCAAAAGCACTTAAAGAAGTATTACCTGAATTAGAAGGTAAACTACATGGCATGGCGTTAAGAGTGCCAACTAAAAATGTATCTTTAGTAGATTTAGTAGTGGATTTAGATACTTCAGTAACAGCCGAAGAAGTTAACGAAGCATTTAAAAACCACCCGTTAGACCATGTGATTGCAACTGAAGATGCACCGCTTGTATCAATGGACTTTAATACAAACCCACATTCAGCAATTATTGATACGCAAAGTACGATGATAATGGGTGATAACAAAGTAAAAGTGATTGCTTGGTATGACAATGAATGGGGATACTCAAACAGAGTGGTTGATGTGGCCGAAGAAATTGGTCAGTTATTAAAAAATAATATTTCAACCGTAGCACATTAATACCTTATTTAATAAACACAAAATATAACATTATCTAAATTAATTGATTATGAATGAATATTTATTTATTATTGAAGATAATACAAAACTCCTTTTAAAGTAAGAACAGATATCTTACATTAAAAGGAGTTTTTATTTTCAAATATTTATTATAAACGAAATGCTTTTTAAAACTAATTGCTGAATTGTGTAATAGCAATCTTTTGTGCCTTAAAGATTTGTAGTATAATGTAAGGTAATCAAATTGAGAGGGTGGTAATTCGATGAAATGCCCGAAATGTAGTTCAACGCACTCTCGCGTTGTAGATTCACGACATGCTGATGAAGTAAATGCGATTCGACGTAGAAGAGAATGTGAACAATGTAGCACAAGGTTCACTACGTTCGAACATATTGAAAAACGACCGCTAATCGTTGTGAAAAAAGACGGTACACGAGAACAATTTTTACGTGAAAAAATATTAAATGGTTTAGTGCGTTCATGTGAGAAGAGACCAGTACGCTATCAACAGTTAGAAGATATTACAAATAATGTAGAATGGAAATTGCGAGATGAAGGACATGCAGAAATTTCTTCTAGAGAAATAGGAGAACATGTGATGAATTTATTAATGCATGTCGATCAAGTATCTTACGTACGCTTTGCGTCAGTTTATAAAGAATTTAAAGATGTTGATCAATTATTGCAATCAATGCAAGGGATTTTAGCAGAGAATAAACGGAGTGATTCTTAAATGGGATTACAGCCCTATGATTATGGTTTGAGGCCACATGACGATTTCCATGTCATACGCCGTTTTTATCTAAATCATAAACATTTAGAAATACTAAATAGATTATTTACGCCCATGATAGGATCAAAGGCGATTGGTTTATACCATTATTTAAACCAGTTTGTTGAATTTAAACAAGATATGGTATTGACACATTATATTATCATGAGTGAATTGAAGATAAATTTACTTGAATTTAGAAAAGAAATGGATTTGTTAGAGGGCATAGGATTAGTAAAATCTTATGTTAACCATAATCAGCAACATTCTTCTTTTGTATATCAATTAATTCAACCGCCATCATCTCAGCAATTTTTCAATGACCCTATGCTGTCAGTATATTTATATAGCGAGGTCAGTAAACAACGCTATTTTCAATTAAAGACACATTTTGAGGATTACGTGTCTATCGATTTAGACCAGTACCAAGATGTCACACGTACTTTTACTGATGTTTTTAAAGTGCCTAATAAATCAATGACTGTAGATACACAACAGATTGAAAGTGAAGAGGCGTATGGTGGTATGGATTTATCACATGTGCACTTTGATTTTGAAACACTATATGATTTATTACAAAACCATTTTATCAGTACAAAGATTATTAATCATGAAGCGAAAACGCTGATAACGCAAATTGCAACTTTATATGGTTTAACACCAGAAGCCATGAAACGTATTATTTTGAAATCAATTACGAGTGCGCAAACACTCTCTTTTGAAGAATTGCGTAAACATGCAAGAACGTACTATCTTATTGAGCATGAACAACAGTTGCCGAAACTGAATGCTCAAGAAACAAACTATCATAATAATGAAAATAGTGGGGAAAATATACAACCATCTGATGCATCTAACAATTGGTTAAAGCAATTAGATGAAACGAGTCCAATTGATATGCTTGCATCTTGGTCTGAATCTGAACCGACAACACAGCAAAAATACATGATTGAAGAATTGATTGAGAGAGAACAGTTGCCATTTGGTGTGATTAATATACTTTTACAATTCGTGATGTTAAAAGAAGATATGAAACTTCCTAAATCATATATTTTTGAAATTGCATCAAATTGGAAGAAAAAGGGAATTAAGACGGCAGAACAGGCTTATCATTACGCGAAGAAGGTAAATCAACCCAAAGACACTCACTCCAATCAAGTTACAAAGGGTAAATATAAACCTAAACAACTTGTTTCTAGAGAAATGACACCGAAATGGTTAGAAGAACGTGATAACAAAGCTTCTAATTCACAAACTTCAGATAATAATGTAAATGCTGATGAAGATGAAACATTAAAAAGAGATCGTGAAGCGTTATTAAAACGATTAAATAGCAAGAGAGAGGAGGAATAATATATGAAGTCTTTCAATCATATTATGGGTGATTCTAAAGATTTAAGTAAACGAATTGAAAAGATTAAAAAAGATGTCATAAACGATCCTGACGTAAAAACATTTTTAGAATCACACCAATCTGAAGTAACAAACGCAATGATCGACCAAGATTTAAATATTTTGCAAGAATATAAAGACCAAGAAAAACATTATGACGGCCACGATTTTAAAGACTGTCCTAACTTTGTTAAAGGTCATATTCCAGAATTATACGTAGAAAATCAACATATCAAGATTCGTTACCTTCCTTGTCCTTGTAAAATAAAATATGACGAAGAGAAATTTAATGCGCATTTAATCTCTTCACATCATATGCAACGTGATACATTGAATGCAAAATTGAGCGATATATATATGGATAGAAGGGATCGTATTGATGTTGCTATGGCAGCAACTGATATTTGTGAAAAAATAGTTAGCAAAACACCACAAGTTAAAGGATTATATATACATGGACCTTTTGGCACTGGGAAGTCATTTATATTAGGTGCAATCGCAAATCAATTAAAAGCTGAAAAAGTCTCGTCGACCATTGTATATTTACCTGAGTTTATTCGCGCTTTAAAAGGTGGATTTAAAGATGGTAGTTTTGAAACCAAATTGGCAAAAGTCCGCGAGTCCCATATCCTTATGTTAGATGATATAGGTGCTGAAGAAATCACCCCATGGGCAAGAGATGAAGTGATTGGACCATTGTTACATTATAGAATGGTCCAAGAATTACCAACATTCTTCAGTTCTAATTTAAGTTTTGAAGAATTAGAATATCACTTATCTGTCACACGTGACGGCACAGAAAAAACAAAAGCAGCTCGGATTATGGAACGGATTAAGTCATTGGCAAAACCCTATTTTTTAGAAGGAAAAAATTATCGAGACGATTGAATTCTTAAAAAAATGTTGTATAATATAGTTAAATCTAAATCAAGCGAAATAAAATGAAGACAAGATGAATAATATCATACTTCACAGAGAGCCAATGTTTGATGAGAAATTGGTAAGTATCATTATTGATTACTACTTCATTATAGATGTTTTAATAAACATCCGGCTCAAGACCGTTACCTTATGCAGAGTTTAGTTGCAATTGATATGATTGTAACTTTAATTAGGGTGGTACCGCGAAGACCTCGTCCCTTTTAGGGATGGGGTCTTTTTATTTTTGTGTAAGTTATAGCTATTCGTGAAGATTTAAGGCAAGTATAGATATAGGAGGAATTTAAATGGATCAAATAAATATTATATTTCCAGATGGTAATTCGAAAGCATTTGATAAGGGTACAACTACTGAAACAATTGCGCATTCTATTAGCCCAGGTTTAAGAAAAAAGGCAGTCGCTGGTAAATTGAACGGACAATTAATTGATTTAACAAGTCCAATTGAAAACGATGGCGAAATTGAAATCGTAACGCCTGGCAGTGAGGAAGCATTAGAAGTGTTGCGTCATTCTACTGCGCATCTTATGGCCCAAGCTTTAAAACGTTTATATGGAGATGTGAAGTTTGGTGTTGGCCCAGTAATTGAAGGCGGATTTTATTATGATTTTGATATGGCAGAAAGCGTTTCCTCTGATGATTTTGAAGAGATAGAAAAAACAATGAAACAAATTGTTAATGAAAACTATCCAATTGAACGTAAAGTAGTTTCAAGAGATGAAGCGAAGACATTTTTTGCTGACGATCCGTATAAGTTAGAGTTAATCGATGCAATCCCATCAGATGAAAATGTTACTTTGTATTCACAAGGCGAATTTACTGATCTTTGTCGCGGTGTCCATGTACCTTCAACGTCAAAAATTAAAGAGTTTAAATTATTATCAACTGCAGGTGCTTATTGGCGTGGCGATAGTGATAATAAAATGCTACAACGTATATACGGTACTGCATTCTTTGATAAAAAAGATTTAAAAGCACATTTAAAAATGCTTGAAGAACGTAAAGAACGTGACCACCGTAAAATTGGTAAAGAATTAGAATTATTCTCGAACAACCAATTAGTAGGTGCAGGTCTACCATTGTGGTTGCCAAACGGAGCAACAATTCGTCGTGAAATTGAACGATATATCGTGGATAAAGAAGTAAGCATGGGTTATGATCATGTTTACACTCCAGTAATGGCAAATGTGGATTTATATAAAACATCAGGCCACTGGGACCACTATCAGGAAGATATGTTCCCAACTATGAAATTAGATGAGAATGAAGAAATGGTCTTAAGACCAATGAACTGTCCGCACCATATGATGATTTATGCAAATAAACCTCATTCTTACCGTGAACTACCAATTAGAATTGCAGAATTAGGCACAATGCATCGCTATGAAGCAAGTGGCGCAGTATCTGGTTTGCAACGTGTGAGAGGTATGACATTGAATGATGCACATATTTTTGTAAGACCAGACCAAATTAAAGAAGAATTCAAACGCGTTGTTAATTTAATCATTGATGTTTATCAGGATTTTGGTTTCGAAAATTATAGCTTCCGTTTAAGTTATAGAGATCCAGAAGATAAAGAAAAATATTTTGATGATGATGAAATGTGGAACAAAGCTGAAAGTATGTTGAAAGAAGCGGTTGATGAACTTGGTTTAGATTATGAAGAAGCCATTGGGGAAGCTGCATTCTATGGTCCGAAATTAGACGTTCAAGTTCAAACTGCTATGGGTAAAGAAGAAACATTATCTACAGCACAATTAGACTTTTTACTTCCTGAAAAATTTGAATTGTCTTATATAGGTAAAGATGGCGAACAACATAGACCTGTTGTCATTCACCGTGGCGTTGTTTCAACAATGGAACGTTTTGTTGCATTCTTAACTGAAGAAACGAAAGGTGCATTTCCAACTTGGTTGGCACCAAAACAAGTCGAAATTATACCAGTTAATGTAGATTTGCATTATGATTATGCTAGACAACTGCAAGATGAGCTTAAATCACAGGGTGTGAGAGTAGAAATCGATGATCGCAATGAAAAAATGGGGTATAAAATAAGAGAAGCTCAAATGCAAAAAATCCCTTACCAACTTGTAGTTGGTGACAAAGAAGTTGAGAACAATGAAGTCAACGTAAGAAAATACGGTTCAAAAGATCAAGAAACTGTTGAAAAAGAAACATTTATTTGGGAACTTGTAGACGAGATTAGACTTAAAAAACAAAGATAGTCTTGAAACTCTTATTGAAATCATGTATATTACAAGTTAGTGAAATAAAAAATATTGAATTTGAGTTAGAGGTTGCGTTTTTAATCAGTAACAGTCCGGTAGCTATTTGGGGCATATGTAGGATTTGTGAAAGGTGAAGACGCCGAAACCAACAGTGACCAGATGCGCTGTTGGTTGGGTCAGTTATCGAAAGAAACTGGACTGTCACATATGTGATGTGCTACCTATATAAATGCTATTATTAAAATGGTTGCATATCTAATAGGTATGCAACCATTTTATTTTAGGTTAAAGATTATCATTCATACAAATACGGGAAAAATTTACGACAAATTGTGTAAACGACATGATTATTCTAGCGGTAATATCACTACTTACTATAAGTTTGCGTTTTTAATTATATTAGTAAGTTAACCTCTAAGTTTAAAAGAAAGGGAGCATCTATGGCAAAAGAAGAAATTCAGAATAATGGAGTAAAAAGGGGATTGAAAGATCGTCATATATCCATGATAGCAATTGGGGGTTGTATTGGGACTGGATTGTTTATGACTTCTGGTGGCGCAATTCATGATGCAGGCGCTTTAGGCGCATTGCTTGCATACGCAATTATTGGAGCAATGGTGTTTTTCCTTATGACATCATTAGGAGAAATGGCTACTTACCTACCCGTATCTGGGTCATTCAGTACGTATGCGACACGCTTTGTTGATCCATCATTAGGGTTTGCACTAGGTTGGAATTATTGGTTTAACTGGGTAATAACAGTTGCAGCTGATGTTACAATTGCAGCCCAAGTTATTCAATATTGGACGCCATTATCAGGTATCCCAGCATGGAGTTGGAGCTGTCTATTTTTAATCATTATATTCGGACTCAATGCATTATCAGTTAGAGTATATGGTGAAAGCGAGTACTGGTTTGCATTAATTAAAGTTGTAACAGTTATTATCTTTATCGCAATAGGATTACTAACCATCTTAGGTATTATGGGCGGAGAATTTGTTGGCTTCGATACATTTACTAAAGGTGGCGGCCCAATACTTGGAGATGGATTGGGTGGCAGTCTGCTAACTATTTTAGGTGTATTCTTAGTTGCAGGGTTCTCGTTCCAAGGCACTGAATTGATTGGTATTACAGCGGGTGAATCTGAAAATCCTGAACGTGCTGTGCCAAAAGCCATTAAACAAGTATTTTGGAGAATATTGATTTTCTATATATTAGCTATTTTTGTAATTGGTATGTTGATTCCGTACGATAGCCCATCATTGATGGGTGGCGGTGATGATATTGCAACTTCGCCATTTACGCTTGTATTTCAAAACGCTGGTTTAGCATTTGCGGCATCGTTTATGAATGCGGTCATCTTAACTTCGGTGCTATCAGCGGGTAACTCAGGTATGTACGCTTCTACTAGAATGTTATATTCGATGAGTAAAGATAAATTAGCATACCCTATATTTGGTAAAACAAATAAAAGCGGTGTACCTTATGTATCACTTATCGCAACAGCAATCATTGTGATTGGCATATTTGTTTTACAACATTTAAGTGGCGATGCGTATGAATACATCGTTGCAGCAAGTGGTATGACTGGTTTCATAGCTTGGGTAGGTATCGCGGTCAGCCATTATAGGTTTAGAAAAGCGTTTGATAAACAGAATTATGATAAATCTAAATTGAAATATAAAGCTAAATTATTCCCATTTGGCCCGATTTTCGCAGGCGTACTATGTGTGCTTGTAATCATTGGCCAAGACGTCGATTTTATACAAACGGGCGACTTTAATTTGAATCGCTTTATTATTACTTACATGGGTATCCCAGTATTCCTAGCATTCTTTATTTATCATAAAGTACGCTATAAAACTAAAATTGTACCATTAGAAAAAGTGAACCTTCGCCAAGACGTGGATATGGATGAAATAAAATAATATTCAAACAAAGTATTGACTTATATCAGTATTGTTGCTAAGATAGGTAATGTTGAATACGAAACGAACCAAGTAGAAGCTCCCGCTTCTCACCTGTAGCGACGCTGAATGCAGTTGGCAGGTCTATATATACATGGAAAGATCATGTGTAGAGAAGAGCGGGTATATTATATACTCGCTCTTTTTGCTTGGGATAATTTCGTAAAAATCTTGGAGGTGTCAACCATAGCAAAAGATCAGACTCAAGTTAACGAAAAGATTCGCGCAAAAGAATTACGTTTAATAGGGCAAGATGGAGAACAAATCGGTGTTAAATCGAAATCTGAAGCCTTAGAAATGGCTGAACGAGTTGGTTTAGATTTAGTCATAATGGCTCCAAATGCTAAACCACCTGTTGCAAGAATAATGGATTATGGAAAATATAAATTCGAACAACAGAAAAAAGAAAAAGAAATGAAGAAGAAACAAAAAACAATTAACCTTAAAGAAATTCGTTTAAGTCCAACAATTGAGGAACATGATTTCCAAACTAAATTGAAAAACGGACGTAAATTCTTAGAAAAAGGCGACAAATGTAAAGTTTCAATTCGTTTCAGAGGTCGTGCGATTACGCATAAAGAGATTGGACAACGTGTTTTAGAAAAATTTGCTGAAGAATGCAAAGATATTGCAACTATTGGGCAAAAACCTAAAATGGATGGACGTCAAATGTTCATTATGCTTAACCCAATAAATGAAAAATAATATTTGATAATACAGGAGGAAATGAATCATGCCTAAAATGAAAACACACCGTGGAGCTGCTAAACGTGTTAAAAGAACTGCTTCAGGTCAATTAAAACGTTCAAGAGCTTTCACTTCACATATGTTTGCACACAAAACTACTAAACAAAAACGTAAATTACGTAAAGCTTCATTAGTACACAAATCAGACATGAAACGTGTAAAACAATTATTAACTTATAAAAAATAATTGATGATATAGCTATAAGAAACAACGAAAAATTAAGAATGTACACATTTTGAGGAGGAATTTATTATGCCACGAGTTAAAGGTGGAACGGTAACAAGAGCGCGTCGTAAAAAAACGATTAAATTAGCTAAAGGTTACTTCGGTGCTAAACACACATTATATAAAGTTGCAAAACAACAAGTTATGAAATCAGGACAATACGCTTTCCGTGATCGTCGTCAAAGAAAACGTAATTTCCGTAAATTATGGATTACACGTATCAACGCAGCTGCACGTCAACACGATATGAGTTATTCAAGATTAATGAATGGCTTAAAACAAGCTGGTATTGATGTTAACCGTAAAATGCTTTCTGAGATTGCTATTTCAGATGAAAAAGCTTTTGCTGAATTAGTTGCTAAAGCTAAAGACGCTTTAAAATAATTTTTAAGTTAAAAGAGGCTAAGACATATGTAATGTCTTGGCCTTAAATGATATATAGACAATATAAATAACTAAAATGAAAATGTATTTAATATCAAGCTTGTATACTTTTTTATAACCATCTTATCGGAGCGAGTTAGATAAATCATTTTAGCAAAATGTGATTTCTATCTCGCTCTGTTTTATGTGGTGTCAGCAATGATTATGTAGATGAAACATATGAGTATCAAATGTTTAGAGAACGACGCCTTTTAAAGTAAAGCTTGTGCATGCGTTTTAGTTGACATCTTCTGCTTATGGAAACGAATCGTTTATATATAATGATTGGAACATGCCATTGTGTATGAAAATGCTTCTACGCTTGTGTTTTGTCTCATAGGCAGAAACGTTTTGTGGGAGATCTCGAGGTATTGAAATTTTGTATTTCTGTCTGTACCTTATTAACTGTAGTATCATTTTGAGATATGTAAATGATTTGATAAAATGACAAGGAAGTCACATATGAAGGAGAAACCAATGTCTAAATTTGATGAAATGATTACAGTAGTACCAAGAAAAGTTTTATTTGATAACGAAAATAATCAATTTAATGGTTTTTTAGATAAAAATTCTAATAAAGGTCAAGACATTTTTGAAACACTTTCTAAATATGAAATTAAACGTCGTGGTGACATGGAAGAAGATCCAAGTTACAAACAACTTATTTCATATTGTATCTTAGAAAACGAGCACGATGAAATTTTAGTTTATGAACGTCTTTCTGGCGGTGGAGAATCTCGTTTGCATGGCCAATCTTCTATTGGCGTTGGTGGTCATATGAATGATGTTAAAGGCGCTGAATCTATTAACGAAGTGCTCAGAGTAAATGCTCAAAGAGAATTAGATGAAGAAGTAGGTTTACCAGAGCATAAATCTCAAAATTTAGCATACATAGGTTTTATCAATGATGATACAAATGAAGTTGGTGAAGTCCACTTGGGTGTTGTCTTTAAAATTAAAGTCGATAGTAATGATGTAGAGGCTAAAGAAACAGACACTTTAAAAATCAAATGGGTAAATCATAATAAGATAGAGCAATATGATGATTTTGAAACATGGAGTGCACTCATATTACAGGCAATACAATAGAGGTGTTGATCAATGTCTGATATTATTCCATTTCCACGCTCAAAAGATAAATTGATTAGAGAAATAAAGCAATCATATAATAAGCATGACTTTGAAACAATGTATAATCTGTTTGAGTCACTAGAAGCACAGTTTGAACTTGATGAACAAATGGCTCTGTTGAAATGTGCTATGCTTTATAAGATGGAACATTACTTAGAGTTACGTGAAGAAGCGATCATTTTATTAAAACAAGGCATTTCAAATTACGATGATTTAATCATCTATTATGTACAAAGCTTAAATGGTTTGGATCAATATTTTGAAGTTGTCGAAATCATCAACCAAATTATCGATGAAGTAAATGACCATAAGACAAGAATGGAACTTTTTCCTATTAAAGAATATGCTTTGAGTCAAATAGATAAGCATAATACACGGGCAGCACAAATGCTACAAAATTTTGATGCTTTAACGTTAAGGGAACAAGTTAATACAATTTTATCGTTAATTGATTATAGTCAATATCGTTACCAAGAAACAGTTATGCATTTATTAAATGACGGACATTTAGCACCAAACGTTGTAAGTATTATGTTAGAATATTTACGGTTTGCTGAATGCGAATCAACAATTCACATCCATAAATTTGGATTTGAAGTTGATGTGATACCATACCAACTTGAAGGGTTGGAACACACGACGTTTAAGACTGATGTTATTCCAAATGTTTTGAAAAATATTGAGGATGACGCAGCGCAACTTATTGAAGAAGCGCTTCACTTATTGAACAATCATGCCATTTTACTTTATCCAATAAATATTGAAAACATTGCAACCAAAGATGCTTGGGTAGAAGCGTATAGTAACTACTTTAAATCTATGGTAGGCTTAGAAATATTAGATGAAACAAACCATGTTATTACATTTATCGTTTCTTTAGATAAAGAAAAATAGTGGATTTTGTATTTAACTTATTTGATTCATGGGTAAACGTTAAAAAGGAAATATAAAAGTAAAATAAGTTTCAATTTTTCATTGATTATTCATATAAAGTTCATAATTTGTGTCGAGCTTTGACGTGTGCTATAATAATGAAGTTGAAAAAATAAAATAGGATAATCATGGAGGTTTTTATACATGACAGCAACTTGGGAAAAAAAGGAAGGTAACGAAGGCGTTTTATCTGTTACTGTTCCAGCAGAAAAAGTAGACAAAGCAATTGATCAAGCTTTCAAAAAAGTGGTTAAACAAATTAATGTGCCAGGTTTCCGTAAAGGGAAAGTACCTCGCCAAATTTTTGAACAACGTTTTGGTGTAGAAGCATTGTATCAAGATGCAGTTGATATCTTATTACCAGAAGCTTACGGTGAAGCTATTGACGAAGCTGGAATCAAACCAGTTGATCAACCAGAAATTAACGTGACATCAATTGAAAAAGGTGAAGATATGACATTTGAAGCAAATGTTGTAGTTGAACCTGAAGTAGAATTAGGTGAGTACAAAGGTTTAGAAGTTGAAAAACAAAATACTGAATTAACAGAAGAAGAATTACAAGAATCAATCGATCATCAACTTGGTCATTTAGCAGAAATGGTTGTTAAAGAAGACGGCGCAGTTGAAAACGGTGATACTGTCAATATCGACTTTGATGGTTATGTCGATGGTGAACAATTTGAAGGTGGACAAGCTGAAGGTTATGACCTTGAAATTGGTTCAGGTTCATTCATTCCAGGCTTCGAAGAACAATTAGTAGGCGTGAAAGCTGGCGAAGAAAAAGATGTTACCGTAACTTTCCCAGAAGAATACCACGCTGAAGAATTAGCTGGAAAAGAAGCTACTTTTAAAACAAAAGTAAATGAAATCAAATATAAAGATGTTCCAGAATTAAATGATGAAATTGCGAATGAATTAGATGCAGAAGCTAACTCAGTAGACGAATACAAAGACAATTTACGTAAACGTTTAGCTGAACAAAAAGCAACTGAAGCTGAGAACACTCAAAAAGAGGAAGCTATCAATAAAGCAACTAATAACACAACAATTAATATTCCAGAAGCTATGATTAAAACTGAATTAGACCGTATGGTTCAAGAATTTGGACAACGTATGCAACAACAAGGTCTTAATTTAGAAACTTACTTCCAAATTTCTGGACAAGATGAGTCACAGTTAAGAGAACAAATGAAAGACGACGCAGAAGAACGCGTTAAAACAAACTTAACTTTAACTGCGATTGCTGATGCAGAAGAAGTAGAAGTAACTGACGCTGATATCGATAAAGAATTAGAAAAAATGAGTGAACAATTTAATATCTCAGTTGAAGATATTAAACAAACACTTGGAAATACTGACATTGTGAAAAATGATGTGCGTATCCAAAAAGTAATCGATTTATTAGTTGAAGAAGCAAAATTAGTAGAACCATCTAAAGATGACTCAGAAGCGTAACTAAACATTTCTCAAGCATATTGTTTGTAGGAATATAGATTAGTTGTTTAATATTGTAAATTAGTAGCAGATGCATTTGAACAATGTGTCTGCTACAATGTTTTGTGCAAAAAACTTGAGTTTTCTTCAAGTTGCATATTAAAATGCTATCTAGTATAGTCTTTAGGGAATAGGGGTGTAAATAGAATGTTCAAATTCAATGAAGATGAAGAAAATTTAAAATGCTCTTTCTGTGGTAAAGACCAAGATCAAGTTAAGAAGTTGGTTGCAGGAAGTGGCGTATACATTTGTAATGAATGTATTGAGCTATGCTCAGAAATAGTTGAAGAAGAATTAGCTCAGTCAGAATCTGAGGGGCTAACAGAATTACCAACTCCTAAAGAAATTATGGACCAATTAAATGATTATGTTATCGGCCAAGAAAAAGCTAAAAAGTCTCTAGCAGTTGCAGTGTACAATCATTATAAACGTGTTCAAAATTTAGGTCCAAACGAAGATGATGTTGAATTACAAAAAAGTAATATTGCATTAATCGGACCAACAGGTAGCGGTAAAACGCTTCTAGCTCAAACACTAGCTAAAACTTTAAACGTACCTTTTGCGATTGCAGACGCTACGAGTCTAACTGAAGCCGGGTATGTAGGTGACGATGTTGAAAATATTCTGCTACGCTTAATTCAAGCAGCTGATTTTGATGTAGATAAAGCAGAAAAAGGCATTATTTATGTAGACGAAATTGATAAAATAGCTAGAAAATCAGAGAATACATCTATTACAAGAGATGTGTCTGGTGAAGGTGTGCAACAAGCATTATTAAAAATTCTTGAAGGTACTACTGCAAGCGTGCCGCCACAAGGTGGTCGTAAACATCCAAACCAAGAGTTAATTCAAATTGATACAACGAATATCTTATTTGTACTTGGTGGTGCATTTGATGGTATTGATGAAGTAATCAAACGTAGACTTGGAGAAAAAGTGATTGGCTTTTCAAGTAGCGAAGCATCTAAATATGATGAAGATGCTATCCTTGAACAAATTAGACCTGAAGATTTACAATCATATGGTTTAATCCCTGAATTTATCGGTCGTGTGCCAATTGTTGCTAATTTAGAAACATTAGATGTAGATGCATTGAAAAACATCTTAACGCAACCTAAAAATGCGTTAGTGAAACAATATACTAAAATGTTAGAACTTGATGATGTAGCATTAGAATTTACAGATGAAGCATTATCAGCTATTAGTAATAAAGCCATAGAACGTAAAACAGGCGCACGTGGATTGCGTTCAATTATCGAAGAAGCACTGATTGATATTATGTACGATGTGCCATCTTCTGAAGGTGTTGTAAAAGTAGTTATAACTGAAGAAACAATTAATGAAGAAAAAAATCCTGAACTATACGATAAAGAAGGAAACCTTGTAAACAAGGAACAAACTTCTGCTTAATTTAGTAACACAAAAGAAAACGATACAATTCCAATTTTCCTAAAAAAAGATTGTTTTGTTGTGTAACGGCGAACATGCTAAACTCGAAAAAGTTTGACACAAAATTTATTTTCAAGTAGCGGTAGTGCCGATATGAAATTCGAGGCTGAGACGTATTTATGTCTTAGCCTCTTTCTTTGTTAAAAGGTATAAAATCATAGAAAAATACATATTATTATTTGAAATTGTGTAATATAATAATGGAGTATGTTTAATAGAAAAGAGGGTCGGTAATGAAAATAAATCCTAATGAAATTGAATTACTAATAAGTGCTGTCAAGCCTGAACAATATCCTGAAACAGGTTTGAGTGAAGTTGGGCTGAGTGGCCGATCTAATGTTGGTAAGTCAACGTTTATCAATAGCATGATTGGTCGTAAAAATATGGCTAGAACATCACAACAACCTGGTAAAACGCAGACGCTCAATTTTTATAATATTGATAACCAGCTTGTATTTGTAGATGTACCAGGATATGGTTACGCCAAAGTAAGCAAAAAACAACGTGAAGCGTTTGGGAAAATGATTGAAAAGTATATTTCGCAGAGAGCGTCTCTAAAACTGGTAATTCAACTCGTTGACTTAAGACATAATCCCACAGAAGATGACGTTTTAATGTATAATTATTTGAAATATTTTGATATTCCAATATTGGTTGTTGCAACTAAAGAAGATAAAATCGCAAAAGGTAAAGTCCAAAAACATTTATCCAATGTACAACGGAAACTTGAAATGGAACCTGAAGATGAAATTATAAGTTATTCTTCTATAAAAAATAGTAAGCAACAACAGGTATGGAATATAATTGAAAAATATTTATAAAAATTAATAACAATGATATGGGCAACATTAATTGTACAAATTATGACAACTATTTGAATGTAAATTAGAATATTTCTAATTTACGTGTGCAAGTTGCTTAACTCAAATGATAATTGTGTTATAATTTACTTATTGTAATATGTATGGAGGGCGTTATAAATGCATTTAATTGCGATAAGCATTAATCATCGTACAGCAGATGTAGCACTGAGAGAACAAGTTGCTTTTAAAGATGATGCCATACGTTCAGCCAATGTTGATTTATTCGAAACTAAATCTATTTTAGAAAATGTAATATTATCAACTTGTAATCGTACAGAAGTATATGCGGTTGTTGATCAAATTCATACAGGTCGCTATTATATTCAACGTTTTTTAGCGAGAAATTTTGGATTTGAAGTAGAAGAGATTAAAGCTATGACTGAAGTAACTGTGGGGGACGATGCAGTAAGACACTTATTGCAAGTTACTTCAGGATTAGATTCTGTAGTATTAGGTGAAACTCAAATTCTTGGACAAATCAGAGATGCATTCTTTGTTGCTCAAGAAGAAGATACGACGGGTACTGTATTTAATCACTTATTTAAACAAGCAATTACTTTTGCGAAAAAAGCGCACAATGACACTGATATAGCAGATAATGCAGTAAGTGTTTCATATGCAGCAGTTGAACTCAGTAAGAAAGTGTTTGGCAAAATTAATAATAAAAAAGCTTTGATCATCGGTGCAGGGGAAATGAGTGAATTATCACTCTTAAATTTGATAGGTTCAAATGTAACAGATATTACTATAGTAAATAGAACTGTGAGCAAAGCGCAACAGTTAGCTATAGCACATGATGTTAAATATGAATCTATGGAAGCACTACCACAACTTTTGGCTCATGCCGATATAGTTATAAGTTCAACTAGTTCAGATACGTATATTATTACGGATCACATGATCAGTTCAATACAATCGCAACGAAAAAATGATTCACTTGTGTTAATAGATATTGCAGTTCCAAGAGATATTGAACCTGATATAAATGCTGTTCAAGATGTGTTTAACTATGATGTTGACGATTTGAAAGGATTAGTAGATGCTAACCTTAAAGAACGTCAGAATGCAGCCAATGAAATCTTGCAGAGAATACCAGCAGAAATTGACGCACATAATGAATGGGTTAATATGCTAGGTGTCGTTCCTGTAATTCGTGCGCTTAGAGAAAAAGCAATGAATATACAAGAAGATACAATGAGTAGTATTGATAGAAAACTCCCAGGTTTAACAGAAAGAGAACGCAAAATTATATCAAAACACACCAAAAGTATCATTAACCAAATGTTAAAAGATCCTATTAAGCAGGCTAAAGAGTTGAGTAGTGACAAAAAAGGTAACGAAAAATTAGAGCTATTTCAAAACATTTTTGACATTGAAGCAGAACAAGCTTATGAACCCAAAAAGAAAAAGCGTAATGTAGCTACGACAAGTCAAATTTTTAGTTTTGAATAAGCATATGCAAATGGTGATGATATGCAAGAATTTTTGTTCATTAGACTAAATGAACTTATTTTATTAATTTATTTACTTAGCATTGCTTGTTATTTTTTTGATTTTGTGAGAAAAAACCATAGGATTAAAACGATTGGTTTTGTTACATTAGGGGTTGTTTGGATGTTACAAACAATCTCTTTATCTTTATATATAAATGTGACAAAACAAATCCCCCTAGGAAACATTTTTGATGTGTTCTTTGCATTAGCATGGTTAATCATTTCTATTTCAATAGTGATTAGTGTGATTAAGCAAATTAATTTGTCGATATTTCTATTTAATATTATTGGCTTTCTATTAATTGCTGTTAATACATTCCAACCGATGCGATATCAAAGTACGGGTGAGAAATTAAATATTATAAATGAATTGCTCATAGTCCATATTAGTTTTGCGGTCATTAGCTATGCATTATTTGCATTTGCTTTTGTCAATTGTATATTGTATTTAATACAATATAATAATTTGAAACAAAAGAAATTTGATCAAAAATATTTTAGGATTGGAAGTGTAGCTACACTTGAACAAGTCGTGTTCTATAGTAGTTTAATAGGTTTTACTTTCATTATATTTAGTATCATATTAGGTGCACAATGGGGATTCAATACATTAGGGGGATATATTCTTATAGATCCTAAAGTAATCATGTCGTTAATAATAACGTTATTATATGGAATTTATTTGATTTTTAGAGTGAAAAAAATCATAAATAAGCACAAATTGATTTATTTTAATATCATATTATTTTGTCTTAGTATGATTAATTTATTTTTCGCTTCGCATATATCTGATTTTCATCAATGGACAGGTATTTAATGATGTATGATTAAGTTAAATAGATTTTTTCTAGGAGGTTGCGCATGATGCGTAAATTAGTTGTAGGTTCACGTAGAAGTAAATTAGCTTTAACGCAAAGCAGACAGTTTATTGATAAATTAAAAGCGATTGACCCTAGTTTAGAGATAGAAATTAAAGAAATCGTAACAAAAGGCGACCGTATTATAGATAAACAATTATCTAAAGTTGGAGGCAAAGGCTTATTTGTTAAAGAAATCCAAAATGCCTTGTTTAGTCAAGAAATTGATATGGCTATACATTCTTTAAAAGATGTCCCAAGTGTTATACCTGAAGGATTAACTTTAGGATGTGTGCCCGATCGAGAAAACCCCTATGACGCTTATATAGCAAAAAATCATGTTCCTCTACATGAATTACCTGATAATAGTATAGTTGGTACGAGTTCATTACGACGTGGTGCTCAAATACTTGCTAAATATCCTCATTTACAAATAAAATGGATTCGTGGAAATATAGACACGCGATTAAGTAAATTAGAAAATGAAGATTATGATGCTATACTATTAGCTGCGGCAGGACTTAAGCGTATGGGGTGGTCAGATGACATCGTTACTGACTACTTGGATGAAGATACGCTAATACCAGCAATAGGACAAGGCGCTTTAGGCATTGAATGTCGGTCGGATGATAAAGCATTATTAGACTTATTAACACAAGTCCATAACCATGACGTTGCCGAATGTGTAACCGCTGAACGTACATTTTTAGAGCGTATGAATGGAAGCTGTCAGGTGCCTATCGGAGGCTATGCTAGTAAAAATAGTGATGGTACAATAGTATTTACAGGACTAATCATGTCACCTGATGGTAAAGAACGTTACGAACACACAGAGCGTGGTACAAATCCAGTTGAGCTCGGTGAAAAAGTTACTGAAGTTTTAAATGCGCAAGGTGCATATGAAATAATTAAAGCACTTAACGAAGAACAATAATCGTTCGAGGTGAAAATAATGAGACCAGTGATAGTTATGACACAAACTAACGAATTTAAAAAAGATGGTATAAATATTCTACACAAGCCTTTTATAGATGTGGAACCGTTATCGTTTGATTTAAATTTGTTAAAAGTCGACTATGACTGGCTTATTTTTTCGTCTAAAAACGCAGTCAGATATTTTCAATCATTTTTATCGCAAGTGAAAGTGAAAAAATTTGCTGCAATAGGCGCTAAAACTGCAGAATATTGCAAGTCAATCGGGCTTGATGTTCTATATTATCCATCGGATTATTCGCAAGAAGGTTTTCTTAAATCCTTTAAAACTATAAAGGGTAGTAATATTTTGATACCTTCTAGTGCACAAGCGCGTCCTTTATTACAAAATAGTTTAAAACAACAAGGGCATCATGTATGTAAAATTGATTTATACCGACCTATACCACATAAAGATAACATTGAAATGGTTAAACGAATGATGAAATATAATGAATTAGATGCTATCACGTTTGCGAGTTCATCAGCAGTGAAATATTTTTTTGAACAAGGTCCAACGCCTGTATTTAACCATTACTATGCAATAGGTCAGCAAACATTGGATACTATAATGCACTATGGCTATGATGCCACTATTTCAGATATACAAACGTTAGACTCATTAACAAATAAAATCTTAGAAAGTTGGGAAAATGATGCAATTTGATAGACATAGAAGATTACGCAGTAGCAAATCTATGAGAGATATGGTGCGTGAAACATACGTACGTAAAGAAGATTTAATTTATCCAATTTTTGTAGTTGAACGCGACAATGTTAAAGAAGAAATTAAATCTATGCCAGGCGTATACCAATTAAGTTTAAATTTAATTGATGAAGAGATAAAAGAAGCTTATGAATTAGGCATCAGAGGTATTATGTTCTTTGGCGTACCAAACGAAAAGGATGCTGTTGGTACAGGCGCTTATGACCATAATGGTATTGTTCAAGAAGCGACTAGGAAAGCCAAAGCAATGTACAACGATTTACTTATCGTAGCAGATACATGTTTATGTGAATATACAGATCACGGCCATTGTGGCGTCATTAATGAAAAAACGCAAGATGTAGATAATGATAAATCATTACCACTATTAGTTAAAACTGCCATTTCCCAAGTTGAAGCAGGTGCTGACATTATTGCGCCTAGTAATATGATGGACGGTTTTGTTGCTGAAATTAGAGCAGGTCTAGATGAAGCAGGCTATTACAATATACCAATTATGAGTTATGGTATTAAATATGCTTCAAGTTTCTTTGGACCATTCCGTGATGCTGCTGAATCTACACCTCAATTTGGAGATAGAAAAACATACCAAATGGATCCAGCCAATAGAAGAGAAGCATTGAGAGAACTAGAAAGTGATTTACATGAAGGCGCCGATATGATGATTGTTAAACCTGCATTAAGCTTTTTAGATATCATCAGAGATGTAAGAAATACAACCAATGTGCCTGTAGTCGCATATAATGTGAGTGGTGAATACAGTATGACTAAAGCTGCAGCGCTTAACGGTTGGATTGACGAAAAACAAGTAGTGATGGAACAAATGACTTCAATGAAACGTGCAGGCGCTGACATGATTATCACTTATTTCTCTAAAGATATTTGTAAATATATTGATGAACAATAAGGAGGCAATTTTAATGGGATATAATAATTCTATAGAAGCAATGAAGGTAGCCGAACAACTGATGCCAGGCGGCGTAAATAGTCCAGTAAGAGCATTTAAATCAGTAGACACACCTGCTATTTTTATGGATCATGGACAAGGTTCAAAAATATATGATATTGATGGTAATGAATATATTGATTACGTACTAAGTTGGGGTCCCTTAATCTTGGGTCATAAGAATAAGCAAGTAAATGAAAAATTACATGAGGCTGTAGACAATGGGACTAGCTTTGGTGCTTCAACAATTATTGAAAATAAATTAGCTGAACTTGTTATAGACCGCGTTCCTTCTATTGAAAAATTACGTATGGTCTCTTCAGGTACAGAGGCAACGCTAGATACTTTACGTTTAGCCCGAGGTTATACTGGTAGAAATAAAATTGTGAAATTTACTGGTTGTTATCACGGCCATAGTGATTCACTATTAATCAAAGCAGGTTCTGGTGTTGCGACATTAGGGCTACCTGATTCCCCTGGTGTACCAGAAGGCATAGCTAAAAACACAATTTCAGTACCATACAATGATTTAGAATCTATTAAAGTTGCATTTAAAGAATATGGTGACGATATCGCAGGCGTGATTGTAGAACCAGTAGCTGGTAATATGGGCGTTGTGCCACCAGTTGAAGGGTTCTTGCAAGGACTACGAGATATCACAAATGAATACGGCTCATTACTTATCTTTGACGAGGTAATGACTGGTTTCAGAGTAGGTTATAACTGTGCGCAAGGATACTTTAATGTGACACCAGATTTAACGTGTTTAGGTAAAGTGATTGGTGGTGGCTTGCCTGCAGCTGCTTTTGGTGGAAAAAAAGAAATTATGGATCATATAGCACCTTCAGGTAATATTTACCAAGCAGGTACGTTATCAGGTAATCCATTAGCAATGACGAGTGGTTATGAAACACTAAAACAATTAACACCTGAGTCGTATGATTATTTCAATAAACTTGGGGACCTATTAGAAGATGGTTTGAAAACTATTTTTGCAAAACATAATGCTCCAATCACTGTTAATCGTGCTGGTTCTATGATAGGCTATTTCTTAAATGAAGGGCCAGTAACCAATTTTGAAGAGGCGAATCAAAGTGATTTAGAAATGTTTAGCCAAATGTACAGAGAAATGGCTAAAGAAGGTGTCTTTTTACCACCATCTCAATTTGAAGGCACATTCCTTTCAACTGCACACACTGAGGAAGATATCCAAAAAACATTAGAAGCGTTTGATACTGCTTTAAGTCGTATTGTCTAATATATACCAACTTTATTTAACATCAATAATGTACTATACTGATGGAAACAGTAAAGTTTTTTAGATGGCCGGTTTCGTTACAGTAAGTATACTAAGTGTTTTAGAGTTCTTTTTTACCTTTGGGGGCGGGGATTCGAAATCAAATTAAACATTTTGATTTCTAACTCGCTCCTTTTAAATTTACATAATAGGGTGACGATACTTAAGAAAGTTGTGAGAATATGAATAAGCAATTAAAAGGTAACTTAATCGTATTAATACTAGCACTTATTTTTAGTTTGATACTTAATGCGGCACATGTTTTACTTCCATTCATGTTTGGTCCGATTATTGCTAGTATCGTTTGTATACGTTATTTACACCTAGATGTACAATGGCCATTTTGGTTGAGTCAAATAGGATTAGTATTATTAGGTGTTCAAATCGGTTCTACTTTTACTAAAACTGTTATTTTAGATATTAAAGATGATTGGTTTACCATCGTTATGATTACTGTCATGCTCCTTGTATTAGCGTTAATTATTGCGTATTTCTTTAAAAAAATTGCCAATGTTAATACTGAAACAGCGATACTTAGCGTTATTCCAGGTGCTTTGAGCCAGATGTTAATTATGGCGGAAGAGAATAAAAAAGCGAATATTATGGTAGTGAGTCTAACGCAAACTTCTAGAATTATCTTTGTTGTAATACTCGTACCTTTTTTATCTTACTTTTTTAAAAATCCAGATAATGATGGGGCTCTTGCTACCAATAAGACTAAAACTTTAACACAAGCTTTAACCCTCCCTAATATACTTATATTAATTATTGCGATAACTGTTGTTTATTTTGTTATGAAAAAAATAAATTTTCCAACGAAGCAATTACTTGCACCAATACTTGTACTTATTTGTTGGAATTTATTTACTAGTGCGACGTTTACGTTAGATAATTATATTATTGCTGCTGCTCAAATCATATATATGATACGTATAGGTATACAAATTGCAAAACTATTAGATCAAATGAAAGGAAGAATTGCTGTAGCAATCGCTTTTCAAAATATTTTATTGATTTTACTTGCGTTTGTAATGGTACTATTTATATCTTCTGTTTCTCATCACCAAGTAAACGAACTATTCTTAGGTGCAGCGCCTGGGGGAATGAGTCAAATTGTGTTAGTTGCCATTGAAACAGGTGCTGATGTAGCTATGATATCGAGTTATCATATCTTTAGAATATTCTTTATACTATTTTTAATTGCACCGATGTTAAATTATTTTCTTAAATATAGAGCAAGACAAGGTTATCATAATGAAAAATGATTGTTGAATATACAATCTCGCCTAAAACTTTAACAAGTTTACAATATTTTAATAATTATTGCGTTGAACAATATAATTTTGTTTGATAATATAAAGGATGAAGTACTGGAGGTACTTCATCCTTTGACCACTCTTCGGAGTGGTTTTTTGTTTGAAATTTGAAATCAGTGACAAGGTTAGAACATAGTTAGGAATAGATTTATAGTTAATTTAAATCATCTTGTAATTGAAATAAATTAAAGAGAGTAGAGCGTTATTGATATAATAGTGTGAAATTAATGAGGCTGTACAAAATAAGCGAGCAGTTATTCTTTTGTATTTTGTCACGCTTGAGAGGCAGAACGGCACAGAACAATGTAGTCGTTTAAGCAATATCGCTGCTATCTAACACCTTGATTATTCAAACCCTTTGCCATTATAATACTTTGGATTGAATGGACAAGATTGTAAATGTGCATTATACAAACCTGCAGCTTCTAAAAATGAATAAACAGTTACAGGACCTAAAAACTTAAAGCCAAACTGTTTTAATTTTTTAGAGAGTTCAGTTGCACGTGCATCGACTGTAACACGCTCACTTGGATTAGTGTACCCACAATCTATAGGTTGAAAATCAACATACGACCATAAAAAATCATTAAAGCTGCCATACACTTTTTCAATTTCAAAATAGCCCTTGGCTTGATTTACAATTGCTTCTAATTTTTTTCGGTTATGTATAATATTTGGAAATACCATTAACCTATCTATATCTTCTGAAGTCATTTGTGCAATTTGTGCTGGGTTAAACTGATAAAAAGCCTGCTCATAAGATGACTTCTTCTTTAGAATAGTTAACCATGAAAGTCCAGCATGTTGGGATTCTAAAGCTATTAGTTTAAATAATTTTAGGTTATCATAAAGTGGGTGGCCCCAACTTTCATCGTGATAATGAATATAAACAGGATCTTTTGTACCGAATGCACATTCGTTCATAAATTTCACTCCATTTTATTGACTTATTTTCATATCCATTATACTATAATCAAGTAAAGGAATATTGTCTACTGGGAAGAGTAAATAAGCTGAAATTTAACAGAGAGTACATGGTTGCTGAAAATGTACAATTTAACTTATTGAAGGTAGCCCACATTGAACTTTGACTGAAATAAATCATTGGTTTTGATTATAGATTAAGTTAAAGCGTGTTTGAGCGTTAATCATAATTTTGAGTGCTTGAAATTGGAATGCTAATTTCTTGAATTTAGGTGGTACCACGGAAAACCCGTCCTATTTATAGGATGGGTTTTTTATTTATTTAAGGAGGATTTTAACATATGGAAATGAAACCAAAATATAATCCAAATGAAGTTGAAGCTGGACGTTATGACGAGTGGGTTAATAATGGCTATTTTAAAGCTTCAGAAGATCATTCAAAAGAAACATATACGATTGTCATTCCGCCCCCGAATGTAACAGGAAAATTACATTTAGGACATGCTTGGGATACAACATTACAAGATATTATTACGCGAATGAAACGCATGCAAGGGTACGATACATTATACTTGCCTGGTATGGATCACGCAGGTATTGCTACACAAACTAAAGTAGAAGCAAAACTTAAAGAAGAAGGACTATCTCGTCATGATTTAGGTAGAAGTAAATTCCTAGAAAAGGCATGGGATTGGAAAGAAGAATACGCTACGTTTATCAGACAACAATGGGCTAAATTAGGTTTAGGGCTAGATTATAGTAGAGAACGCTTTACATTAGATGAAGGTTTAAGTAAAGCCGTGAAAAAAGTCTTTGTTGACATGTATAATAAAGGTTTAATTTATCGTGGTGAATATATTATTAATTGGGATCCAATTGCGCGTACAGCTTTATCTGATATAGAAGTTATCCACGAAGATATTCAAGGCAAATTTTATCACTTCAAATACCCTTATGCGGATGGCGAAGGTTATATTGAAATAGCTACTACGCGTCCAGAAACAATGTTAGGTGATACTGCTATCGTGGTAAACCCTAATGATGAACGTTATAAAGATGTTATCGGTAAAAAAGTTATCTTACCAATAGTAGAAAGGGAATTACCTATATTAGCAGATGAATATGTTGATATTGAATTCGGTAGTGGTGCGATGAAAGTAACGCCATCACACGACCCAAATGACTTTGAAATAGGTAACCGACATGATTTAGAACGTATTACTGTTATGGATGAATCTGGCCATATGAATGAATATGCTGGTAAATACCAAGGCATGGATAGATTTGAGTGTCGTGAAGCATTAGTTAAAGATTTACAAGAACAAGACTTAGTGATTAAAATAGAAGAACATGAACACTCAGTAGGGCATTCTGAACGTTCAGGCGCAGTGGTTGAACCTTACTTATCTACACAATGGTTTGTTAAAATGAAACCATTAGCAGAACAAGCCTTAAATAACCAAAAAACAAATAATAGAATTGATTTTGTACCTAATAGATTTGAAAAAACGTTTAACCGTTGGATGGAAGAAATTCGAGATTGGACAATTTCTCGTCAATTATGGTGGGGCCACCAAATACCTGCTTGGTATCATAATGAAACTGGAGAAATCTATGTGGGGGAAGAGCCACCTAAAGATGAAGCAAATTGGACTCAAGATGAAGATGTATTAGATACATGGTTTTCTAGTGCGCTTTGGCCATTTTCAACGTTAGGATGGCCTGATGTTGAAAGCGAGGATTTCCAACGTTATTATCCAACCAATGCGCTTGTAACTGGTTATGACATTATTTTCTTCTGGGTAGCAAGAATGATTTTCCAAGGTTTAGAATTTACTGGCCAACGTCCATTTAATGATGTATTATTACATGGATTAGTACGTGCAGAAGATGGGCGTAAAATGAGTAAATCACTTGGTAATGGTGTGGATCCAATGGATGTTATAGACGAATATGGCGCAGACAGCTTAAGATATTTCTTAGCTACAGGATCTTCACCTGGTCATGATTTACGTTATTCTACAGAAAAAGTTGAATCTGTTTGGAATTTTATCAATAAAATTTGGAATGCTGCTCGTTTCAGTCTTATGAACATTGGTGAGGATTTTAAAGTTGAAGATGTTGATTTAACTGGTAATCTTTCATTAGCAGATAAATGGATTCTAACTCGTTTGAATGAAACAATTGATACAGTAACAGATTTAAGTGAAAAATATGAATTTGGCGAAGTTGGTAGAGCACTTTATAACTTTATTTGGGACGAGTTCTGTGATTGGTATATCGAAATGAGTAAAATACCAATGAACGGCGAAGATGAAACTCAAAAACAAGTAACACGATCTGTATTAACATATGTTTTAGATAATACGATGAGAATGCTACATCCATTTATGCCATTTGTCACAGAACAAATATGGCAAAACTTACCTCATGAAGGTGAGACCATTGTCAATGCGGCTTGGCCTAAAGTAAATAAAGCGCTCGTATTTGATGAGAGTAAAGAAACAATGCAACAACTAGTTGAAATCATTAAATCAGTGAGACAATCCCGATTAGAGGTAGATACACCATTATCAAGAGCAATTCCAATTTTCATTCAAGCTAAAAATGAAAATTTAAAAGATACGTTAACAAATAATTCAAATTACATTGATAGATTCTGTCATCCAAGTGAATTGGTTATCGATACATCTATCACAATTCCTGAAAAAGCAATGACATCCATCACATCTGCAGGTGAAGTTGTATTACCATTAGAAGGCTTAATTGACATGGATAAAGAAATTGAACGACTAGAAAATGAGCTATTAAAATGGGAAAAAGAGTTGGACCGTGTTAATAAAAAATTAGCTAACGAAAACTTTGTTAATAAGGCACCGGAAAAAATTATTAATGAAGAACGTGAAAAAAAACAAACATATCAAGAAAAATATGACGGTGTACAAGAACGTATTAATCAATTAAAAGCATAGGAGTCCTAAACATGAATTACCTAGACAGCTTATATTGGATACATGAACGAACTAAATTTGGCATTAAACCAGGTGTTAAACGCATGGAGTGGATGTTAAATAGATTAAATAACCCACAATTTAATATCAATGGTATTCATGTCGGTGGTACGAATGGTAAAGGGTCAACTGTTGCATATTTAAGATCAGCACTCGTTGATAATGGATATGAGGTCGGTACCTTTACATCGCCTTTTATAGAAACATTTAATGAACGCATAAGTTTAAATGGTACGCCTATTAGTGATGACGCCATCGTAGCATTAGTTCAAAAAGTAAAACCAGTAAGTGAAGCATTAGAAATAGAAACAGAACTTGGCACAGCAACTGAATTTGAAATTATTACAACTATGATGTTTCTTTATTTCGGAGAAATCCATCCAGTAGATTTTGTAATAGTAGAAGCAGGATTAGGTATCAAAAATGATTCAACAAACGTATTTAAACCAATACTTAGTATTTTAACAAGTATTGGTTTAGATCATGTAGATATTTTGGGTGATACTTATGTAGATATTGCAAAAGATAAAGGCGCAATTGTTAAGCCAGATACACCTGTAATCTACGCAGTAAAAAATGAAGACGCACTGAAAGTTATTCGAGATTTTGTAGAACAACAAAATGCAGAAGGTATAGAGTTAGATAGAGATATTAGTGTGATTTCTCAAGGTGATGAGTTTACGTACCGTTATAAAAATTATGAATTAGAAACACTTATTTTAAATATGTTGGGCGAACATCAAAAAGAAAATGCTGCATTAGCAATAACAGCGCTTATAGAATTGAATGAGTCAGGATTAGTCGAGTTAGATTTTAATAAAATGATTGATGGCATTGAATCGGTCAATTGGACAGGAAGAATTGAAAAAGTTAAAGATCAACCACTAATGATTATAGACGGCGCGCATAACTTAGAAAGCGTAGAAGCTCTAATTAAAACTTTAAAAGATTATTACAAATTAGAGTCTGTAGATGTCTTATACGCTGCAATTAAAGGAAAACCAATCCATAGCATGGTTGATCAATTGAAAACAGTCGCTTCAACTTTTTATGTAACGGATTTTGATTTTCCCAAAGCGTGTACTAAAGAAACAATATATGACGAAATACGTTTCGAGCAAAAAGAAACTATAGACGACTTTGTTCAATTTATTGAAAATTATAACGGGTCTGGTTTAGTGATTACAGGTAGTTTGTATTTTATCAGTGAAGTTAAATCTAAAGTTAACTTCTAGTTATAATATATTAATTTATGATTATTTAAAAAGCTAGTAATGATTTAGTGTTTTTTCAATGTTAGTGAGAGAAACACTGAGTGATTAACTAGCTTTTTCATTGCTCTTTTATATTATAATTTAATAAATGACTTTTTTCTTATAACCTTAAATCAAGGGTGATATAATGAGGACAGGAGGCGAACATTGCTACTACTACTCATCGTATGTCCTATACTGTTTAGTTTTCTTTATCACTTGTGTTTCATGAAAAAATTCAATTTAAAATATTTACTTTTGAGATCTAAATGTGATTTTTGCAACCAACAATTAAAATTTAGAGATATGATACCCGTAGTCAGCTATATTAAACTTTGGGGACGCGCTTCATGCTGCTATCAAAAACTCAATAAGTATTATCTTATCGGCGAAATAACGTCACTTATACCAGCATTTTATTTGCTATTCAGTTTTACCTCTGAAGCGTTAACTTCCTTCTTATTGATATATTTATTTCTTCTTATATTTTCGTTATATGATTTACAAACTTTGTCTATCCCTTTACATATGTATTTAATATTTGCCATTAGTAGTATTTTTATTATTGAGGGAAATGTGTATCAATTTTTAGTCATCACGTTTATACTTCATCTCTTTTATATATGCTTTAAAAGTGCGATTGGTTATGGAGATATTTTAATTTGTGCTCTGTTATCTTATTTATTACCTTACATATATTTTATCAATGTGTTATTTTTAACATTTTTAAGCGGTAGTGTTTTTGCTATCATTTTAGTATTAAAGTTGAAGAAAAGAAAAATTAAAATACCGCTTATTCCTTTTATCTATATCGCTTATTGTATAGAAACGGCGTTAGTACATTTAAAAATGCATGAAGTTAACTTGTTCTATTAATATTTAATTAGGCATTATGAAATTCAAATACAGATTAAAAGGTATTAGAAGTGGGTAAACAATAAATATAACTATTAAAAGGTGAAAATAACAATATTCCCTTACTAATTGAATATTATGAATTGAAAGGAAGTTATATTTTGAGTTTATATGAAAAATTTCTATTAAACGATGGCACGATGTTACCACATATAGCGTTAGGCACTGTTAATGTTCAAGGGGGCATCGGCGTTAAACAATTAGAAAATGCGTTGAATCTAGGTTATAGAGTTATTGATACTTCCACAAACTATAACAATGAAGGTATGGTAGGTGAAGCTATTCGTCGTTCAAGTGTTCCAAGAGAAGACATTTATGTAAGTGCTAAATTACCAGGTTCAAGTCATGAATATGATAAAGCCATTAACCTGATACAAGAGTCGCTTTATAGAACGGGCTTAGATTATTTTGATAAATATTTAGTCCATTGGCCTAATCCTAAACAAGGTAAATATGTGGAAGCTTGGCAAGCCTTAGTAGATGCTCAAAAATATGGATTAATTAAAACAATCGGAGTATCTAATTTCATGCCTGAGCATTTAGATGACATTATTGAAGCAACAGGTGTAACACCTGCAACCAATCAAATAGAAATACAACCATACTTTAATAACAACGCATTAATCCAAGAATGCCTTAAACGCGGTGTATTACCCGAAGCTTGGAGCCCATTAGGTCGTGAAATCAACGATGTGTTAACAAACGATACAATCAAAGAAATAGCTCAAAAATATAACCGTTCAACTGCTCAAATTATCATTAATTGGATAAACCAAAAACAAGTTTTCCCAGTAGTTAAAGCTTCTCAATATATACACCAAATAGATAATTTTAATTACTTGGATTTTGAACTTTCAGAAGATGATATACAAACAATTGACGCTTTAGATAAAGGTGAAGACGGACGCGTCGAAGGACAAAATCCATATGAATATGAAGAGTTTGTATAAAATTGCATAAGTATTATCTTGAACTGTAAAACCAAAGTAAAATTTGATTCGCCAAATTTTAGGAATACAGTTATCATTTAAAAGCGGGATTTGAAATCAACTCACTTATTTTTGATTTCATTCTCGCTTTTTAATTTGTTAAAGAAATATCTATTTATAAATAATTAAAAAAGTACATTGCAAGTCCTACAAAATTAAAAATAACAATTTATACTTAAAATCTACACTTTTCGAAAATGATAGTAATAAAAATAACTTCATCATAGCATATGCTATTTTAATATGTAATAATATGATAATATCAAGAAAAGGGAGGGGAAGACATAAAATGGCAGATAAGAAATTCCCAAAAGATGCTATGCGCGTTTTAAAAGAGACAAGCCGTACGTTTTATATTCCAATAACTTTTTTAGAAAAAGAACTAAAACACTCAGTAGCTTGTGCATATTTAGTTATGCGTGCAATAGATGAAATCGAGGATCATGAAGAAATTGAAAATGACTTAAAACATAGCATGTTAATGCAAATCAGTGAATTACTTAAAGCACCTTTTGATGAAGAAAGATATTTAGAGGTTATTAACCCCGTTAAAGACAAATTACCTGAGGTTACAGTAAGGTTAGGGGATTGGTTGGCTGCATGCCCAGATCAAACAAGATCGATAGTTATGGCATCTTCTAGTGAAATGGCATATGGTATGGCAAAATGGGCAAAAGCAAACTGGAGCATTAAAACGCGAGAAGATTTAGACGATTATACATATTACGTAGCAGGACTTGTAGGTGTAATGCTTTCTCAACTATGGGATTTCTGCGCAGGCGTGAAAACAGATAGAGAGCTAGCAATAGGGTATGGTCGTGGTCTTCAAGCAGTAAATATTTTAAGAAATGAAGAAGAAGATCTTGAGGAGCGAGATGTGAGTTTTGTTCCAGACGATTGGACACGTGAAGACTTATTTGCTTATGCCGAAGAAAACCTAGCAAAAGCTGATGCGTACATGAAAGCAATTCATAAAAGAACCATTTTATTATTCTGTCGGTTACCTTTAGCTTTTGCACATAAAACGCTTAAGGCTATGAAAGACGGGCGCGAAAAAATGACCCGTGAAGAAGTTGAAAAAACTGTAGAAGAAGTAAAAAAAGAAGAATAGTGTTATTTAAAGCGTAGCTATTTCAATTTGTATTTTATACATTTGAAAGCAGACTATGCTTTTTTAAGTGGTTGATTGAAATATTAGCAACAGAAAAATCTTGTATATTTTATGGGAAGAAAGAAGATAAATTTATGAATAGAACGACAGTGTTGAATCTTTTGATTTTTATATTAATAATCAATATAAAAATATAATAACGATACTAGTTATTTAAATAAACATAAATTTAAATCGAAATAACAAGGTTCGAATTGAATATTTGAGTCTTGTTTAATCATAAAAAATTAGTTTACTCTTATTTTTATAGTTTTTTTAGCCGAAAATCTATAAAGATAATCTCTATCTTTTGGAAGTAATTGAGAAAACACAACATCTAGTACCATAATAAAAATATTTGGAGTAAGTAAGGTTCTTTATTTTTGTATTAGTAAATTCATTCTTCATTAAATATATAAAATGAATTTTATACTTAAATATTATTAATAAATAGTTCAATTATATTTAAGTATAATTGGACTTTATCGAAAAAATTGTTAATGTGCCTGATAGGGAGCGGTTTGATTGAACAATAATGATATATCTAAATGGATAAAAATTTAGAAAAATCAGATTTTAATTCATTAAAAACTTTGTTTTAAACTCTGGATCATTAAAAGCTTTAGCTAAATATTATGAAGTTTCATATCCAACAGTGAGGCAACGGTTAAATAATGTAATTGCAAGTATAGAATCAGTCCAAGACAACGAGAATGTGCATTAGTAAACTATGTAAGAAAGCTAGCGATTGAAAAAAATTAGGCTGGAATGATGCTAAACAATTATTAGAAATTTATAATAATGTAAAGGAGAGCGAATAGATTTGGATAACTTCATGATATTTTTACCAGTTATTTTATATGCGATTTTATTTGCTATACAATACTTCTTATCCAAAACAGGAAATAAGTTAGTGGGGGCCATCGTACCATTCTTATTTGTAATGGCGCTTATATATTTGTATTCAACAGAAAAATTAGGATTAAATATTTGGGGAACTTTAATATTTGGCGTTATTGGTCTTTTATTCCTTTTAGGTCAATGGGAAAATGCTCAAAAAGATAATAAGAAAAAAGCGCAAAAAGAATTACATAAGATGGAAGGAAAGGACCTAAGTTAACATTATATGTAGTTATAGTTAATTAAAGGAGTACAAATAATAAAATCTTTGTTTTGTATTTCGGTAAAAAGAAGTATTTCAATTATATTTAAAAAACTACACATATTAAAAACTAGAAAAGTTAAAAAAATATATTCATATAAGTTATATAGCCAATCAACTTAATTGAATTAACAAAACAGAATTTAAAAACGAACGAAAAGTAATTTAAAAATAGAATGATTTTGGCAGTGTGAATTTAAATTTTGGAAGTGAGGGCACCATAAATAAAGAAACACAAAATATGGCTATGAAATCATTAAATGCTACGTTAAAAAACTAGAAAAAGCTTATATGAGCATGAAGGTTAAAGGTGCAAATACAATTCTTGTAAAAAGAAAGAGAAATGCTTTTGCAGTAGCTTTAAATTTTTTAAGCAATGATTGGGGAAATATTGATTTTAACTATATAGACGAAGATATTGTTTTAGCAATTGAGGCGTTATATTCTTTAAAACTTTCAATTCAAAGACAGATTGATAAAACCGAAGCCCGTAATAGTCAAAAAACACTGAATGAACGACGATTATTAGCGATAAATTTAGGAATTAAATCTATGGAGAAAAGAATATAATTTTTAATTACACACGTTTTTGCTTGATTGGTTGCAAGGTGACGAGCTATGAGTGGCTAAATTTTGCCGCTCTTTTTTAATATAGCAGCATATACGATTATTTTTATATATAAATTGTCGAGTAATCATTTTAGTCATTAGTTATTATAAAGTTGAAAGGTGATGGATATGATTTTAAATGAATTAAACAAATCTATAGATTATATAGATGAAAATTTAACTAAGGAATTAAATTTATTAGATATATCAAATTTTGTTGGTTTACCTGCACAACACTATAGAAATTTATTTATATTCTTAAGTGGTATTGGATTATCTGAATACATTAAAAAAAGAAAATTATATTTTGCTAATAAAGATTTGCTGAATAATGAGTCAGTAACAAATGTGGCTACAAAATATGGTTATTCAATGGATGGTTTCACTAGAACTTTTAAGGCTTGGAGCGGATATTTGCCATCTCAAATTCATGAAAATCAAGTATTAATTTCATATCCAAAACTTTCATTTTTTGTTAATGTTACGGGAGGAATAAATATGAAAACTAGAATTGTACAACAACCAAAATTTAATATAGTAGGAATTCAAAAACGTGTACCTATGCAATTTGAAGGTGTTAATAAAGACATTGATCAATTAGCAAATAGTATAACTGAACAACAAAAAAAAGAAATGCACCATTTACAAGATATGGAACCAAAAGAAATTGTAAATGTTTCTTACAACGCTGATGAAGATTTCACTAAAGAAGAAGGTTATTTGACTCATATGGTAGGCGTTTTAACTACTAAAAATGATATAAGCAGTCAAATGGATGTTATTCATTTCAATGAAAGCAAATGGGTCGTATTTGAAAATGAAGGTGAATTTCCAAAAACTTTACAAGACACTTACGCGAAAATATACTCTGAATGGCTACCAGACACAGAATATACATTATCTGATGTACCGATGTTTTCTTTTACGAAGTTTGATAGTTCAAATAATGATTTTGCTTATAGCGAAATATGGGTAGCAGTTAGTCATTAAATTATTAAATGAACACTAACGCAAGGAGGTGTTAGTTTGGATATTGTAGACAATGTAATAAATAATATAAAAAATGAGTTGGTTGGAGTTCCGGGTATAGTAGGCGATGTTTTAGGCGGTTCTAGGGCAAGAGGAACCCATAGTGCTGATTTCGATATTGATATTGGATTTTATTATGATGAGTCTAAAGAATTTAATATTAATGATATCGAAAATATTGCCTTTAATTTAAATGATGAAAAAAGAAGCATTTAATATCTAATTTGGGAGAATGGATTGATGGCGGTGGTTCGTTAGTGATAGATGGCTATCATGTAGATATTATTTTTCGAGATATTGAAAAGTTAAGACAAGTTATTAATGAATCTTTAGAGGGAAATGTTTCAATTCACTACCAAACTGGCCGCCCCCATGGTTATTTAAATGTTATGTATATGGGAGAACTGTCTCCATATCACAAATTTTATTAGATTCTAAAAGAATATTGAAAGCATTAAAAAATCGAATAGAGATTTATCCGGAAAAAATGAAACATGCTATTATATCATTTTTCTTATTTGAATCATCTTTTTCTTTGATGTTTATTGAAGCCAACGTAGATAAACAAGATAGTTTTTATGTAACGAGTCATTGCTTTAGAAGTATAGCTTGTTTAAATCAAGTTATTTTTGCAAAAAACAACGCATATTGTATTAATGAAAAAAAGTGTTTTTTATGATTCAAGCATTTATAAACAAACCAGAAAAGTATAAAGAAAGCGTTGAATCAGTTATTACTTTGATTTCAAGTGACTCCGAAAAAATGAAGAAAGCTGCAAAAGATTTAAAGGATTTAGTCGAAGAAGTTAAATCTTTATAGCTTTATATCTTTGTGTAATCGAATTAGGTTAAAGTCCTTTGTTGGCGTTATATTATTAAACAAACATTTTTAAAACAAGGTATATCCCATATGGAAAAGATGGATTTTTTATATAAAAAATATACGCTATGCCTAGGGTGTAAACTGTCGGCAAAGTCTCCGACTTTGTTGGCAGTTTTTTGTGCACGCTTTCCGCGAGCACTATCTTATACTGTAGTCTTCGGCTAGTGCTCTTCCAGCAGGAGCCGGCCTAAATCACTGCCAATATTATACGGAAAATATTATAATATATATAAACTAAACAGCGGTGATGTTTATTAAATTACACGAAAGGCCCTTATTTCTTTATACTAAAATACATCATTTGTAACGATTTTATAACGTGCTGAAGCTCGAGAGAATAGTACGAGTGAGAAACTATAGGTTCGAACCATACTTCAGGCAGGCATGCATAGCCAAAATCGTAAGATATTAAATAATAAGAGAGCTAATACCTAAAGGGTTAGCTCTCTTATTATGAGCATGCGAATTTATATCTCAACTTACTTTTTCATCATTATTAAAAATATATTTGAGTGATTTTAATATATAAAGTAAGTACTTGTTGTAACAAACTCTCAATTTTAAAATTAATGAAAAAACTGTCAACAACCGATATTAACTGTAGTAAAATAAATGTATATAAATCATGCGCTCTTCTAAATCCTTCTACCATAAATCGTAATGTCCCATTTTTTAAACAAATCTTTTTCATAATAATATAATAAATAGGAGCTGTTGTTTATTGAGAATAAATGAGCTTGCGGATCATCAGAAACCAAGGGAACGTATGTTAAGCCATGGTGCAGCACGTTTGTCGCACGCGGAATTATTAGCTATTTTAATTAATACAGGTAGAAAAGGGTGTTCAAGTTTAGATATAGCTAATGAATTGTTAAAATCAGTAGGTAGCTTAAAAGAATTAAAAGGGTTATCTGTAAATGATTTGAATAAAATAAAAGGTGTAGGTATATATAAAGCGCTCATATTGAAAGCAGCATTTGAGCTTGGTGAGCGCATGCATTCTGGAAGCGTTGATGACAAAATTCAAATCACTAGTCCTAAAGACGTGGCAGATTTTATGATGGGGAAGATGGAACATTTAACACAAGAAAAATTTATTGCGCTTTTCTTAAATTCCAAAAACGTCATTATAAAAAAGAAAACAATATTTATTGGTACTTTAAATTCTTCAATTGTACATCCACGTGAAATTTTTAGTGAAGCAATCAAATGTGCAAGCAATGCAATTATCGTACTTCATAATCATCCCTCGGGTGATACATTAAACATAGTATCCTAAACTAGAGTACTCTAAGTACTCGAAGTTTAGGATTTTTTAATTACAGTGCTTTAACTATTAAATATATAAGGGTATTATTAATAGTAGTTAAAGTATTTAAAGGTGGTGGAAAGATGAAGGTTCAGAAAGTAATTGTGGAGGAAAAATCATATCCGTTATACATACTGCTAGATAAAGAATTTGAAGTGATAGAACCGGTTAAGCGATTTATAAAGTACTTGGATAATACGGGCAAAGCTCCAAATACCATTAAAACATATTGTTATCATCTCAAGCTGTTTTATGAATTTATGAGCCAAAGTAGAATCGAATTAGGAGATTTACAATTTGAGGATTTAGCAAACTTTGTAGGATGGTTAAGAAATCCAGCAGGGCATTTAAAGGTAATAGATATACAACCAAAGAAGGCTAAAAGAGAGGAAACATCAGTTAATTCCATACTTAACGCTGTAACTAGTTTCTTAGAGTATTTAAATCGCACAGAAAATTTTAAAGCTATAGATATGTCTAAAGAAGCAAGAGGAAGAAACTTTAAGGGGTTTCTTCACCATATTTCTAAAGGTAGATCCTATAAAAAAAATATTTTAAAGCTTAGGGTCAAAAAGAAACTTGTACAAGTATTAGAACATGGACAAGTCAAAGCAATAATTGAGGCATGTCATACCAAAAGAGATAAGTTACTTATTATGCTTATGTATGAAGGGGGACTTCGGATAGGAGAAGCATTATCCCTTCGTATTGAAGATATTTCAACATGGGATAACCAGATTAACATCAGGCCAAGAGATCATAATGAAAATGGAGCTTATATTAAACTTAAAAAAAAAAGAACTATTGATGTAAGTAAGGAATTAATGGCATTATATACCGATTACTTAGTACATGAATATGGGGAAGATTTAGATCATGATTATATATTTATTAATCTTAAAGATTCTTATTTTGGCCACCCTCTAAAATATCAAAGTGTATTAGACTTAATAAGAAGACTAGGAAAACGGACAGGGATTACTTTCACTGCCCATATATTACGTCATACGCATGCCACAGAGCTTATTAGAAGTGGATGGGATGCTGCATATGTACAAAAAAGATTAGGGCATGCCCATGTACAAACAACACTTGATACGTATGTTCATCTTTCTGATCAAGATATGAAGAATGAATATAAAAAGTATCTTCAAGGGAGAGAAACATGACAATGAAATTTCCAAGTGTAGCAACTAATCGAAAGCTTATCGCTAGTACAGAGATTAATAAAAAAATAGCTAATATGACAAGTGTTTTAAAAGGTTATTGGGCAGCAGATAGATGGGATATAAGAATTTGTCCGCATCCTAGTGCAATTGAGTTAAGTAAGAATCCGTCACTAAGAAATCGTTGGGTAAATTTCGATAAGGTGGAAAATGTCTGGTTGAAAACAGAATTAAAATATTTTTATTACCTTCACTTGAATAATGGAGCTTGGAATGCAAAATCCGTTTGGATTAGAAAGGGAACAGTGATAAGCCGGATGATGGGATTTTTAAATTTAAAATATCCTAATATTACATCGATAACCGAAGTGCCTATAAAAAAAGCTTTGACAGAATACCGGACCTACTTAACAGAACAAAAAGTAAAAACTACGACTACTAATTACAAACTTGATGTAAATCAGCAGAAAGTTACTGTACATGCGAATTCCTATTACGTTACTCATCTTAAGCAGTTTATGGAATTCTATGAGGACTTCTATTTTGATGGGGAAGAATGGGAAAAAGATGTTTGGAATCGAAGAAAATTATCATTACCGGAAGATAAGGTAAACCCAACATCCTACGAATATACGATCAACTTTAAGGGTTTTAAGAATAATTATTTTAAAGAAATAGTTAAGCGATATTGTAAACTAATGTTAAACACAGCTAGCTTTTCTCACGTAGTAGATATAGCTTCAAAATTAAAAGAATTTTTTAATTTCATGAACAAAAATTGTGAAGGTATACAAAGGATTCATCAATTAACTAGAAATGAAATTGAGCAATATTTTAATTATATTAATTTAAAAGGTTTAAAACCCAGTACTGTAACTGGACGAATATCTACTTTAGACGTTTTTTTTACTACAATTCAAAGATATGACTGGAAGGATACACCTTCTAAGATCCTTATCTTTCAAGAAGATTACCCTAAAGTGCCGAAGGCACTACCACGTTATATTGATGAACATATACTTGAACAATTAAATGGGAAATTAGATAAATTGGAACCTTATATTGCTACAATGGTTATGGTACTTCAAGAATGCGGGATGCGTATCAGTGAACTTTGTACATTGAAAAAAGGGAGCGTCATAACCGATAAAGAAGGGGATTGCTTTTTAAAGTATTATCAGTGGAAAATGAAGAAAGAGCATATCATTCCTATTTCTAAAGAAATTGCTGCATTGATATTAGTTCAAGAGCAAAGGGTGGCTGATGAACTCGATGATGGATGTGTATATGTGTTTCCCCGAAAAGATTGCTCACCATTGAAACAAGATACCTTTAGGGTTAAATTAAATGAACTAGCTTATGAAGAAAAGATAACGGACAGCAACGGAGAAATTTTTCGTTTTCATGCTCATGCCTTTCGGCATACAGTTGGCACTAGAATGATAAATAACGGAGTGCCACAACATATTGTCCAGAAGTTCTTGGGTCACGAATCACCGGAAATGACGGCAAGATATGCACATATTTTTGATGAAACCCTAAAGAAGGAATTTACGAAATTTAAGGAAACCTTAGTAACGAATAACGGTAGCATTCTGGATTTAAGTGAGGAAAATACTGAAGCTGACAATACAGATCTTCAATGGTTTAAAAAGAATATCAATGCACAGGCACTTCCTAATGGCTATTGTCGGTTACCAGTAATTGCAGGACCATGTCCTCACGCAAATGCATGTTTAGATTGTACGAATTTCTGTACAAGTAAACAATTTCTTACTGAACATGAAGAGCACTTAGAGCGAACTAAAGAAATACTAAATAGGGCTAAACAAAACCAATGGCAGCGTCAGGTTGAAACCAATGAACGTGTTAAAAATAGATTAGAACAGATTATTCATTCGTTAAAGGAGACGAATTAAAATGATTAGAAAAGGTAACACAACTGCCATAGTTCAGCTAGCTAAAGACAAGTCGGAGAAAACAAGAATTAGGGTTGAAAAGACAATTTCAGAGATGGCATTGAAAGAAGAGAAGATTAATTTTAATTCCGTTGCACAAAAAGCAAATGTTTCAAAGTCATGGCTTTACAAACAAAAAGATATTAGAACTAGAGTGGAGACATTAAGAGGGATGCAGATAAGTGAGTTAACCCCCCGTAAACCTAGTAAAAGCCCTCGTTCAGAGGACGTATTAATAAAAACCTTAAAAAGCCGTATAAAGGCGTTAGAAGAAGAGAATGAACGGTTAAAGGATCAAGTTCAAAAATTACATGGCAAGCTGTTTTAGCAGATTTGTGTTTCTTGGAATTTATTGGGCACTTTGAATTGGCTACCTAAAATGAAATCGCTAAAACCTTCAATAACTTCAATAGCCCATTTCCCTAAATGTGTTAAGGGGAAATGGGCTTTCTTCTAGTATTGTTGGCATGATCGCAGAAGTGTTTTATGCTCTTAAATAATACTTTTTAATATATTGCAAATACTCATTAGCACTTTTCTGTATCTCTTCGCCCTTCATATCCGAATTAGCACCGTAAAGTACAAACTCTGGTACATATTCAGCATGAATCTATGCACATAAAGATTTGAATGGTGTTAACATCTGGGTTAATGTATGCTTGTTTTTACCCATACTTGTAAATTCACCTTTTTTTACGCCAGCTGATATAGCTAATCCTAATTTTCGATTATAAAATATTCTTTTACCCTTTGATCCGTAAGCCCATCCATATATAATCACTTCATCGATCCATTTTTTTAATAATGAAGGAGAACTATACCAATATAATGGAAATTGAAAAATAATATTATCATGATTTTCAACTAATTCCTGCTCTCTTTTTACATTCATAATAAAATCAGGATACTCTCTATAAAGATCATGAATGGTAATTTCGTTTGAATAAGACGCTGCTTTTTCTACCCAAACTTTATTGATTCGAGAATTTGGCATATCTGGGTGAGAAACGATCACCAATGTTTTCATTGTTTCATCCTTAACATACTCAACTTTCGCACCAATAAAACAGTGTACGAAAGTTGAGTTACTTAAAAGTATTCTATTCTAAGAAATTCAAATTTGCGTGATTCCTAAGCTATTTATTTACAGCTTAAACTATAGAAGATGAACTAAACAATAACTAATCTTTACATAACTAAGTTATTACCCACGCTTTTTTAAACCTAATCCAGCTATTAAGGCAATGAGTATTGCCCCTGTAGCTGCAAGGAACGCATCTGAGTAGGACATAGCGTCCAATATATATAATGGATTTATCGGCTCAGTAGCATCACGTCGAGCGGATAATAATGCTCCAATCATACCTGCTCCAGTTCCTGATCCAAGGTACAAAGCACCTTGGAAAATCCCCATTCCGACACCAACCTTGTCTGCATCGAGTGCACTTACTGCGGCGTTATTTGCGGGAGAATTCGTGAATGCAAAAGCAATCCCTACTCCGAGGACCCCCACGGAAACTAACAGAGGTGAAGCACCAGATGCATAGGTGGACAAGAATAAGGTAGACAGCCCCATCAGAGTCATCCCAGTAATTATCAGACGTTTATCCCCAAATCGATCAGAAAGACGGCCAACGAAGGGAGATAAGATTGCAACAGCCACACCACCTGGCAACAATATCATTCCAGCCTGTCCAGAAGAGAGTCCATTCACCTCAACGACTAGTAATGGGACGAACATAAGAACAGCGAAATAAGCAAACATCGAAAAAAATGCAATTATGACCGTATTGACATAATCCTTGTTATTGAACAGGACAGGTGGTACAAATGGATTTTCTGCGGTAACAATTCTCCAAATAAATCCCACCAAAGCTACAACAGAACCAATTAGGCTAGTTAACGATGAGAACGAAGAAAAACCAGAAGTTTCTCCTTGAGTGATGCCAAAAAGGAGTAATCCTACTGTGAGGCCGAGGAATAAACCACCAATGAAATCAAAGTTCTTATTGCTTCCTACGGATTCTGCCGGTTTAATTGTCGGTAACGCGTAGTAGGCACCAATAACAATCATAATGGCTAACAAAAATGTGAACCAAAACAAGGCATTCCACCCTAAATATTGACCAACTACTCCACCAAATATTGGACCAGCAGCAGTTCCAACACCAATACTTCCTGCGATAATTCCCAAAGCTCCCCCACGTTTTCCTTGTGGGAAAACCTTCGAAATTGCAATGACTGATAGAACTGGAATTGCGGACATCCCAGCACCCTGAACCATTCTTCCCAAAACCAACAATGGGAGGTTCGGGGCAATTGCACATAAAAGACTACCACTTGCCAGAATCATAATGGCAAAGATATATAGCTTTCGTAACTCAAAAAAGTCTGAGATTCGACCATAAATCGGAATTCCAATCGCAAGAACAAGTGCAATACCACTAACTATCCAACTCACTTGAGATTTCGAAGCTTCTAAATCTTTGCTTATTAGTGGAAGTACGGGATTGACTGAATCAGCCGTAATTGCACCTACAAGTACAGATAGGGAGAGTACCATCATTAAAAGCCTAGTAGAACCCCTTTTTTCAGATTGAATCATTTCTTTAGATTTACTATCCTTTTTCATTTTATTTCCTCCTAAAATATATTGTGATTTTAGGAGGCTAAATCCACTGCTTTCACCATAAACCTCACCTCATATCTATTTATATTGTAAAACCAAATCAACGAACTCACCATATTTCTACAGCATGATTAAAGATTCGGTTCTCCAAACTAACTGAACTGATCAAACAAAAAAAAGGCACCAGTTTAACAACCGGTGCCTAATCATTCGTATGCATTTTTACAAATGCAATAGATTCATAAATTTTTGCCCATTATATAAAAGGAGGCAAAAAGTTTTCCGGTAGTGTTTCCATTTTTTGTTTTTGTGAAAAAGGACATACTGATCCCGTTGTACCTAAATCCCCTGAAACTTTTACATGCTTTCTAAACTCGACATTAATGAAATCAATTCCCATTACTTTTTGCCTCCTTTCTCATATTGTGATAATAACACAATTATAATTGATGAAAAAGAAATAATCAACCCTACTTTTTTGAAAACCAATTTAAAGCTTTACTATTTTTACTTACATAATAAAGGCAGGTGCAGTATAAACTTTTTTAAATAGGTCTTCTTTAACGAGCAGGTAGCGTCAGTTAAAGTAGATAATTTAAGATCGAAATCATATTATAGATATTCCGAAATTGGGCGTGATTGTTGCAGGTCAAAAGCTTAATTCCTCGATAAAATAAAAAGGAATTAGTTTTTTTATTTGTGGTACATTCTTCTGACCGTAATCAATTGTCATCTAATAATGACATTGTATTTTTTCATTTGATTTAACACGTTAAATATATGTTCTTAAAGTAAAAACATTGATGTTAATGGATTTTTAGTAATTTACTCTTGATAATAAGCTACGCCTTCGAAAGAAGATATCAAAACGACTGCACGGTTAAGAGAATGTGGCGCACTTTTAGGTATAGACTTATTAGATCATTTAATTATAGGCGATCATGAATATCTGAGTATGGTGGAAGCGGGTTACTTTGATTAAATTTCAAAATATTTTGTAGTTTTTAAAATAATATTTTCATCATTATATTTGTAAAGATAGCCGTGATATATTTAATTATTATAGTGCATTTGATGTTCTTCGATGCGGGAGGTTAAATATTGGAAAGCATTCTGTTAGTAGCATTATTATTACCTATTATATATTTAATGCAAATTATTAAAATGAAACAAATTATTAGAATGAAGCATGTATATGTTACAGTTATCGTTTCAACGATTGGCGTTACAATTTCTACATTGATACTCAATATGGTAAAAGACTATAATACTTCCTATTTTATTGTTTTACTAAGTGGTATCATTGTTGGGGTAGTATGGGCATTATTATTATGTGGATGTTATTATTGTTATCAAGTCCTTACAAATAGACGTTAGTTTTGCATACATAAAAAGCGCTTAATGGACAAAAAGTCTATAAGCGCTAAAATTTTAATTTATAAAATTGAAAAATTGATTATAGTTTTCCATTAACCAAAGAATCCCTTGGTATCCAAGGTAAATACATAATACAATTATACCAATATATATTAAAAATCTTAAAAGTGATAAGCCTACTCTAAATAATAAGATAACTAAGAGTGCAAGCAGGATTATAGATAAAATACTCATTGTCTATTCACTCCCTTTAAATATATTTTAATATTAATGCATAATACATGCATCAGTCTATAGTTAAGATATAAATACACCTATAGTCTGATGATAATTATAATTTAAAATACTATAATTTTGATGAATAAAATAGGAGGATGGTTCATGCGTTTTATATTTAGCATTATCAAAAATATTATAGCAATTATAGCAATTATAGTAATTGTATTTTTCGCGCTCAAATATGCTCCTTTTTTAAAAGATCAAGATTGGAATCCAGTGCATGAAGATGAATCATCCCTACAAAAAAATGCTAATGAAGGACATCTTACTGGTGGACAAAGATATTCAGTTGAAGATAACGATATATTAAACAACGTTCCGCTAAGCCAAACTAAAAACATGTTTGATTGGATTGATAAACGTGAATTTATGTCGGTCTCTGGTATTCAGAGAATGGGATACAACGATGCTTATTTAGCTGGACAGCGTGGAGATGAATTTATAATTTATAAGTTTGGATCTGACTCTATGAGAGTATATAAAACTGAAATAGAAATGAATCAAGACCTTAATCAATTAGGTGAAAATATAGAGCTCAAGCCTACTTCTTATTATGAGTAGTGCGTTTGAATTCTAACAAGAAATAAGTTAGCCTTAAGAAAGTAATATGAAAAGGTTGGTGTTTAATATGAGTGAAAAATCTAATGAAAAAAAAGCGGATGAACAAGCAAAAGCGCAAAATTTATTTGCTCGTTGGCGAAAAGAAGAAACATTATATAAAGATGATGAAAAGGAATCTAATAAATCAAGTGACTCTCAAACATCATCAGATGAAGAAAAACAATAAAAATATTTGTTAAAAAAGACGCAGGAAAGTGGCTAGTATGATACGTAGATCGATCAATAGTAATAAACTAGTTTCTGTATTATGTAGTAACAATGTGGTTGAGGCCATAGATATACATAAGAGTGAGTATATGAAATCAATTCAGCAACGATTGGTTTTTGCTCACTCTTATTTTTTATAAAAGAATAAAACTGGTCCAAAATATAATTAGAGTTTAAGCTATGTTTACTATTTTGCATATTACTCTCATCAATAATTAATTTTAGTGTCTAAATTAATACTAAATAATACACTATTCACCGCAATTATTGCTATAATACTAGATATCATTATGTTTGAATACAAAATAAATAGGGCTTGTGTCTTTTTGATTCACAAGTAAATTTTGTTTTATATTCTTAACGTTCGCGCTTTATTTCATTTATGTAGTAATATAAAATGATAAGAAGAAGATAAAATAGTTGATTAATAGAGGTGTTTAGGTTGTCAAAGTTTTTTAGAAACAACAAATTGATTGTCATATTATGTGCAATCATCGTGTTTATCGCCTTAATTGGTGTATCATTGCGATCGCAATCACAATCGTATGTTGAACAGTACGTAGGGGATACAGTGGCTTTTGGTCAAAAAGCCGTAAGTTATCCTGTTCATTTTATTACTGGGTCAATAAACAATATTTTTTCGAATGGTGATTCAAAAAATCAATCAAACAAAATTAAACAGTTAGAAGCAGAAAATGAAAGATTAAAGTCAGAAAATAAAAAGTATAAAAAAGAATTAGATATAGAAGATATATCTAAATTCGAACCGATTTCTAGTACAGTTTTATCTAGAAACCCCGATCAATGGATGAACACCTTAGTTATTAATCAAGGTAAAAAAGATGGGATTAAAAACAACATGGCAGTAATGACTTCAGACGGTTTAGTTGGTCGTATATCTAAAGTGAACCAATTCTCTTCTCAAGTGGATTTAATATCAACTAACACTAGAGCTAACCGTTTGTCAGTTAATATCCAACATGATGATAAAAATGTGTTCGGCCTTATTGATCATTATGACTCAAAAACGGAAGAACTCGTTATTTCAGATATAAATAATAAAGACAGTGTTAAAAAAGGAGACAAAGTTGTTACAAGCGGTTTAGCTGATCAACTTCCAACAGGTTTATACATAGGCGAAGTATCTAAGGTAGAAAATGATGAATATGGATTATCTAAAGAGGTTAGAGTGAAGACTGGTACTGATTTAGCTGATTTAAGTCATGTTTATGTAGCAAAAAGAAACCCTAATACAGTACCTGATACCGAAAGTGGTGAGAATTAATGAGAGCTTTTTACTACTTTATAATTGGTATTATCCTCTTTTATGTAGATACTGCAATCGCACTTGTTATACCTATGCAAATCTCTGGGAAAGAAATTATATTCGTGCCGCACTTAACCATCATGTACATTTTGATCATGAGTGTTTACAGAAGCGCTGGTGTGGCCGTTATATTGTCGGTCGTGTTCGGACTTATGACTGATTTATATTTTGGTAGTTTTTACGGGCTGTATTTATTTGGTTACATATTATTAGTTGTGATTATGGATTTCTTCTTTAAAGTGTTTTATAGAGATCATTCAATGCTGTTTGCTATTATTCTATTGAGTACGATCGTATTAGAAATGTATGCAGCAATTATATATAGCGTATTAGGCTTAGTCCATTTTAACCTATTTGAGTTTATTGTTTTTAGATTAGTACCTACACTTATACTAAACTTTATTTTGTTAATTATTTTATACCCACTAATTGCAAAATTTCTTGAAAAACTGCAATTGAAGATTGACAGTAAAAGGTCGTAATGCTAAAATGCAGTAGTTGAGTAGTTTCTAGCTACATACAACCGCTCGGATTCAGGTTTAAGTACATTGGTGTCACCTGGATTTGGCGTGACTTAAATTATAGGAGGTGCAAAGTATGTTTGCTATTATTGAAACAGGTGGAAAACAAGTAAAAGTTGAAGAAGGACAAGAAATTTTCGTCGAAAAATTAGACGTAAATGAAGGTGATTCTTTCACTTTTGATAAAGTACTATTTGTAGGTGGAGATTCAGTTAAAGTTGGCGCGCCAACAGTTGAAGGTGCAACAGTTACTGCAACAGTAAATAAACAAGGTCGCGGTAAAAAAATCACTGTTTTCACTTACAGACGTCGTAAAGACTCTAAACGTAAAAAAGGTCACCGTCAACCTTACACTAAATTAACAATCGACAAAATCAACGCGTAATTATGATTAATGTAGATATTACATTGAACGATTCGGGTCAAGTAACGGATGTTATCATGGACGGCCATGCCGAACATGGCGAGTATGGTTATGATATCGTATGTGCCGGAGCATCTGCAGTTATTTTTGGCAGTGTTAATGCTATAATAGGATTAACCTCTGAGAAACCTGATATTGATTACAGTGAAGACGGCGGACACTTTCATGTCAGAAGTGTCGATACGAATAATGAACAAGCGCAATTAATTCTTCAAGCAATGTTAGTTTCCTTGCAAACCATTGAGGAAGAATACAATGAAAATATTAGATTAAATTATAAGTGAGGTGCAACCAAATGTTAAAATTAAACTTACAGTTCTTCGCATCTAAAAAAGGGGTAAGTTCTACAAAAAACGGACGTGACTCTGAGTCTAAACGTTTAGGTGCTAAACGTGCTGATGGTCAATACGTTACTGGCGGTTCTATTTTATTCCGTCAACGTGGTACTAAAATTTATCCTGGTGAAAATGTTGGTCGCGGTGGCGACGATACATTATTCGCTAAAATCGACGGCGTTGTTAAATTTGAACGTAAAGGTCGAGACAAAAAACAAGTTTCTGTTTATGCAGCAGCTGAGTAATTTTTGTTAATGTTAACACCAGAAGTGATGACTTCTGGTGTTTATTTTTTGTCTTTATTTTCTAGTTATCTAGAAAATGCTATAATATAAAAGATATGTAAATTAAGTTTTATAAAAAAGAGGTGAAATCATGTTTGTCGATCAAGTTAAAATATCACTTAAAGCAGGTGATGGCGGTAATGGTATAACTGCCTATAGAAGAGAAAAATATGTGCCATTTGGTGGTCCGGCTGGTGGCGACGGCGGTGACGGTGCTTCAATTGTTTTTGAGGTGGATGAAGGTCTAAGAACACTATTAGATTTTAGATACCAAACACATTTCAAAGCTAAAAGAGGCGAAGGTGGCCAGAGTAGTAATATGCACGGTAAAAATGCTGAACACTTAGTTTTAAAAGTACCACCAGGCACGATTATTAAAAGTGTTGATACTGAAGAAGTGTTAGCTGATTTAGTAGAAAACGGGCAACGCGCAACAGTAGCTAGAGGCGGCAGAGGAGGCCGTGGTAATTCACGTTTCGCTTCTCCGAGAAACCCAGCGCCTGATTTCAGCGAGAATGGCGAGCCAGGAGAAGAAATCGAGGTTACTTTAGAATTAAAATTACTGGCGGATGTCGGATTAGTTGGTTTCCCAAGTGTAGGTAAATCTACGTTATTGTCTACAGTTTCAAAAGCAAAACCCAAAATCGGCGCTTATCACTTTACGACGATCAAGCCTAATTTAGGCGTGGTATCTACGAAAGATAATAGAAGTTTTGTGATGGCAGATTTGCCTGGGCTTATTGAAGGGGCTTCTGAAGGCATTGGATTAGGACATCAATTTTTAAGACATGTGGAAAGAACTAAAGTTATTGTGCATATGATTGATATGAGTGGTTCTGAAGGTCGTGACCCTTATGAAGATTATCGAGTAATTAATGAAGAATTAAAAGCGTATGAGCATAGATTGGAAGACAGACCACAAATTGTTGTAGCTAATAAAATGGATATACCTGAAGCAGAGGAAAATCTAGCTATTTTTAAAGAAAAACTCAATGACGAACATATCCGTATTGTGCCGTTATCAACAGTTATGCATGACCATATAGATGAATTATTATACGCTATTGCTGAGACATTAGAAGAAGTGAAAGATATTGATTTCAATAAAGAGGAAGAAGATCTAGGCGTAAATAGAGTAGTTTATAAACATACGCCTAGTCAAGACGCGTTTACAATTACGAGAGATGATGATGCCGCTTATGTCGTAAGAGGTAAAGCAATTGAAAGAATGTTCAAAATGACAGACTTTAATAGCGATCCAGCTGTAAGACGTTTTGCTCGTCAAATGCGTTCGATGGGCATCGATGACGCCTTGCGTGCACGTGGATGTAAAAATGGAGACATTGTAAGAATACTTGGCGGAGAATTCGAATTTGTAGAATAGGAGTGCTTAATATGGACAAAAAAGAAAATAAAAGGTTTTATTTAATCCGTGAAGATGTATTACCAGAATCAGTAGTCAAAACTTTACAAATAAAAGAAGTTTTGAAAAACAATCCATCATTGTCCATATTTGAAGCAGTTAAACAATTTGATTTATCTAGAAGTGCATTTTATAAATATCGAGATACTATCTTTCCTATAGATGAAAAACTAGAAGAAACAAGAGAGTTTACTTTGATATTGTATGTCAATGATATTATAGGCATGTTAGCTGAAGTCTTAAATACACTTTCTAAATTAAATTTGTCAGTGTTAACGATTCATCAAAGTATACCAATGGATGGTAGAGCAACTATTACGCTATCGTTAGACGGTAAAGATACAGATTTAGAAATTGATGAAGTGATGGAATCATTAAAAATGATTGAGCATATTTCTAATGTTGAATTAATTAGTATGACTATATAAGGAAGTGTGACTGTGTACGCATATATTAAAGGAACATTAACTGTTTTAAATCCTACACACGTAGTGCTTGAAGCTGCTGGTGTAGGTTATGAAATTCAAACACCCAATTCATATCGTTTTCAAAAATATAAAGACCAAGATATATTAATTCATACATCGTTGATTGTAAGAGAAGATGCACAACTACTTTATGGTTTTTATAACCAAGAAGAAAAAGACATGTTTCTCAGTTTGATTAAAGTTACTGGCATTGGACCGAAATCAGCTTTAGCAATTTTAGCTAGTAGTTCACCAAACGAAGTTAAAATAGCGATTGAAAACGAAAATGATGCTTATTTAACAAAATTCCCCGGGATAGGTAAAAAAACTGCTCGCCAAATTGTTTTGGATCTTAAGGGTAAAGTTCAAGTGACTGAAGAAGATAGCGGTCAATTATTAAATGCGAATCAAAACGGACATCAAAATTCTGAAAGCGTAAAAGAAGCATTACTTGCTTTAGAGGCATTAGGATATTCTAAGAGAGAACTTAATAAAGTAGAAAAAACATTAAACAAAGAAACTTTTGAATCTGTAGATGATGCTGTTAAGCGAGGTTTGCAGTTACTTATATCTTAGTTTTTTGTTGAATTTTAGTGAAGGGGGAATGATCAATGGATGATAGAATGGTAGATCAATCTATGCACGAAGAGGAATCATCATTTGAATTATCTTTAAGGCCAGAAAGATTGCGTCAATATATAGGACAATCAACGATTAAATCAAATTTAGAAGTTTTTATAAAAGCAGCTAAAATTAGGCAAGAACCGTTAGACCACGTTCTATTGTTTGGCCCCCCTGGATTAGGAAAAACAACTTTATCTAATATTATTGCCAATGAAATGGAAGTTAATATTAGAACAATTTCTGGTCCCTCTATTGAACGCCCAGGTGACTTAGCAGCTATTCTTTCTAGTTTGCAACCCGGAGACGTATTGTTCATCGACGAAATCCATAGATTAAGTAGCGTAGTTGAAGAAGTGTTATACCCAGCTATGGAAGATTTTTTCTTAGATATTGTTATTGGCAAAGGGGAAGAAGCACGAAGTATACGTATAGATTTACCGCCTTTTACATTGATTGGTGCCACGACTAGAGCGGGTAGTTTAACAGCACCTTTACGTGATAGATTCGGCGTTCATCTCAGATTGGAATATTATAAAGAACCTGAATTAAAAGAAATTATCATTCGTACAGCAGAGGTATTAGGCACATCTATTGATGATGAAAGTGCAATAGAATTAGCTAAGAGAAGTAGAGGTACCCCAAGAGTTGCTAATCGATTATTAAAGCGTGTAAGGGATTTCCAACAAGTTAAAGAAGATGAATTGATTAGTATCGGTACGACGAAACAATCACTAGCATTGCTACAAGTAGATGATGAAGGGTTAGATTATATCGATCATAAAATGATGAATTGTATATTAGAACAATATAATGGTGGACCTGTTGGTTTAGATACAATTGCTGTTTCTATTGGTGAAGAACGCGTTACAATAGAAGATGTTTATGAACCGTTTTTAATACAAAAAGGATTTATCGAACGTACACCTAGAGGGCGTAAAGCAACAGCTTATGCCTATGAACACTTTAGTAAGGATAGAAAGAAGGAATAGTTTTGGATATTGAATCTTTTGATTACCATTTACCAGAATCATTAATTGCACAAACCCCTTTAAAAAATAGAGATGAGAGTAGATTGCTTGTCCTTGGAAGAAAAACGGGAGATATTGAACATAAATACTTTAAAAATGTAATTGACTATTTACAAGCTGGAGATACATTAGTACTCAATGATACGAGAGTCATGCCAGCGCGCTTATTTGGCTTAAAAGAAGAAACTGGTGCGAAAGTAGAAATGTTGATGCTTACACAACTTGAAGACGATGATTGGGAAGTATTATTGAAACCAGCGAAAAGAATAAAAACAGGGGATAAATTATCATTCGGTGATGGTAAAATAATAGCTGAATGTGTGGAAGAATTAAATCAAGGCGGACGCATTATGCGCCTTGATTATGATGGTATATTACAAGAGCGATTAGATGAACTAGGTGAAATGCCATTACCACCATATATAAAAGAGCGGTTAGATGACCCAGATCGTTATCAGACAGTATATGCTAAAGCCTCAGGATCAGCTGCTGCTCCAACGGCTGGACTCCATTTTACAGATGAATTACTTGAACAGATCAAAGCTAAAGGCGTGAATATAACTTTTATTACGTTGCATGTAGGATTAGGTACATTTAGACCTGTAAGTGTTGAAAATATAGATGATCATGAAATGCATAGCGAATATTATCAGATGGATCAAGAAACAGCTGATTTGTTAAATGAGACAAAAGCGAAAGGTCATCGTGTCATTTCAGTAGGTACGACATCTACTAGAACTTTAGAAACAATAAGAGCATCTCATAATGAATTTGTAGCAGATAGTGGTTGGACTGATATTTTTATTTTTCCTGGCTTTGAATTTAAAGCGATAGATGGATTAATCACAAATTTCCATTTACCGAAATCAACGTTAGTCATGTTAGTTTCTGCATTTAGTACAAAAGATTATATTTTAAATGCGTATCATCAAGCCGTGAAATCTGAGTATAGATTCTTTAGTTTTGGCGATGCAATGTTAATTATTTAGGGAATGAAAGGAGCATTTGTATGCCTGCGGTAACATATGAACATATTAAAACATGTAAACAATCTGGAGCTAGATTAGGCATTGTACATACGCCACATGGGTCATTTGAAACACCCATGTTTATGCCCGTAGGTACAAAAGCTACAGTTAAAACGATGAGTCCAGAAGAACTACATCAGATGGAAGCGAAAATTATATTAGGAAACACATATCATTTGTGGTTACAACCAGGAAATGATATTATCAAAAAGAGTGGGGGATTACATCAGTTCATGAACTGGAATGGTCCAATACTGACAGATTCAGGTGGTTTTCAAGTATTCAGTTTAAGTAATTTACGAAAAATTACTGAAGAAGGTGTTGAATTCCGTCATCATACAAATGGTTCTAAACTATTTTTGAGTCCTGAAAAATCAATGCAGATTCAAAATGATTTAGGTTCAGATATTATGATGGCATTTGATGAATGCCCGCCTATGCCAGCTGAATATAAGTACGTGAAAGATTCAATCGAAAGAACAAGTAGATGGGCCGCTAGATGTTTACAAGCACATCAAAGACCTGAAGATCAAGCATTATTTGGTATTATTCAAGGCGGAGAATATAAAGATTTAAGACAACAAAGTGCCGAAGAATTAGTAGCATTGGATTTTCCTGGATATGCCATTGGAGGTTTATCAGTAGGGGAACCAAAACCTGTAATGTACGATATGGTATCACATACACAACAATTTATGCCTAAAGATAAGCCACGTTATTTAATGGGTGTGGGATCGCCAGATGCATTAATAGAATGCAGCATTAGAGGTATGGATATGTTTGACTGTGTTTTACCAACACGTATTGCACGTAATGGTACATGTATGACTTCACATGGCCGTGTGACTATTAAAAATGCTAAATACGCAGAAGATTTAGGCCCGCTTGATGAAAATTGTGACTGCTATACTTGTAAAAATTATAGTAGAGCTTACATAAGACATTTAATAAAAGCAGAAGAAACTTTTGGTATCCGTCTTACTACTTATCATAATTTACATTTCTTGCTGAAATTAATGGAAAACATTCGACAAGCTATTCGCGATGATCGTTTACTTGATTTTAAAGAAGAATTTTTTGAACAGTATGGACTTAATGTAGAAAACCCAAAAAACTTTTAAAAAGGGAGAAATAACTTTATGCAATTTACTTCATTGATATTACCGATTTTATTATTAGTATTAATGTGGTTCTTCTTAATTAGACCACAACAGAAAAAGGCAAAAGAGCATCGTGAAATGATAAGTCAAATTTCATCTGGTCAACATGTAACAACTATTGGTGGCATCAAAGGCACTGTCCGTAGCGTCGATGAAACAACTGTTGTATTAACTTTAAATGGTAATGGCACTGAAATTACTTTAGAAAAACCAGCAATTAAACAAGTTGATCCATCATAAAATTGATAATTACGAACTGATATTTACTATCAGTTCGTTTTTTGTTTAATAAAAACCTAAAGTTATTGGACTTTGAAGTCATAGTTGGTGTTATAATAAAAGATAGACAAAATCGCATAAATAACGAAACTAAATAAACATTACATATGAAGCACTTACATTTAAAAAGTAATTACAAATAGGTTAAGTTTGTTTTTACACTAAATGTAATATGTTAAAATATGAAAGGTTATTTAGAAAAGTTTAATCAATTTATTAAACGTAGAGAAACGCGATTGAATTTGAATTGATAACATAAGCTTACAATGAGGTGTTCAAGTGAAGAAAAGTAGTAGAATAGTTGCATTTATATTACTTGTAGTTCTATTGTTAGGCGGAATAGGACTTACATATAAAAATGTAGTTAAGAATGTCAGCCTCGGTTTAGACTTACAAGGTGGCTTTGAAGTCTTATACCAAGTTGATCCTTTACAAGAAGGAGATAAAAATGATGATAAAGCGGTAAAAGCCACAGCAAAAACACTTGAAAACCGTGTGAATGTTTTAGGAGTCTCAGAACCTAAAATTCAAGTGGAAGACAAAAACAGAATTCGGGTACAATTAGCAGGCGTGAAAAACCAATCTCAAGCCAGAGAAATTTTGTCTTCGCAAGCTAATTTAACAATTCGTGACGCAAATGATAACGTCAAATTAACGGGTAAAGATATTCAACAAGGTTCCGCAAAACAAGAGTTTAAACAGAATACAAATGAACCCGCAGTTACATTTAAATTAAAAGATAGTGATAAATTTAAAAAAGTAACTGAAGAAATTTCTAAAAAAGATGAAAATGTCATGGTTGTATGGTTAGATCACGAAAAAGGTGACACTTATCATAAAGAAATGAATAAAGAAGACCCTAAATATGTATCTGCTGCATCAGTAGATAAGCCGATTAATTCAGATAGTGTAGAAATTTCTGGTGGTTTTAAAGGGGAAGAAGGTATTGAAGAAGCTAAACAAATAGCTGATTTATTAAATTCTGGTTCTTTACCTGTAGACTTAAATGAGATTTACTCTAACTCTGTAGGCGCTCAGTTTGGTCAAGATGCGTTAGATAAAACGATACTTGCAGCAGCAATTGGTATAGCTGTTATTTACTTATTTATGCTAGGCTTTTATCGTTTACCAGGTTTAGTTGCAGTTATTGCGCTAACTGTTTATATTTATTTAACATTGGTAGCATTTAATTTCATATCAGGCGTATTAACTTTACCAGGTTTAGCCGCATTAGTACTAGGTGTTGGTATGGCAGTAGATGCTAACATTATTATGTACGAGCGGATTAAAGATGAGCTTAAAATTGGGCGAACCCTTAAACAAGCTTATAAAAAAGCGAATAAGAGTTCCTTCTTAACTATAGTAGATGCGCAACTTACAACAGTAATTGCAGCTGCTGTACTGTTTTTCTTTGGTGAAAGCTCAGTTAAAGGTTTTGCCACAATGTTATTACTTGGTATCTTAATGATATTTGTTACAGCTGTATTCTTATCAAGATGGTTGCTATCACTTCTAGTTTCTTCAAATTACTTTAAAAAATCTACTTGGTTATTTGGAGTTAGTAAGAAAAACATTGCAGATATAAATGAAGGCAAAGAAGTTCATGACCTCAAAACACCATATGAACGTTGGGATTTCATGAAGTTAGCTAAGCCATTACTATCTTTAAGTATTATCATATTGATTATTGGTGCAGTTATATTATTTGTTTTCAAATTAAACTTAGGTATAGATTTTACAAGTGGTACAAGAGTTGACTTCGAATCAAACGATAAAGTCTCTGAAGCAAAAGTGACCCAAACATTGGAAGATGAAAACTTTAAACCAACACAAGTATCATTAGGTGAAAACGGTAAAAACGTTACAGTACAATTTAAAAATGATTTATCAAAAGACGAAGTTTCAAAAATCAAAAATACCATTGATGATTCATTTGGCAATGACCCAACGGTTAACACTGTTTCCCCTGTAATTGGTCAGGAATTAGCTAAAAATGCAATTATGGCCTTATTATATGCCGCGATTGGTATTATCATTTATATTACCTTTAGATTTGAATGGCGCATGGGATTATCATCAGTGCTCGCGTTACTACACGATGCATTTATGATTATCGCTGTGTTCAGTCTGTTTAGACTTGAAATCGATATTACATTTATCGCTGCAGTATTAACAATTATTGGTTATTCCATCAATGACACAATTGTAACGTTTGATAGGGTACGTGAGAACTTGCATAAAATTAAAGTAATCACCAAACCTTCACAAATAGACGATATCGTTAATAGATCGATTCGACAAACAATGACACGCTCCATCAATACAGTATTGACTGTTATAATTGTAGTTGTTGCATTACTTGCATTTGGTGCACCAAGTATCTTTAATTTCTCATTAGCATTGTTAATTGGTCTCATAAGTGGTGTATTCTCATCTGTATTTATTGCCGTGCCACTGTGGGGCATTATGAAAAAACGTCAACTTAAAAAATCAGATGATCATAAACTTATAGTTTATAAAGAGAAAAAATCAAACGATGAAAAAATCTTAGTATAATAACTTGAGTTTTAATTAAAGCGACTAAATTCCAATTTGGAATCTAGTCGCTTTTACTTTTTATGAAACAGGTCAAATCAAATAATTGTATTTAAAAAATTATGGTAAGATTTCATAGATATACCTTAACAGTTAATAAGAAGCTCAAATCTATATCTAAATTAAAGGTTACTACTTTTTATTTTTGAATTTCTTTTGTATAATTGCTTGTGGAAATGAGGGAGAATAGTATGATTAAATCAAAATATAATTGGGACGTTAAATTACCTGAAGTTGAAATTACAGAAGATGTTTCAACAGATTTAAAGCTAACTCCTATTGTAAAAAAAATTCTGGAAAGTAAAGGGATAACAGAAGAAACTGCAATTCGTGAACTTTTAAACGGTACACAAATTGCGCACGATCCGTGGACAATGAGTGATATGCATAAGGCTGTGGAGCGTATTAATCTAGCTATAGATCAAAACCAAAAAATTTTAGTATATGGTGATTACGATGCTGATGGTGTCACTTCTACAACAATATTAGTTTCTACACTTAAAGCACTTGGAGCGCATGTAGGTTGGTATATTCCAAACCGTTTTTCTGAAGGCTATGGACCTAACGAGATGGCCTTTAAAAACGCTTATGAGGAAGGCATTTCACTAATTATAACAGTAGACAATGGCATTCAAGGCCATGATGAAATCCAAATGATTCAAGAATTAGGTGTAGATGTAATTGTTACAGATCATCATGAGATTGGTCGTACAATGCCTAACGCATATGCAATTGTACATCCAATGCATCCTGGGTTTGATTATCCTTTTAAATATTTGTGCGGTGCTGGCGTGGCGTATAAATTGGCACAGTGTTTATTGACTGAACCACCAACCCATTTTCTTGGTTTAGTAGCTATTGGAACGATTGCAGATTTAGTATCATTAACGGATGAAAATCGTTCACTTGTTCAACGCGGTTTAGACGCGTTAAATCAACACTGTCCATTATCAATAAAAGCGATTTTAAAACAAGCAGGTTGCAATGATGAAATCAATGAAGAAACTGTTGGTTTTGTTATCGGCCCGCGTTTAAACGCAGTAGGTCGTTTAGAAGATGCTGCACTAGCTGTCGAGTTATTAATGACAGAAACTGAAGAAGAAGCGGAATTTTTAGCTGAACAAGTTGAATTTTTTAACCAAGAACGTAAAGATATCGTCTCACAAATTACCGAAGAAGCATTAGTAATGGCAGAGCAACAGGTGCAAGATGGTTCTAAGTTCTTATTGTTAGCACAACCGGACTGGCATGAAGGCGTACTCGGAATTGTAGCTTCAAAAATTGTAGAAACATACAGTCTTCCTACATTAATTTTAAACATTGATCAAGCGCAAAACCATGCGAAGGGCTCAGCTCGTAGTATTGACCAAGTTTCGATGTTTGAAATTTTAAGTGCACATTCAGAGTTAATTTCTAAATTTGGCGGTCATCATATGGCAGCGGGTGTTACGATGCCAATCGAAAATATACAAGATCTACAACATGGTTTAAACGGTTGGATGGCTCAATTAGCAGAAACGACTTCTTTAGAACCGCGGAAAAAAGTGGATGTAAAAATATTAGAAAGTGATATTACAATAAAAAATATTAAAGATATTCATAGGCTCCGTCCATTTGGAACAGATTTTTCCAGCCCTTGTTTTGAATTACAAGATATTATTGTTCAACAAGCAAAAGGTATTGGTCAAGACAAAAATCATTTAAAACTTGTATTAGGGGATAGTCAATTACAGGCTATTTTTTGGCAAAATGGCTATTTAGTTAAAGAACTAGGTGTACAACAGCCGATTAATTTAATAGGTACTTTACAAATTAATGAATGGAATGGATTTCAATCTCCACAATTTATGGTTGCAGATTTAGCGAGTAATAATTTGCAGATATTGGATTATAGAAGTAAACGTAAAGTGAGCGAGTTAAATGCTGATGCTGAAGACGTTGCTTATTTAATTCATAAAAAAAGTGAAAAATTAGGTGAGAATTATTACTATTATGGTGAGGACATTATTAATAAATATGATAAATATGTATTTAGAGATTTACCTACATCAATCACTGAATTAAAAACTACTTTAAAAACAGTTGACGTATCTCAAATTTATCTTGTGCTAAATCATGAACGTTCTATATATTTTGAAGGTATGCCAAAAATGGAGACGTTTAAACAATGTTTTAAAGCACTAGCGTCTAAGAAAGAAACAAATTTAGCTAAGGAAGGTATGCAATTAAGCCAGTTTCTTAATATTCAACCGAGTATGCTTAAATTTATCTTAAAAGTTTTCTTAGATTTAGAGTTTATTAAAGATGAAAATGGTATAATAATGCTAAACAGTGTTTCGACAAAACGTGACATTGCAACAAGTAAATATTATCAAAATCGTCTTGATAGGATAGAAGTTGAAAAGTTATTGCTTTATGAAGATTTTAATCGCTTGAAGCAATGGTTTAAGGCTGAATTGGTAGAATAATAGGAGGAAGTTTGAATGGATTTAAAACAATATGTATCTGAGGTTTCAGACTGGCCGCAACCAGGTGTTAACTTCAAAGATATTACTACTATAATGGACAATGGTGAAGCTTATGGCTATGCTACAGATCAAATTGTGGAGTATGCAAAACAAAGAGATGTAGATGTTGTGGTTGGGCCAGAAGCGAGAGGTTTTATCATTGGCTGTCCTGTAGCGTATTCAATGGGGATTGGATTTGCGCCAGTTAGAAAAGAAGGCAAACTTCCAAGAGAAGTGATTCGTTATGAATATAACTTAGAATATGGTACTAATGTACTAACAATGCATAGAGACGCAATTAAACCGGGACAACGCGTTTTAATAACAGACGATTTATTAGCAACTGGTGGCACAATAGAGGCAGCAATTAAATTAGTTGAACAATTAGGTGGTATTGTTGTAGGTATTGCTTTTATTATAGAATTGAAATATTTAAAAGGTATTGAAAAAATTAAAGATTACGATGTCATGAGTTTAATATCTTACGACGAATAAATCTCATATATAAATGAATAAGTTTAAAAAGCCAAATGAGCGCATTGGATGTGGATTCATTTGGTTTTTTATATACATTGAAATAATCTTAATAAAGTATTATATTAAAATATATTTTATTTGCATTAAAAAATTGAAATTTAGCTACATTTTTCTAATTGTTATCTGTACTCATTTATTTATTTAATAACATGTAGTATTATATAACTATTATACATAATTTGACCTAATAGCGTAAAAATACGTTACAATCGATATAAAAATAATACTGGGTATGTAATAGCGATTAATATTTAGTATAGGGGTGTCTTAAGTGAACAATGAATATCCATACAGTGTGGACGAAGTATTATCCAAAGCAAAATCATATTTATCAAAGGAAGAATATGAATATGTATTGAAAAGTTACCATCTAGCTTATGAGGCACATGAAGGTCAATTTCGAAAAAACGGTTTACCATATATTATGCATCCCATTCAAGTTGCTGGCATATTAACTGAAATGCATTTAGATGGCCCAACCATCGTAGCAGGCTTTTTACATGACGTTATTGAGGACACGCCTTATACGTTTGATGATGTAAAAGGGATGTTTAACGAAGAAATTGCGGTAATCGTAGAAGGCGTTACTAAGCTTAAAAAAGTTAAATATCGCTCTAAGGAAGAACAACAAGCTGAAAATCACCGTAAACTGTTTATAGCTATTGCAAAAGACGTTCGTGTTATCCTTGTTAAATTAGCAGATCGCTTACATAATATGAGAACATTAAAAGCGATGCCACGGGAAAAACAAATAAGAATATCTAAAGAAACGCTAGAAATCTACGCGCCTTTAGCTCACAGATTAGGGATTAATACAATCAAATGGGAGCTAGAAGATACTGCGCTTAGATATATAGATAGCGTGCAATATTTCCGTATCGTTAATCTCATGAAAAAAAAGCGCAGTGAAAGAGAAGATTATATACAAAATGCCATTAATCGGATAGATGATGAGATGGAAAAAATGCAAATAATCGGAGATATAAACGGGCGACCTAAACATATTTATAGTATTTATAGAAAAATGGTTAAACAAAAGAAACAATTCGATCAAATATTTGATTTATTAGCCATTAGAATTATTGTAAATTCGATTAATGATTGCTATGCCGTTTTAGGACTCGTACATACGTTATGGAAACCAATGCCTGGAAGGTTTAAAGATTATATTGCAATGCCGAAACAAAACATGTATCAATCCTTACATACTACTGTTGTTGGCCCTAATGGTGATCCTCTAGAAATTCAGATTAGAACTTTTGAAATGCATGAAATTGCAGAACACGGGGTTGCAGCACATTGGGCGTACAAAGAAGGCAAAAAAGTTACTGAAAAAACACAAAATTTCAATAAAAAATTAAATTGGATTAAAGAATTAGCAGAAACAGATAGTACTACAACAGATGCAGAAGAGTTTATGGAAACTTTAAAATTTGATTTGCAAAGTGATAAAGTATACGCTTTTACTCCAGAAAGTGATGTAATTGAATTACCATATGGCGCTGTCCCAATTGATTTTGCTTATGCTGTACATAGTGAAGTAGGAAATAAGATGATTGGTGCTAAAGTAAATGGAAAAATTGAACCAATTGATTACGTTTTGCAAACAGGCGATATTGTTGAGATTAGAACGAGCAAACATTCCTATGGGCCAAGTCGTGATTGGCTGAAAATTGTTAAATCTTCGAGCGCTAAGAGTAAAATTCGTAGTTTCTTTAAAAAACAAGATCGTTCTTCTAATATTGAAAAAGGTAAATTTATGGTTGAAGCAGAAATAAAAGACCAAGGTTATAGAATGGATGCTGTTTTGACTGATGATAATATTGAAGTGGTCAAAGATAAATATAATTTTTCTAATGAAGACGATTTATTTGCAGCAGTTGGGTTTGGCGGTGTAACAGCACTACAAATCGTTAATAAGTTAACTGAAAAACAGCGTATACAAGATAAACAAAAAGCATTAAATTCTGTTCAAGAAGTTCAAAAGTCAGTTCCGATTAAAAATGATATTACTACAGATAGCGGTGTATATGTTGAAGGCATCGAAAACGTATTAATTAAATTGTCAAAATGTTGTAATCCAATACCTGGCGATGATATTGTTGGTTATATCACTAAAGGGCACGGTATTAAGGTGCATCGCACAGATTGTCCCAATATCAAAAACGAAAAAGAAAGATTGATTAGTGTCGAATGGGTACGTTCGAAAGATGCAACGCAACGTTACCAGGTTGATTTAGAAGTTACTGCTTACGATAGAAATGGGTTACTAAACGAAGTATTACAAGCAGTTAATTCGACAAAAAGCAATTTAGTGAAAGTTTCTGGACGTTCAGATATTGACAAAAATGCAGTCATTAATATCGGCGTAATGGTAAAAAATGTAAATGAAGTTTATCAAGTTGTAGATAAAATTAAACAACTTGGAGATGTTTATACAGTAACAAGAGTTTGGAATTAGAGGTGAAACATACATGAAAGTAGTTGTTCAAAGAGTGAAACAAGCATCTGTTTCAAATGGATCTATCGAAAATAAGATAAACAAGGGTTATTGCTTGTTAGTAGGCGTAGGCAAATCATCAACTGAAGCGGATATCGATGTATTAGCGAAAAAAATCGTGAACGCACGTCTATTTGAAGATGAAGATGGCAAACTTAATCTCAACCTACAGCAAGTACAAGGCGAAGTCCTTTCTATCTCGCAATTTACACTTTATGCTGATGTAAAAAAAGGAAATAGACCAGGCTTTACAAATTCAATGCCTCCCGATAAAGCAAATGAATTTTATGAAAAGCTGAATGACGCGATACGCGCATACGGTATTAATGTATTAACTGGTGAATTTGGAACAGACATGCTTGTTAATATTGCCAACGATGGACCAGTGACGATTATATATGAAAGTCAGGATGGCAAAATCGTATGAAAACAGTCAATACTTGGTTAGAAAAACATAATTTGAAGAATTTGCCGACACTCATTGTTATGGTAGCGTTTGTCATTTTTATTTTTATGATTATTGCTTTTTTAAATCATAATGACGAAGAATCTAGTTCGATTTATGTTACAGAAGATACTGATTTAAGAACAGGCCCTAATGCAGTGTATCCTGCGATAAAATCAGTTGATCAAGGACAAAATTTTAATAAAATTGGGAAATCTGGTAAATGGATTGAAGTAGAATCAAGTAATCATAAAGATAAAGGTTGGGTAGCGGGTTGGCACACTAATCTTGATATTCAAGCAGATGCAGATCCTAACGCTAACCCTTTAAAAGATAAAACAATTGTACTTGACCCTGGTCACGGAGGTAGTGATCAGGGAGCATCAAGTAATACCAAAAAGCATAGTACTGAGAAAGTGTATACTTTGAAAACAGCGAAAGAACTCAAAACACTTTTAGAAAAAGAAGGTGCGACCGTAAATATGACGAGAAGCTCAGATACCTATGTTAGCTTAGATGACCGTAATATTAAAGGCGATGCCTATATCAGTATACACAACGATTCTTTAAAATCTTCTAAAGCCAATGGCACTACAGTATATTGGTTTAAAGATAATCAAAAAGTACTAGCCGAAACATTGAATGCTTACATACAAAAGAAAGCTTTATTAACAAATAAAGGTGCTAGACAAGAAAATTTCCAAGTATTGAGACAGACGGATGTACCAGCTGTTTTATTAGAGTTAGGCTATATCAGTAACCCCACCGATGAAAATATGATAACGAATCAATTGCATCGTCATATTGTAGAACAAGCAGTTGTTGATGGTTTAAGTGCATACTTTTCAGAATAAAAAGGTTGCATATTAATCGATAACTCGTTATTATTAGATATGAATTCTATATTAAAACCGATATCATTCTTGACTATTCTAGATGAAGAGACAGCATTTGCTAATGCGTAGAGACATAATTCGAGGCTGGAAAATTATGCTTAGTAATTTAGAAATTAGAACACAAGAAGAGGTGTTTTATGAAGATAAAGCCGTGTGACGAACGTTATTCGTATAAAGTGGGTTATAGATAGCTATATATATAACCAATTAGGGTGGCAACACGGAGATTCGTCCCTTGTATGACTGTTAAGGTCATACAAGGGTTTTTTTATTGTATAAAAGGAGAGATTTTATGATAAATATTCCTAGAGGAACACAAGATATTTTACCAGAAGAAACAAAAAAATGGCGATATATAGAAGCACGATTAGACCAATTAATGGAATTATATAATTATGAAGAAATTCGTACACCAATTTTTGAAAGTACAGAATTATTTGCACGGGGTGTCGGTGATTCCACTGATGTCGTTCAAAAAGAAATGTATACTTTTAAAGATAAAGGCGATCGCAGTATTACATTACGTCCAGAAGGGACTGCTGCTGTTGTACGTTCTTACATTGAAAATAAAATGCAAGGCTTACCTAATCAACCAGTAAAGTTATATTATAACGGGCCGATGTTCCGTTATGAACGAAAACAAAAAGGGCGCTATCGCCAATTTACCCAATTTGGTGTTGAAGCCATAGGCGCAGAGCATCCTAGTATTGATGCTGAAATATTAGCAATGGTCATGCACATTTATCAATCCTTTGGACTTAAACATTTGAAATTGGTTATCAATAGTATTGGTGATATTGATTCTCGTAAAGAATATAACAATGCTTTGGTAAAACATTTTGAACCGGTAATAGAAGATTTTTGTAAAGATTGCCAAGCACGCTTACACACTAATCCAATGAGAATTTTAGATTGTAAAGTTGATAAAGATAAAGAAGCTGTTAAAACAGCGCCACGTATAACAGAATACTTAAATGAAGATTCAAAAGCGTATTTTGCAGAAGTGAAACAACATTTAGACGATTTAGGTATTAAATATGAAGAAGACCCTAACTTAGTAAGAGGATTAGATTATTATACACACACAGCGTTTGAGCTCATGATTGATAACCCTAATTATGATGGCGCTATTACTACATTATGTGGTGGCGGCCGATATAACGGATTATTAGAATTACTTGATGGTCCTAGTCAAACTGGTATTGGTTTTGCGTTAAGTATTGAAAGACTCTTACTTGCTTTAGAAGAAGAAGGCATTGATTTGGATATGGGACATGAGTTTGATTTGTTTATCGTCACAATGGGAGAAGAAGCTGATCGATACGCAGTGAAAATTTTAAATGATTTACGCAGGGATGGTGTCAAAGCCGATAAAGATTATATGGAGCGTAAAGTTAAAGGTCAAATGAAACAGGCTGATAGATTAAATGCTAAATACACGGTAGTTATCGGAGATCAAGAATTAGAAGATAACAAAATAAATGTTAAAGATATGCAATCTGGTGAATCAGACCTGATTGAGTTAAGTAAACTTGTTAATTATTTTAAAAACTAAGGAGAAGATAGCATGAGTAAACGAACAACTTATTGTGGTTTAGTTACTGAATCACTATTAGAACAAGAAGTTATATTGAAAGGTTGGGTACACAACCGTAGAGATTTAGGTGGCCTTATCTTCGTAGACCTTCGTGACCGCGAAGGTTATGTACAAATCGTATTTAACCCAGATTTTTCAAAAGAAGCTTTACAAACAGCTGAAACGATCAGATCTGAATATGTGGTAGAAGTTAAAGGTATTGTGAAAAAACGTGATCCACAAACAGTTAATCCAAAGATTGCAACAGGACAAGTAGAAGTCCAAATTTCTGATATACAAATTATAAATAAAGCTGAAACGCCTCCGTTCGCATTAAATGAAGAAAATCAAAATGTAGATGAAAATATTAGATTAAAATACAGATATCTCGATTTAAGACGTCAAGAATTAGCACAAACTTTTAAAATGAGGCACCAAACAACACGTGCCATTAGACAATATTTAGATGCTGAAGGCTTTTATGATATTGAAACGCCAGTGTTGACAAAATCAACGCCAGAAGGCGCACGTGACTATTTAGTGCCCTCACGCGTACATGAAGGTGAATTTTATGCTTTGCCACAATCACCACAAATATTTAAACAATTGTTAATGATTAGTGGTTTTGATAAGTATTACCAAATTGTAAAATGTTTCCGTGATGAAGACTTACGTGCTGACCGTCAACCAGAATTCACCCAAGTTGATATTGAAATGAGTTTCGTTGACCAAGAAGATGTGATGGGTACAGGCGAAGAAATGTTACAAAAAGTAGTCAAAGATGTTAAAAATGTTGAAGTACCACGTCCATTCCCAAGAATGACTTATAATGAAGCAATGGATCGTTTTGGTTCAGATAAACCAGATACACGCTTTGGTATGGAATTAATAAATGTTTCAGAACTTGGTGAAATGATGGATTTCAAAGTCTTCAAAGATGCAGTGAATAATAATGGCCAAGTAAAAGCAATTGTGGCAGAAGGTGCTTCTGACAATTATACTAGAAAAGATATCGACGCGTTAACTGAATTTGTCAATATTTACGGTGCTAAGGGGTTAGCATGGGTTAAAGTGGTTGATGAAGGTTTAAATGGCCCTATAGCTAAATTCTTTGAACCAGAACATGTTGATAAACTAAAATCATTAACTGGTGCAAATTCAGGAGATTTAGTATTATTTGTAGCAGATAAACCAAGTGTTGTTGCTCAAAGTTTAGGCGCTTTAAGATTGAAATTAGCTAAAGAATTAGATTTGATTGATGAAAGTAAATTAAACTTCTTATGGGTAACAGACTGGCCTTTACTTGAATATGATGAAGACTTGAAACGTTATACAGCAGCACATCATCCATTTACTGCTCCCAAACAAGAAGATATTGAAAAATTAGATAATGAACCTGAAAATGCTCAAGCGAATGCATACGACATTGTGCTAAATGGTTATGAATTAGGTGGAGGATCTATTAGAATCCATAACGCTGATTTACAATCAAAAATGTTTGAAGTATTAGGATTTACTGAAGAACAAGCTAGAGAGCAGTTTGGTTTCTTATTAGATGCATTTAAATATGGTGCGCCACCACATGGCGGTATTGCATTAGGATTAGACCGTTTAGTGATGTTGTTGACAGGTCGCACAAATTTACGTGATACAATCGCGTTCCCTAAAACAGCTTCTGCGACGTGTTTATTAACAAACGCGCCTAGTGAAGTCTCTGAAAGTCAATTAGAAGAATTATCATTAAGAATTAGACATTAATTTTTATGGACCAAGTTTTAATTCTTGCTAAATCCAAATATTATGTTATGATACTTGCATAAGGTAGTCATCTGTAGTGTTCGTAAGTTTGCTTCATATTTGGGCCTAACACTCTTTGATCCGGGAGCCCAATAGGTTTTCTTGCAGCGCACACGCCTCTTAAGGAGGACTTGCAAAACAAGAAACAGGGCACCCACCTGTTAATAGCAGGCCGAATGATCAAGCAATTTATAACTACGGCACTCACGGACTCTATCGGTACGCAAGACTTCGGTCTTGCGTATTTTTTTATAATAAAGTTGATAAGCCGCTGTAAATCCATACATGTTAATGTTTGGTTTATAAAGTGCTTTTAAAATATAAAAAGTATAGTGTTATAATATAATAATAATAGTATTTGTTTAATAAGGAGTTTAGAGATGAAACATCAATTTTCGAGAAATGAATTGGCCTATGGTCAAGAAGGATTAGATTTATTAAAGCAGAAAACAGTTGTTGTTTTAGGCGTTGGTGGTGTCGGTTCTTTCGCAGCTGAAGCATTAGCACGTACGAATATAGGACATATTATTTTAATCGACAAAGACGATGTGGATATCACAAACGTGAATCGTCAATTACATGCGCTCACATCTACGATTGGTCAAAGTAAAGTGACATTAATGGAAGAACGTATCAAGTTAATTAATCCAGACTGTAAAGTCACTTCGCTACATATGTTTTACACGGAAGAAACATACGAGGCTTTATTTAACAACTATAATATTGATTATTTTATAGACGCGAGTGACACACTTATTTACAAGGTTCATTTAATGAAAGAATGCCTTGATAGAGGTATTTCAGTTATCTCAAGTATGGGTGCAGCAAATAAAACAGACCCAACACGTTTTCAAATTGCAGATATATCCAAAACTTATATGGATCCTATGGCCAAATTGATACGTCGTAAATTGAAAAAATTAGGTGTTTATAAAGGCGTCCCTGTAGTGTTTTCAGATGAAAGCCCAATTGTCATTAGAGAAGATGTTAAAGAAACAGTAGGAGATGCCAACGCGCCAACAAGGAAAGCCCAAATGCCTCCGTCATCCAATGCATTTGTTCCTAGTGCGGTAGGATTAATTTGTGCAAGTTATGTAATTAATGACATTTTAAAAGACATACCAGTTACACGTATCAAAGATAAAAAATAAAAAAGACCTTAAAGCTTTTCACTTTATTGTGTAAGCTTTAAGGACTTTTTTTGATGAAATAATGATGTGGCATTAGGATTATTTGTTTTTCTGTTGTGCTTTATTAATATTTTCAAATATAGTTTTAAATTGTTGTTCCGTTTTAGAAGTCATTTTTGGTGTATAATAAATTTTGTTTTTTAGCTTATCGGGTAAATATTGTTGAGATATGAATCCATTCTCATAATTATGAGGATATTTATAACCTATAGCTCTTCCGAGTTCTTTGGCACCTGAATAATGACCATCTTTTAAATAATCAGGAATTTGTCCTACATGTCCTTTACGAATGTCTGATAATGCTGCATCAATGGCAGTAATACCTGAATTAGACTTAGGTGATAAACATAATTCAATAACAGCTTGACTTAATGGGATCCTTGCTTCAGGAAAACCAAGTCGTTCGGCAGATTCAATTGCTGCTAAAGTACGTTGGCCAGCACCTGGCGAAGCCAATCCGACGTCTTCATAACTGATAACCAACAATCTCCTAACAATTGTAGGTAAGTCACCAGCTTCAATTAATCGAGCTAAATAGTGTAAAGCTGCATTAACGTCACTACCTCTAATTGATTTTTGAAATGCACTCATTACGTCATAATGCATATCCCCATCTTTATCACTGACGAATGCGCCCTTTTGTAAACAATCTTTAGCATCTTCTAAAGTAATATGTCTTTGGTTATCTGTTACTTCAGAACTGAGCACAGCTAATTCTAAAGCGTTTAGAGCACTTCTCACGTCGCCTTGACTTTGAGTTGTAAAATAATTCATCGCATCTTTATCAATTATTGGATTAAATGAAGCTAAACCTCGTTCCTCGTCATTTAACGCTCTTTCTAAAGATAATTTAACATCGTCTTCATTTAATGGATATAACTCAAAAATTTGAGCTCTTGAACGAATTGCTGGGTTGATAGCATGATAGGGATTAGAAGTAGTAGCACCAATTAATACAATTTTGCCATTCTCAAGATGGGGCAGTAAGAAATCTTGTTTCGCTTTATCTAACCGATGAATTTCATCTAGCAATAAAATGACTTGCCCGGACATTTTAGCTTCTTCAACAATCAGTTGCATATCTTTTTTAGTATTTGTAACAGCATTTAGTTGGCGAAATTTAAATTGAGTACTTCCTGAAATCGCTTTGGCAATACTTGTCTTGCCGATCCCAGGAGGACCGTAAAAAATCATAGAGGATAATCTTTTAGTTTCTACCATTCGTCGAATAATGCCTTTAGTACCAACTAAATGATCTTGTGAAATAATTTCATCAATCGTATTTGGTCTCATTCTTGAAGCGAGTGGTTCGTTCGTCACAATCTTTCACACCTTTCTAATATTATCTTAACGTAAAAAATGATAGAATGTTAATATATAGTATTCGAATTAAGTGAGGTTATATAATGAAAATATCAACAAAAGGAAGATATGGATTAACATTAATGATATCTTTAGCTAAAAAGCAAGGCCAAGGATGCGTTTCATTAAAATCTATAGCAGAAGAAAATAACTTAAGTGATCTTTATCTAGAGCAACTTGTCGGTCCATTAAGAAATGCTGGTTTAATTCGAAGTGTTCGTGGTGCAAAAGGCGGTTATCAATTAAGAGTGTCAGCTGAAGAAATTACTGCTGGCGATATTATTCGTTTATTAGAAGGACCTATTACATTTGTAGAAAGCATTGATTCTGAACCTCCTGCACAGAAACAACTTTGGATTAGAATGAGAGATGCAGTAAGAGAAGTTTTAGATAATACAACGCTACAATATTTAGCAGATTACAATGATACAAATAATTTAGATGGTTATATGTTCTATATTTAAATTATTTTAAAAATCATCTTTATTAAAGTATTTCCTATGATTTTATTGTGAAATTTTAAATAATTTTGCTTTAAATGTTTATGCTTTCAGTAATGTGGTATTTAATATATACATTGCTAAGGAGGTATTATTTATGGCAGACGAAAATAAATTTGAACAAGCAAAAGGAAATGTGAAAGAAACAGTTGGTAATGTTACCGATGATAAAAATTTAGAAAAAGAAGGCAAAGAAGATAAAACTTCTGGTAAAGCTAAAGAAGCAGTAGAAAATGCAAAAGAAAAAGCAAATGATGTTATTGATAAATTCAAAAAATAATAATCATTAACTAATACTAAATAAGGTGGTTTTACTATGGCTGGAGATTTTTTAAATAAAGCAAAGGAAACTGCAAAAAATGTTTCTGATAAATTAAAAGATACTGATAACGAAAAAGCAAAACAAGCATCTGAACAAATCGATAAATTCACTGGTGGCAGTGAAGACGATAAAAAAAATGATAAAAAAGACGACAAAAAAGATAAAAAATAATTTTTATCTTTATCGTTGTTTAAACTTATTCATCTAAATATAAAATGAGCCTGGGANNTCCCAGGCTCATTTTATATTTGAAATAATAGATAACTACAAAGTAAATGTATTTATATCAAGTTTTTACGCATGTATTTCAGCACTTGCGTTTTGCTATTCGTTCTTACTAATCAACCACGCTTGTATTTAAGTTCAATTAAAAGTGGATACCACATTTTTTAATTTGTTATAAGAGTCTAGCTGTGCTTTTTGATCATAGATATAGCTGATTGCCATCAGTTCATCAATATCGCCATATTCATCAATAAAAGCTTGTAATTTACTTTTCACAGTTTCTTCTGATCCAATAAGTGAGCTTTGCATGCGTTGTTTTGCTATTTCGTATTCTGTAGGTGTTAGCAGACCTCTCAAGTCATCTGTAGGAGGTTGTACTGGCTGCATTCTTCCTCGAGTAATACTTACCATCACTTGAGCCTGAGTAGTTGCAAGGTATTCAGCTTGAGCATCTGTATCAGCAACAATAGCATTTAAACATACAATGACATATGGTTCACTTAAAAACGCTGATGGTTCGAATAGCTCTTTATAAATAGCTATTGCTTCCTTCATTTGTTGTGGTGCAAAATGTCCTGCGAATACATATGGTAAACCTTTACGAGCAGCTAAATGAGCAGAATCAGTAGAAGAACCTAATATATATAGGGGCACATTTTTTCCAACTGCTGGATAAGCGCGGACGTAAGCTTGTTGATTAGCTGGGCCAAAATAAGTTGCAAGTTGTTCCACTTCTTCAGGAAATTCATATACACCGTTATGCTGATCTCTACGAAGTGCACTTGCCGTCATCATATCCGTCCCAGGTGCTCTACCTAACCCAAGGTCAACTCTATTTGGAAAAACAGTTTCCATAGTACCAAATTGCTCTGCAACAACAAGCGGTGCATGATTAGGTAACATGATGCCACCAGAACCTACTCTGATTTTTGATGTATGCTCTAATGCGTGTTGTATTAATAACGCAGTCGCGGAACTAACAAGATTTGGCGCGTTATGATGTTCTGCAATCCAATAACGTTCATATTCTAATTCTTCTAAGTTTTGTGCTAATTTGACCATGTCATGAATCGCATCTTGGTCCGTTTGACCTTCTCTTACAGGAACCAGGTTAAGTGCAGATAATTTTATATTGCTCATTATACAGTTTCCTCCTTATGATTATTAATATATTGAAGTATAACAGTTGAATTAAAACTTGCGTAAGAAGTTGCTCACTGGTATACTATATGAAATTAAAAAGTTAGGTGGTCTTATTAAGACAATGGATAAATCTCATAAGGAACAACCAAAACAATTTATTAAATCAGAGAAAATATATGGGATATGAGTATGTCTTAATATGTAAATTAAAATATTAACACCTCACATGTATGGTGTTTCATTTATTATGGCGTGTCATATCTCCTAAGAAAGAGGGAAATGATATGTCTTTTTATTTTGCCCAAAAACCTTTTGAAATGTTTGGAAAAACACTGATTCAGTCAGTGGATTTACAATTTGAAAAGGGTGAACATATTGCTGTGATTGGTAATAATGGCGTTGGGAAAACGACTTTATTAAAAGCATTAAATAATAAGTATAAAGAAGATACTTATTTGATGGACCAAAACATGACTACCTTTGGAAACATGACGGGGATAGACTATGTAATAAGCTTAAACACAGAATTGTTTCATTTAAAACAAGCGTTAATGGATAACTATGAAAAAGTTTCAGATTATATCGCTTTAAATGGCTATGAATTTGAACAAACCATTATAACTAAAGCGAAGCAAATGGCTCTAACGGAAGCAGATCTTGACAAACCAATTAAAGTATTAAGCGGCGGCCAACAAACTAGGCTTGCTTTATTGAGAGCATTTATTTCAAACAAACCATTGATATTGCTGGACGAACCAACCAATCATTTAGACCAAGAAATGATAGACCAATTGATTAACCATATACAACAATCAAAACGCACAATCATATATGTGTCGCATCATAGAGGATTTATAGATCAGACCGCGAGTCATGTTATAGAAATAACACCCGAAAGTACAAGAAAATTTAATGGCAATTATAAGCAATACAAAGAGATAAAAGATTTAGAAAGTCAAACAGAACAACGTATATATAATAAACAACAAAAAGAAATACAAGACCTCGAACGTACGATCAAACGCGTACAAACATGGCATCATTCTGCTCAGCAAAAAGCAAGTGTACGTAATCCGATTGAACAGAAAAAGTTGAGCAAATTAGCGCAAAGGGCAAAGGTGAAGGAAAAACAATTAAACCAAAAATTACAAGAAAAACATATTCAAGAACCGAGTAAAGAAACAAAGTCATATTACTTTAGTCATCAGACTAGCCTTCCTAAACGTTTCTTAATTCGTTTTGAAGATGTTAGCGTTAATATTGATGGACAAGCTATATATAAACACGCTCATTTTGAAATGAAACAAAATGAAAATATATTACTTACTGGTCCAAATGGAAGTGGTAAATCGCTTTTCATCGCTTTGATTAGACAGCATTTATCACCAGACGAAGGTATTATAGAGATTACGCCATCGTTAAAGATAGGTTACTTTGATCAGACAAATAACAATCTAAATGAAGCAGAATCTCCATTATCAATGTTGTTAGTAAGAACTAACATAACGCGTAGCCAAGCGCAGACATTACTTGCTTCATTTAATTTTGATAAGGATCAAATCAAAAAACCAATTCGCTATTTGTCTATGGGGGAAAAAAGTCGTTTACAATTTGTATTATTATATTTTTCAGGTGCTAATTTATTAGTATTGGATGAGCCTACGAACTATTTTGATATTGTAACTCAAGATTTAATTTTAAGTATGATTCAAAGTTTTACCGGTCAAGTATTGATTGTTACACATGATTCATATTTACAATCTCAATTTAAAGCTGTACATTGGGAAATAAAAAATCAACAACTTTATAATGTATCCTTAACTCATACGCGTGAATCAAACTTAGATGAAACCCTTAAGTTACTAGGTGAATATAAATTTATAGATGAAAATGGTCATTTTGAAACAGACAACTAGAAAATTTAGTGAGTTGGTGCTATCATTGGAACATTGATAAAATTGTAAGGAGTGTCAAACATGGAAGTATATGCAGACTATGCTGCCACAACGCCAGTTAAGCAACAAGTTATAGATAAGATGATGAATATATATTCAACACATTATGGCAACCCATCTTCTATACATAGTATAGGAAGAGATGCACGTAAATATTTAGATGAATCTCGTCATATTGTAGCTAAGGAACTTAATGCAAAATCTAGCGAAGTGATATTCACAAGTGGTGCAACAGAATCAAATAACACAGCGATTAAAGGCATTGTTTATGCTCATCAGCATAAAGGGAAGCATATTATTACAAGCAAAATAGAGCATCATTCAGTACTCCATGTTTTTGAACAATTAGAGAAAGAAGGCTTTGATGTAACTTATCTTGATGTTGACGAAGAAGGTTTAGTGTCATTGAAACAGTTGCAAAATGCATTGACTGATGAAACCATACTTGTTTCAATTATGTTTGTAAACAATGAAATTGGTACAGTGCAGCCCATGTATGATATTGAAGAAGTCATTAACAATTCTAACGCATTATTCCACGTAGATGCTGTACAAGCAATAGGCCATTTAGAAGTGAATTTTCATGAATTTAATATAGACGCAATGAGTATTACAGCGCATAAATTTGGTGGCCCTAAGGGTGTTGGTGCGTTATTGTTAAAAGAAGGTACAGCGCTTAAGTTTTCTCAATTAGGTGGAGAACAAGAAACGAAAAGAAGGGCAGGTACAGAAAATGTACCCCAAATTGTCGGTTTAGCTGAAGCATTAAAGCTAGCAAATCAATATAGAGATGATAACAATGTACATTTAATGAATTTGAAAAATCAATTTCTTGTTTCATTACAAGAGCGTTCAATTCCATTTGAATTAAACGGATCAATGACAGATACGACTGGCCATATTGTCAATCTGTATTTTCCATTTATAGACGTTGAAACCATGTTAACATTGTTAGATTTATCCAATGTATATGTGTCTTCAGGATCTGCATGCACTGCTGGTTCTACAACACCTTCACATGTATTAGCGGTAATGTATAGTAACGAAGACAGAGCTCAGCATTCAGTAAGATTTAGTTTTAATGAAGCAATGACCGAACAAGAAATAAAATATATAGCTACAGAAATTCATAAAATTTATCATAAATTCAAGGAGGAAGTTTAGTTGTCAAATAAAGATACACGTGTTGTTGTCGGGATGTCAGGTGGCGTAGATAGTTCTGTAACAGCACATTTATTAAAAGAACAAGGTTACGATGTCATAGGTATTTTCATGAAGAACTGGGATGACACAGATGAAAATGGTGTTTGTACAGCAACTGAAGATTATAATGATGTCATTGCTGTTTGTAATCAAATTGGCATTCCATATTATGCAGTTAATTTTGAAAAAGAATATTGGGATAAAGTCTTTACTTATTTCTTAGATGAATATACAAAAGGACGTACGCCTAACCCTGATGTAATGTGTAATAAAGAAATTAAATTCAAAGCATTTTTAGAACATGCGCTTAAGCTAGGTGCAGATTACGTCGCAACAGGACATTATGCACGTGTACGTCGTCGTGAAGATGGTCATGTCGAAATGCTACGTGGCGTCGATAATAATAAAGACCAAACGTATTTCCTAAACCAATTGTCGCAATCTCAATTATCACGTGTGATGTTCCCGCTTGGAGATATTGATAAAAAAGAAGTTCGTAAAATTGCTGAAGAACAAGCTTTAGCAACAGCTAAGAAAAAAGATTCAACTGGTATTTGTTTTATTGGAGAACGTAATTTCAAAACGTTTTTATCTCAGTACTTACCTGCACAATCAGGTGAAATGCGTACACTAAATGGTGAAAAAATTGGTACCCATGCAGGTCTAATGTACTATACAATAGGTCAACGCCATGGTCTAGGAATTGGCGGAGATGGCGATCCTTGGTTTGTTGTAGGTAAAAATTTAAACGATAATGTATTATATGTTGAACAAGGATTCCATCACGAAGCACTTTATAGTGATTATTTGATTGCATCAGATGTTTCATTTGTAAATCCTGTTGACTTAGAAAATGGATTTGAATGTACAGCAAAATTTAGATACCGTCAAAAAGATACAAAAGTATTTGTTCAAAGAGAAAATGAAAATGCAATTCGTGTTACCTTTGACGAACCAGTTCGTGCCATTACCCCCGGTCAATCTGTTGTATTATATGATGGGGACGTTTGTTTAGGCGGCGCAACGATAGATGATGTATATAAAATATCAGGCCAACTAAGCTACGTTGTTTGATCATACGATAGATACGTTTGTAATCACGTTAACTAATAATATAAAAACCTAAGATAAGGGTTTTGTTAAGGAGTAAGCATACAAAATCAAATTTAAATTTTTTGATTTGTATCTTGCTCCTTTTTGTTGTTTATTATTCTAAAATGATACACAAATGTTATAATAAGATGCTAAGAGAGCGAGGGAATAAAATGAACCAAGAACAGATTTATAACTTGATTAAACAGGGCAATTTTGAAAAAGCATTGTCATCTTTATTTGAAAATATTGAAGCAAATCCAAAAGAGGTTGAAAATTACATCAATGCAGGTATTTTGATAGCTGAAGCGGGTGAAATAGAAAAAGCAGAGAAATTTTTCCAAAGAGCTTTAACACTTGATCCAAATAATGGTGCAATTTATTATAATTTAGCGAATGTGTATTATAATGAAGGGCGTTATAAAGAAGCCATCAAATTATACCAACAAGCGTTAAAATATCAGGTGGATATCATCGATACGAACTACATGATTGGTATGTCATTTAATCAATTAGAAGCATTTAATGAAGCATTACCATTTTTAATGACTGCTGCGGAAAAGGACAATCGACAAGATGTAGAAGTTCAATTTCAGTATGGGCTTGTTTTGTGTCATTTAGAGATGTTTGAACAAGCTATTAAGCAATTAAAGTATGTTTTAACTATAGAAAGCGACCATACAGACGCTTTATATAATTTAGGTTTAGCAACTTATATGCAAACAGAAGATACTGAGACAGCTATTCAATATTTTGAACATGCAGTTTCTATAAATCCAGAGCATTTGATGAGTCAACACGCTATCAAAACATTTAAATCTATCGCAGAGGAGGAGTAATTCAATGGATAACCCTACACTATTTAACAACTCAATGATTAAAGGTACTGTAGATGCTATCTTATTCCAGAACAAAGACAATTTTTATACTGTTTTAAAGGTAGATACGATTGAATCTAATGAAACATTTGATTCAATGCCTACAGTTGTAGGGTTCTTTCCAGAAATTGCTGAAGGCGACGTCTACACCTTTAAAGGGCAAGTTGTTTCACATCCTAAGTACGGAAAACAATTAAAGGCAGAGACCTTCGAAAAAGAATTACCGCAAACCAAAGAAGCAATCGTTAGCTATTTATCGAGTGATTTATTCAAGGGTATAGGTAAAAAAACAGCACAAAATATTGTGAATGCACTTGGAGAAAACACAATTTCAGATATTTTAAATGATCCATCTGTATTAGAAAAAGTACCAAGTTTACCTAAGAAAAAGCAAAAACAAATTGCTGAACAAATTGCCAGTAATCAAGAAACAGAACAAATTATTATTCGTTTACATGACTTAGGATTTGGTCCTAAACTTGCTATGGCCATTTATCAAGTTTATCTTGGAGATACGTTGAATGTTGTAGAAAATAAACCATATCAATTAGTATATGATGTCAAAGGTATTGGCTTTAATAAAGCTGATACGTTAGCGCGTAATGTGGGTATTCAATTTAATGATAATGAACGTTTGAAAGCTGGATTATTATATGTGTTAGAAGAAGAATGTATTAAACAAGGACATACTTATTTGCCGACTCAGAATGTATTAGAAATGACACACGATATGCTATCACAGCCACCAAGTGAAATGATTGATCGGCAACAATTAGAAGATATGGTGCAATATCTTGTTGAAGAATCGAAATTAGTTAAACAAGAAAATGAACTTGCTGTGCCAAGTTTATATTATTCAGAGTTGAAAAGTGTACAAAACTTATACCGTAATTACACATATACCAACAAATTAAAAGAAATTGAACAATCGGAATTATTGCTTGAAATTGGCGAAATTGAACAACGTAATGAGGTAACTTATGCAAATTCACAAAGAGAGGCGTTACAAACTGCAATCAATTCCAAAGTCATGCTTTTAACAGGGGGCCCTGGTACAGGGAAAACGACTGTTATTAAAGGTATTGTTGAATTATATGCAGAAATTCATGGTTTATCTCTCGATTATGATGACTATCAAAATGATGATTACCCAGTTGTATTAGCAGCACCAACTGGAAGAGCTTCAAAACGCTTGGCTGAGTCCACAGGATTAGAAGCAATGACTATACATCGTTTGATTGGATGGAACCAAGATACACAACCAGAAGATATATTAGATAATGAAATTTCGGCAAAGCTGATTATCATTGATGAAATGTCTATGGTAGATACATGGTTATTCCATCAATTTTTGAGCGCTGTCCCGATTGACGCTCAAGTTATATTAGTAGGCGATGAAGATCAATTGCCTTCAGTTGGTCCAGGGCAAGTGTTTAAAGACTTGATTGATTCTAAAGTGATACCAAGAGTCAATTTAACCGAAGTGTATAGACAACAAGATGGCTCGAGTATTATAGAACTCGCACATAGAATGAAATTAGGTGAGTCTATAGACATTACACAACGATTCCATGATCGTAACTTTATAAACTGTTCAACAGAACAAATTCCAACAGTAGTTGAAAAAGTCGTCTCAAGTGCTGTCAACAAAGGTTATGACATGAGTGATATACAAGTATTAGCTCCCATGTATAAAGGCTCTGCAGGTATTAAAAAATTAAATGCTGTATTACAAACTATTTTAAATCCTAAAGATAAAGACACACGAGAGATTGAATTTGGAGAAGTTGTTTTCAGAAAAGGAGACAAAGTATTACAACTGGTAAATAGACCGAGCGATAATATATTTAATGGTGATATAGGTGTCATTGTTGGCATATTTTGGGCAAAAGAAAACGCGTTAAATAAAGACGTTTTGGTTGTTGATTTCGATGGTAATGAGATTACATTCGTTAGAAAAGATTTATTAGAGTTGACACATGCATACTGTACATCTATTCATAAATCACAAGGTTCTGAATTTCCAATTGTAATCATGCCAATGGTTAAACAATATTATAGAATGTTACAAAAACCCATATTATATACAGGGTTAACAAGAGCAAAGCAATCGCTTGTCTTTTTGGGAGACCCAAAAGCTTTTGAAATAGGTTTGAACACACATGGCCAAGTAAGAATGACACAGTTATGTACATTTTTAAAAACGTATTTTAATAACGAAGATACTGATGAAGCGGTAGACGTTGGTGATACGTTTGATTCAACCATTGTTTTAACAGAAGAAAATATTTATAATATTAACCCGATGATTAATATGGGAGATATTTCTCCCTATGATTTTGTTGAACATTGACAACAGAGGTGAAAGTAAATACAATATAGTTGATTGTGCATAAAGATGAGTAAACTATTCTAGACATATAGAGATACACTGGTTGGTGAAAAGTGTAGATAGTATAGTTGAATGCTACTTTATGTTAATAGAAAATATACTGATTGAGTGATAAGTGATGTGAGTAATGATTTTAAAAATAGTATGCTTTTTGAGTGCAAATGTACTATAGAATCATTATGAATGCTTATAACTAGGGTGGTACCGCGAAACGTTCGTCCCTTTTGATAGGATGGGCGTTTTTTATTTTCATTTTTATCAAATAACTGATATAACTTGAGTTGAGATGGAGGAATTTTAAGTATGAAAAACTTAAAAGCAAGCGAAATTAGACAAAACTTTATAGATTATTTTGTAGAGAAAGGACATATGGTTGAACCGTCTGCGCCATTAGTCCCAATTGATGATGATTCTTTATTATGGATTAACTCCGGTGTTGCGACATTAAAAAAATATTTTGACGGTAGAGAAACGCCTAAAAAGCCACGTATTGTTAATTCTCAAAAAGCGATTAGAACAAATGATATTGAAAATGTAGGTTTTACAGCAAGACATCATACATTTTTTGAAATGTTAGGAAATTTCTCAATTGGTGATTACTTTAAAAAAGAAGCGATTGAATTTGCTTGGGAATTTTTAACAAGTGAAAAATGGATGGCGATGGACCCTAAATTATTATATGTAACGATTCATCCTGAAGATACAGAAGCATATAAAATATGGAATGAAATGATAGGTTTAGAAGAAAGTAGAATTATCCGTATCGAAGGGAATTTCTGGGATATTGGAGAAGGTCCTTCAGGCCCTAATACGGAGATTTTTTATGATCGCGGGAATCAATTTGGACAAAATGACCCAGTTGAAGAAATGTATCCAGGTGGAGAAAATGAACGTTTCTTAGAAGTTTGGAATTTAGTTTTTAGTGAGTTTAACCATAATAAAGATCATACTTATACACCATTACCAAATAAAAATATTGATACAGGTATGGGTCTTGAAAGAATGGCTTCCATTGCCCAAAATGTACGTACTAATTATGAAACAGATTTGTTTATGCCTATTATACGTGAAGTTGAGGCAGTTTCGGATAAAAAATATCTAAAGCATGATGCACATGATGTTGCATTTAAAGTGATTGCTGATCATATACGTACCATTTCATTTGCAATTGCTGATGGTGCGTTGCCTGCAAATGAAGGCAGAGGCTATGTACTACGAAGACTTTTACGTCGCGCAGTAAGATTTAGTCAATCATTAGATATTAACGAACCATTTATGTATAAATTAGTTGATATCGTCGCAGATATTATGAAGCCGTATTACCCGAATGTCCAAGAAAAAGCTGATTTTATAAAACGTGTAATTAAATCAGAAGAAGAACGTTTCCACGAAACATTAGAAGAAGGACTCGCTATATTAAATAATTTAATTGCTAAAGCACAAAATGCAACGAATGAAATAAGTGGTAAAGATGCATTTAAGTTATACGACACATATGGTTTCCCAGTTGAATTAACTGTAGAAATTGCTAATCAAGAAAATTTAACAGTTGATATGGCAACGTTCGGGGAAGAAATGCAAAAACAAAGAGATAGAGCTAGACAAGCACGTCAAAACGCACAATCAATGCAAATACAAAGCGGCGTTTTGAAAAAAATTACGACTGAAAGCAAATTTGTCGGTTATGATGTTATGGATCAAGAAACAAAAATAACTGATATTATTTTTGATGGTGAATTAGTAAATGAGGCTGAAGCTGGTGACACAATCTATTTCATTTTAGAAAAAACACCGTTCTACGCTGTTAGCGGTGGCCAAGTTGCTGATGAAGGTACGATAAGTAATGAACAATTTGAAATATATGTGGAGGAAGTTACAAAAGCGCCTAACGGTCAAAATTTACACAAAGGTGAAATACAATTTGGAACTGTCAAAGTAAATTCTGAAGTTTTGGCCAGTGTAAATCATAAAGAGCGTAGAGACATCAAAAAAAATCACAGCGCAACGCATTTATTACATGCCGCTTTAAAAGAAGTGCTTGGAGATCATGTAAACCAAGCTGGTTCACTTGTTGAGGCTGATCGTTTAAGGTTTGATTTTTCTCATTTTGGTCCTTTAACAGAGGCCGAAATAGAGCAAGTAGAGCGCAGAGTCAATGAAGAAATATGGAATAGCATAGACGTAAACATTCAAGAAATGCCAATAGAAGATGCTAAAAAGTTAGGCGCTATGGCATTATTTGGTGAAAAATATGGAGATGTCGTTCGCGTTGTAAATATGGCGCCTTTCTCTATTGAACTTTGTGGCGGTATCCATGTAAATAACACATCTGAAATAGGGTTGTTTAAAATAGTAACCGAGTCTGGAACGGGCGCAGGAGTTCGACGTATAGAAGCGTTAACTGGTAAATCAGCATTTTTATATTTAGAGACAATACAAGAACAATTTAATGCTGTCAAAGCTCAAGTCAAAGTGAAATCTGATGAACAAGTATTAGAAAAAGTTATGCAAATGCAAACAGACGAAAAAGAGTTGTCTAAACAACTTGAACAAAAAAACAAAGAGATTACTTCATTAAAAATGGGTGATGTAACGAATCAAGTTGAAGAAGTTAATGGATTTAAAGTACTTGCTACCGAAGTAGAAGTAGCAAATGCGAAAGCAATTCGAGAAACAATGGATGATTTTAAATCTAAACTTCAAGACACGATTATTATTCTAATCAGTAATATAGATGGAAAAGTATCGCTAGTTGCAACCGTACCTAAAGATTTAACAGATCGTGTTAAAGCTGGTGACATTATTAAAAATATGGCGCCAATCGTAGGTGGTAAAGGTGGTGGCCGTCCTGATATGGCTCAGGGTGGAGGAACACAACCTGAAAACATAACAGAATCATTACGTTTCATTAAAGATTACATTAAATCTCTATAAGTTCAATGCATTGTAATGTAGAATATACAATAAGAACTTTTTTACTCGAACAAAGGAGTGTTAAAAAAATGGAAAACTTTGATAAAACAATGAAATTTAATTATGATGAAATTCCAAAAGAAGATGTCAAAACAGTACTTCAAAATGTCTATAATACGCTTAATGAACGCGGTTATAATCCGGTTAACCAAATAGTCGGCTATTTACTATCAGGCGACCCAGCTTATATCCCGCGTAATAATGAAGCTAGAAACCAAATACGTCGAATTGATCGTGATGATATTATGGAAGAATTAGTTTCGAATTATTTACAAGAGAATTCCAATTAATATATGTTAAAACATAAAATATTAGGCTTAGATGTAGGAAGTAAAACTGTTGGCATTGCTGTTAGTGATCTCATGGGTTGGACAGCCCAAGGATTAGATACACTCCATATAAACGAAGATAAGAATGAATTAGGTATAGATAGATTAGTAAATATAATAGAGAAAGAGAAAGTTGGGACCGTTGTTATAGGTTTACCAAAAAATATGAACAATTCTATTGGATTTCGAGGCGAGGCTTCGTTACAATACAAGGAGCAACTTCAAGAAGCATTGCCATCTGTAGAGATTATCATGTGGGATGAGCGTTTAAGTACCATGGCCGCAGAACGTTCTTTACTTGAAGCTGATGTTTCTAGACAAAAACGAAAAAAAGTAATAGATAAAATGGCTGCCGTATTTATATTACAAGGCTATTTAGATTCTATACAATAAAAAGGAGCGTTTTATAATGACTGAACACAACCATGAATCTGAATTAGAAATCAATAACCAAGAGGAATTATTAACTTTATATGACGAAGATGGAAATGAAGTACTATATCGCAAAGTTTTAGAATTTTTCCATCCAGAATTCAAAAAAGAGTATGTTATTCTTGCTGAAGAAGGCGCAGAATCAGATGATGATGATCTCATTGAATTAGTACCAATGATTAATGATCCAGATGAAGATGGAGAAGGTGGAAAATTCTTACCTGTGGAAACAGATGAAGAATGGGATATGATTGAAGAAGTAGTTAATACCGAAATGGACGATCACGATCATAATCACGAATAATTTTTATATAGATTAAAATATTTGTATATAACTTTAAAAATACAATGTTTGGGTGTGATACCCACACTTAACATCAATGCACTTTCATTTTTGAATGAAGGTGCATTTTTTATATTCAAAGTTTCACGATTAGAAACATACTACGTGTTTGTTTCAATTATAGTTCGACTTTGTAGTAATTATAAATGTACACGCCAACTTTTATATTTTTCTAGTTATCAACAAACCTTGAGAGTAAAATTTTTCAACTTGCTCTAATTTACTGGTGTAGGTTATCAATAGAAGAATAAGTGTAAATATAATTTTTCTATCTTTTGTATTAATACCCAACTTGTTAGAAATTATAAGTGTAGGACTGTGTTAGTAAACACAATTTACACTTATAATCTATGTAGCTTTGTGGTAAAATATATAAAGTTAAAATTAAATCATAAGAAATGATTTCAAAGCATTTTATAATAAATCTATTTAGTATTTCATAATATAAAAACATAGTATGCGTTTATGAATTAAATATAATCAGTCACAGTAACCTTGACTGATTATATTTAATTTGTAAAAAACGCTTGAATCATTTTACGTTGAAGGAAGTTTTAAAATGAATAATAACCAGTCATATTTATTAGAATTGCATAAACAAAATGCTGAACCGATTGAAATGCTTAGGCAATACGCCGAAGCAAATCAAGTTCCTATTGTTGATAGGCTTACATTAGAAATGATAAAACAGCTTATTCGATTACATAAACCACAGCGCATTTTAGAAATTGGTACTGCTATTGCATATAGCAGTATGCAGTTCGCTTCTGTTTCTAATAAAATTAAAGTTACTACAATTGAGCGTAATAGTGAAATGCAATTAAAAGCTAAAGAAAACATTATAAAATTTGGATATGGAGAACAAATTGAATTGGTGGAAGAAGATGCACTAGAAGCATTTGACAACATTAAACACCTTTCATTTGATATGATTTTTATTGATGCTGCGAAAGCACAATCCAAAAAATTCTTTACGCTTTACGCCCCTTTATTGAAAGAGGGCGGCGTTATTGTCACTGATAATGTGCTGTATCATGGTTTTGTTTCAGACATTTCAGTAGTACGAAGTAGAAATGTAAAGCAGATGGTAAAAAAAGTGCAACAGTATAACGAATGGCTTATGGCTCAACCTGACTTTACTACTAATTTCTTAAATATGGATGATGGGTTAGCTATTTCAATTAAAGGAGAATCAAAATGACAGAACTATTAGTGACACCTAAATCTGTTAAACACATTGAAGTATTAATTGAAAAAGGCGCAGATGCTTTCGTCATTGGGGAACAAAAATTTGGCCTAAGGTTAGCTGGAGAATTTAAAAAAGAAGCTATGAAAGAAGCAGTAGAATTAATACATAGTCACGGAAAAAAGGTCTACGCAGCAGTTAATGGTATCTTTCACAATTACCATTTAAACGCAGTAGAAGCATATATCAACTTTTTGCATGAAATTAGAGTCGATCGTATTATTTTTGGAGATCCTGCAGTGGTTATGTATGTCAAAGAACAAGAAAACCCAATACCACTAAATTGGGATGCAGAAGCATTAGTGACGAATTATTTTCAATGTAATTATTGGGGAAGAAAAGGTGCAAAACGTGCGCAACTAGCCAGAGAACTTAGTTTAGATGAAATTTTAAATATTAAAAAACATGCCGATGTTGAAATTGAAGTTCAAGTACACGGCATGACTTGCATGTTCCAATCTAAACGCATGCTTTTAGGTAATTACTTTACTTTCCAAGAACGTCAAATGAAAATTCAAAGAAACAAAGAAGCGAATGAATTATTATTATATGATGCAGAACGTGATAATAAATATCCAGTTTTTGAAGATTATAATGGGACACATATTATGTCTCCGAATGATATATGTTTGATTGAAGAATTAGAACCCCTTTTAGCAAATGGTATAGATGCATTAAAAATCGATGGTGTATTACAAACGGAAACATATATCAATGTTTGTACAGAGCAATATAGAGAAGCTATTGATTTATACAATGAAGATCCAGAAGCTTATGAGGATGAAAAATTTATGCTTGTCGATCCTATTGAAGCGATACAACCAGAACACCGTCCATTTGATGAAGGTTTCTTATATAAACAAACTGTATATTAAGGGAGGTATATGAGGATGAAAATCTTAGAAGAAGTTGTAGAAAAAAGCAAAAATAAAATGAAAAAACCTGAGCTTCTTGCCCCCGCTGGTAATTTAGAAAAACTAAAAATAGCTGTTCATTATGGTGCTGATGCTGTATTTTTAGGTGGGCAAGCGTACGGTTTGAGATCTAACGCTGACAATTTTACCATGGAAGAAATAGTTGAAGGCGTATCATTCGCAAACCAATATGGAGCCAAAATATATGTAACTACGAATATTATTGCTCATGATGAAAATATAGAGGGATTAGATCAATATTTACAAGATTTAGAGTCAACTGGTGCTACCGGCATCATTGTAGCGGATCCGCTGATCATTGAAACATGTAAACGTGTCGCGCCTAAATTAGAAATACATCTATCTACACAACAATCACTTTCGAATTATAAAGCTGTTGAATTTTGGAAACAGGAAGGCTTGGATCGTGTTGTCTTAGCTCGTGAAACAGGTGCTATGGAAATGAGAGAAATGAAAGAGAAAGTTGATATTGAAATTGAATCTTTTATACATGGTGCAATGTGTATTGCTTATTCTGGAAGATGTACTTTAAGTAATCATATGACAGCACGTGATTCTAACAGAGGCGGGTGTTGTCAAAGTTGTCGCTGGGATTATGATTTATTAGAAGTAGATGAAGATGGCGAGTTAGATTTGTATTACGATGAGAATGAAGCCACACCATTTGCAATGAGTCCAAAAGATTTGAAATTGATTGAGTCCATCCCTAAAATGATGGATATTGGTGTAGATTCGCTTAAAATTGAAGGACGAATGAAGTCAATACATTATATCGCTACAGTAGTCTCAGTATATAGAAAAGTGATAGATGCATACGCTGAAGATCCAGATAACTTTAAAATTCAGCCTGAATGGTTAATTGAGTTAGACAAATGCGCTAATAGAGACACCGCGCCTGCATTTATAGAGGGGACGCCAGGTTATGAAGAGCAAATGTATGGTCAACAAAATAAAAAAAACGCTGCATACGATTTCTGTGGATTAGTTTTGGATTATGACAAGATTTCGAAAATAGCTACTATACAGCAACGAAATAAATTTGAACCTGGGCAAGAAATAGAGTTTTTTGGTCCTGAAATTAATACATTTAGACAAGTTGTTGAGACTATTTATGATGAAGAAGGTAATGAACTTGATGCTGCACGGCACCCATTACAAATCGTGCAAATTAAAGTTGACCATCCAATTTATACCAACAACATGATGAGAAAGGAAATTGGATAATGAAAGGTACGACAATAATTGGAATTGCTGGTGGTTCAGGTTCAGGTAAAACCTCAGTAACTAACGAAATAATGAAAAATTTAGAAGGTCATAGTGTTGCATTATTAGCCCAAGACTATTATTATAAGGACCAATCCCATTTAAGTTTTGAAGAACGTTTAGAAACGAATTATGACCATCCATTTGCTTTTGATAATGATTTATTAATTGAAAATTTAAACGATTTGAGAAACGGTAAGCAGATTGAAGTGCCCACTTATGATTATACAAATCATACTCGAAGCGATAAAACGATTGCATTTAAACCAAAAGATGTTATTATCGTAGAAGGTATATTTGCGCTTGAAAATAAAATGTTAAGAGATTTAATGGATGTTAAGATTTATGTTGATACGGACGCAGATTTACGAATCTTGCGACGCTTGCTTCGTGATACTGAAGAAAGAGGACGTACAATGGATTCGGTAATCAATCAATATCTAAATGTAGTTCGACCAATGCACAACCAATTTATCGAACCTACTAAAAGATATGCGGATATTATTATCCCAGAAGGTGGAAGTAATAAAGTGGCTATCGATATAATGACAACAAAAATCCAAACATTAGTTAGTACACAATAGTATTTTAGTAAAGGAAGATGACAAATATGGAAAACCAAAAACAATACCCAATGACTCAAGAGGGTTTTGAAAAATTAGAAAACGAATTAGAAGAATTAAAAACTGTAAAAAGACCAGAAGTCGTTGAAAAAATAAAAGTAGCACGCTCATTTGGTGATTTATCTGAGAACTCCGAGTATGATGCTGCTAAAGATGAACAAGGATTTATTGAACAAGATATACAGAGAATTGAACACATGTTACGTAATGCGCTAATCATCGAAGACACAGGAGACAATAATCAAGTACAAATTGGTAAAACCGTAACATTTGTTGAATTACCTGGTGACGACGAGGAAGAATATCAAATCGTTGGGTCAGCAGAATCTGATGCATTTAATGGTAAGATTTCAAATGAATCACCTATGGCACAAAGTTTAATTGGTAAAAAATTAAATGAAGAAGTACGTGTGCCACTACCAAATGGTGCTGAAATTAACGTAAAAATTGTAAACATTAAATAATTGTAACTAATCCCCTTAACTTATTGAGTTAGGGGGATTTTACACTTTCAATATAAAAATATATACTTATTGGCGACTATTTGATAAATTAATATCATTCAAAAAAATATCGGAAAATTAAGACTACTTTGTAAGATGACATGTGAATTAATAAGTCATTTATGATTGTAGTTTATTATCAACAATTATAACTATTTTTTATTAAACATAAATTAAGTATAAATGATATAATACTAATATTGCGTGTTTAATAATCTTTGTTTTAAGGTTTAATTGTGCGTAATATAAAAGGGGGCGCAATAGTGGAATATAAATTGATTAATGAAGAAACAATTATGATTTATTTTGAACAACAGATTGATCCTGCAACATTTAAAAAAGTTCAAAAAGTTGAAAAATATATAAAAGAACAACAGCATAAAGCAATTATTGAAATTATCCCTTCTTATTGTTCTATAATGTTACATATTGATATTACAAAGCAAAAATTAATAGATATAGTTAATCAGTTGAATTTAGAACAATTAAATCAAATTGATTTGGATGACCAACCAAAAAACATAAAAACAATCAGTTTGCCAGTTTTATACGATGGTGAATATGGGCCAGATATTCAAGAGGTAGCAACACATAATCAATTATCTGTAGAAGAAGTCATCCATTTACATACAAAAGATGCTTATTTAATTTATATGTTAGGGTTTATGCCAGGTTTCCCTTTTTTGGGTGGGCTAAATTCCCAACTACACACACCTAGACGACAAGAACCTAGAACGCATATTCCTGCTGGTTCTGTTGGTATTGCAAATAATCAAACTGGATTATACCCTAAACAATCGCCAGGAGGATGGCAAATTATAGGCCGCACACCTATTACTGTATTTGATATTTTTAGAACGCCTATGTGTTTATATAAATCTGGAGATTATATAAAGTTTTATTCTATAGATGAAACAACATTTGAACAGATTATTGCTGAACAACAAGGTGAATTTGATATTGAAAAGTGGGTGAAAGTTCAATATGAGCATTAAAATTTTAACTCCAGGTTTATTTAGTACCATTCAAGATTTAGGGAGAATTGGTTATCAAGATCAAGGTTTTTCTTCTGCAGGCGTGTTAGATAACTATGCTTATAGAATGGGTCAAATATTAATTGGGAATAGGGGACCAGCCATTGAATGTACTATTATTGGCCCAACAGTTGAATTTTTGGAAGACAATACATTTGTACTTACAGGCGCTAAATTTAAGGCGACATTAAATGATACATTCATTGATGGATCGACAGTTATAGCGGTGAAAAAAGGCGATGTTTTAAAAGTTGGACAAGTAAACGAAGGTGCACGAGGGTATTTATTATTTGGTAAACCATTAGATATATCTAAAGTTGCAGATAGTTTTTCAACACATACGCGTAGTCAAATTGGTGGCTTTAAAGGACGTGCTTTAAAATCTGGTGATTTAATTGGATGTCTTTATAATACATCATATAAGGAAAGACTAGGTATTAGTTTACCTTTTAATTTAGCAAAAAATAATAATAAACCTATTCAAATTATCGAGGGGCCACAAATTGATCATTTTAGTAAAGAGGCGCAACAAAAATTAGTATCTAAAAATTTCGAAATATCAGAAAAATCAGATCGCATGGGATATCGTTTACAAGGAGAAAACATACCACCTATAGGATCGGCTGATATTATATCGGAACCAGTTGCATTAGGAAGTATCCAAGTCCCAAACGATGGCAATCCAATTATTTTATTAAATGATAAACAAACAGTTGGTGGTTATACAAAAATCGCAACAGTTTGTGCATCAGATTTGCATAGATTAGCTCAAATGCAACCTAATGAGATAATTCGTTTTGAATGGACTACAGTCGAAACAGCAGTAACCAAATTAGAACAACAAGAAAAAGATTTTAACGACAAAATAGAAAATTTACTTAATCAACCCATATTCGATGTTGCTCAAATGAGAAACACATCAGCACGTATTAATAAATTATTGAAAGGGGAATTATGATGAACTTTGATAAACTAGAGCAATTAATTCAATTAGTAAAAGATAATGGAGTAAAGAAATTTAATTATAAAGATTATGAAAACGAAATTTCTATAGATTTCACAGATAATACTTTTAATGGCGGGCAAACGCAACAAAATGCAGTCGCAAATCATACTTCAAATTCTGATCAACAAAGTGTTTCAAATGAAGTAAAATCAAATCAAGTTGTTAAATCACCTATGGTTGGTACATTTTATTTACAGGATGAAAAAGAATTATCAGAGCCGTTAATTAAAGAAGGCGACGAAATTAAAGAAGGCGACGTCATTGGCTATATAGAAGCAATGAAAGTGATGAACGAGGTCAAAAGTGATGTGAGTGGTGTAGTAGAATCCATACTTATTAGCCACGGTTCAAGCGTGGAATACGACCAAACAATTATAACAGTAAAATAAGATTGAATAGGGGGTATTTGTATTGTACCGTTGTTTAATTGCAAATAGAGGAGAAATTGCGGTAAGAATCATTCGGGCCTGCAGAGAAATGGATATTGAAACGGTTGCAATTTACGCTTTAGGTGATGAATCAAGTCTTCATGTAAGTTTAGCTGATCAAGCGGTTTGCATTGGTGATGCAAATCCATTAGATAGTTACTTAAATCAAGAGAGGATTATTAGCGCAGCCAAAATAACTGGCGCGAATGCGATTCATCCAGGGTACGGGTTTTTATCAGAAAGTGCATCCTTTGCTAAAAACGTAGAACAAAACAATATTCATTTTATAGGGCCAACTGATACGACCATGGAATTAATGGGAGATAAAATTACAGCTCGGCAAACAGTAGACCGGGCTGGCGTGCCAATCATACCAGGTTCAACAGCTGCTGTAGAATCGGTGGAAGCAGTTAAAGAAATCGCAAATGATATTGGTTATCCACTTGTGTTAAAAGCTGCTAGCGGTGGTGGAGGAAAAGGTATAAGAATTGTTAAAACTGAAGAAAATTTGGAAAAAGCTTTTAAAGAAGCAAAGAATGAAGGTAAAAAATATTTTGATGATGATCGTGTGTATGTAGAAACATTTATACCTGTAGCTAAACACGTAGAAGTTCAAGTACTTGGAGATGGCTACGATAATTACATACATTTAGGAGAGCGTGATTGTTCAGTACAACGCAAAAATCAAAAATTAATTGAGGAATCACCTTGTGCTGCGTTATCTGAAGCAATGAGGGCTTCTATGTGTAATGATGCTGTAAAAGTAGCTAGAGCATCCAATTATAGAAGTGCAGGTACAATCGAATATTTAGTGACAGATGACGCTTATTATTTCATTGAAATGAACGCACGCATCCAAGTAGAACATACTGTTACGGAAATGAGATCAAATCGTGATTTATTACAAGCACAACTTTATTTAATGAAGCATGGTGCATTGCCATTTACGCAAGAAGATATTTTATTTGATGGTCACGTGATTGAAGCGAGAATCAATGCTGAAAACCCTCAGAAACAATTTCAACCTTCTCCAGGAAAAGTAAAAGCACTACATTTGCCACAGGGATTTAATGTTCGTATTGATAGTTTGCTTTATCAAGGTTATACTGTTTCTCCAAACTACGATTCACTAGTGGCAAAAGTGATTGTGAAAGCATCAAATCGAGCATTAGCTATTAAAAAATTGAAAGTTACATTAGATGAAATGGTTATAGATGGATTTACAACCACAGCTGACTTTTTATATGCTGTTTTATCGTATCCACTATACGCAGATGGTGATGCTAATGAAGTCGATATTAAATTCTTAGATAGACATAAGATTATCAAGGAGGAATCATAATGAAAGTCGATTTAAACTGTGATTTAGGTGAAGCTTTTGGAAATTATTCTTTTGGCGGGGATGAGCAAATCATTCCGCTAATTACCTCAGCTAATATTGCTTGTGGGTTTCATGCAGGTGATCAACATGTCATGCATCAAACTGTAAAATTAGCTAAATCAAATGAGATTGGTATAGGAGCACATCCAGGTCTGCCAGATTTACAAGGATTTGGACGCAGAAACATGGATTTATCGCCTGATGAGATTTATGATATTGTAATTTATCAGCTTGGTGCTTTAAGTGGTTTTTGTAACATTCATGAGGTTAAGATAAATCACGTAAAACCACATGGAGCACTTTACCAAATGGGGGCACGTAATAAATCAATTGCTCATGCTATTGCGCAAGCGGTATACGATTTTGATCAATCGTTAATTTATGTAGGATTATCCAATACGTTACTTATTTCAGAAGCCCAGGCCATAGGATTAACGACCGCTTCAGAAGTATTTGCTGACAGACGTTATGAAGATGATGGTCAATTAGTGAGCAGAAAGGAAAATGATGCCCTCATTACGGATACAGAAGAAGCGATTGAACAAGTTGTTAAAATGGTGAAATCACAAAGCGTCATGACTAAAAATAACAAAGAAATAGATATTCAAGCAGATACGATTTGTGTTCATGGAGATGGTGAACATGCATTAGAATTTGTTACAAAAATAAGAGAGAGACTATCGAAAGAAGGCGTTTCTATAACAAAGCTGGGAGGCTAATACATGGGAGATAAATTAAAAACAGAACCAAAGGATTTTGAGTTTACAAAAAATCATAAAAGATTGTTATTAGGTTCTGTATTTTTAATGGCAACATCAGCAATAGGACCTGCGTTTTTAACGCAAACAGCAGTATTTACTGCTCAGTTTACTTCAAGTTTTGCTTTTGCAATTTTACTATCAATATTAATTGATATAGGGGCGCAAATTAATATTTGGAGAGTATTGGTAGTTACAGGTAAACGTGGTCAAGAAGTAGCGAATGAAATATTTAACGGGCTTGGCACATTTATTTCATTGCTGATTGCCATTGGTGGACTTGCATTTAATATTGGTAATATTGCTGGTGCAGGATTAGGGTTAAATGCCATTTTTGGTTTAGACGTTAAAATAGGAGCAGCTATCACAGCTGTATTAGCCATACTTATTTTTGTAAGTAAAAGTGGTCAAAAAATCATGGATGTTGTCACTATGTTTTTAGGTATACTTATGATTGTAGTAGTTGCATTTGTTATGTTTAAAGCAAATCCACCTTATGCTGAAGCGGCTAAACATCTGGTGATGCCAGAGCAACCATTAGCGCTTGTTTTACCAATTATTACATTGGTTGGTGGAACTGTAGGTGGTTATATTACATTTGCTGGCGCACATAGAATTTTAGATTCAGGCATAAAAGGTAAACATTACTTACCGTTTGTAAACAAAGCAGCTATTTCGGGGATATTAACAACTGGCGTGCTAAGAGCATTATTATTTCTAGCTGTACTTGGAGTAGTTGTAACAGGGGTAACTTTAAATTCTACAAACCCACCAGCATCTGTATTTGAACATGTGCTCGGGCCGATAGGTAAAAACATATTCGGCATTGTATTATTTGCGGCAGCGATGTCTTCTGTGATTGGATCCGCTTATACAAGCGCAACATTTTTAAAGACGATGCATAAATCTATTTACAATAAAACAAATATAATAGTAATTACATTTATCGTTGTATCCACATTGGTGTTCTTATTCTTAGGTAAACCAGTTACACTATTGATTGTTGCTGGTGCTTTAAATGGTTTAATATTACCAATAATATTAACTACCATACTAATTGCTAGTAAACGAAAATCAATCGTTGGAGATTACCATCACCCCGCCTGGATGCTCTGGTTTGGTATTTTAGCTGTTATAGTCACTGTTGTTACAGGCGTTTATTCGTTACAAGGTTTAACACAATTAATGGGCAGTTAAAAATTATAATAGTTACTGTATAAACATTCTCTAGTTCTTAATCTAAACATTAATGGACTTGAGAATGTTTATTTGTTTAATACAAAAATTTACTTTACTAGCTTCACTTAAATAAGTGTCGAGGAAAAAGCATTAAACATACGAAGCGTAATGAGGAGTTAAAATATTAAAATGCCTCTGTATAAATCTGAAAATTGGTTTAATATTTTAGTATAATTATTATTCAATCGTCGAGGTATCGCTTTAAATGTGGTAGAATAACTAAGGTTAGGATTTTAAAATGAGGTGAATTATAATGATAGGTATTATAGGTGCTATGGAAGAGGAAGTAGCAATCCTTAAAGATAAACTCGTAAATTTAGAAGAAATTAATATTGCACATGTTTATTTTTATAAAGGCTATTTAAATGATAAAGAAGTTGTTTTAACTCAAAGTGGAATCGGTAAAGTTAATGTAGCCATTTCAACAACATTATTAATTGAAAAATTCAGACCGCGATTGATTATAAATACGGGGTCAGCAGGTGCTTTAGATAAGTCATTAAATGTAGGTGATGTCATTGTAAGTGATATGGTTGCTTATCATGACGCTGATGCTAGAGCATTTGGATATCAGTTAGGGCAAATTCCTCAAATGCCAGCACAATTTATAGCGGATAAATCATTAGTTCATAAAGCAACACAAGTGATAACTGATCAACAATTGATAGCTAAAACAGGTCTTATCGTAAGTGGTGATAGCTTTATTGGAACGAGTCGTCAACGAATGGAAATTAAGACAAACTTCCCTCAAGCAATGGCTGCCGAGATGGAAGCAACGGCAATCGCACAAACATGCTATCAATTCAATTTACCATTTATTATCACACGTGCCATATCAGATTTAGCAGATGGAGATGCTGGTATTACATTTGATGAATTTTTAGACAAAGCTGCGAAATCATCTAGTAAAACCGTAGAAGCGTTAATTAAAATGATATAAAAAGGTGAATAGATAATGGGTATGATAAAGAAATATTTTATGCCAAATGAATACGTGCAATCTATTTTTCAAATAGACATAGATAAACTTGCAGAATCTGGTGTAAAAGGTATAGTAACTGATTTAGATAATACACTTGTTGGGTGGGACGTTGCTGACCCGACAGAAGCAGTTAAAAACTGGTTTGAAGAAGCGAAACAAAGAGGTATTACCATTACAATTGTTTCTAATAACAGTGAAAAAAGAGTTGGCAGTTTTTCAAAATCTTTAAAAGTCGATTATATATTTAAAGCAAAAAAACCAAGAGGCCGTGCATTTAATCGTGCGATGACCTCTATGGATTTAAAACCATCTGAAGTTGTAGTCATAGGAGACCAAATGTTAACGGATGTGTTTGGTGGCAATCGACGTGGTCTGTTTACAATTATGGTGGTGCCTGTTAAGCAAACAGATGGTTTTATAACTAAATTTAATCGACTAATAGAGCGACGTTTATTACAGCACTTTAGAAAAAAAGGCTATATCAAGTGGGAGGAAAACTGATTGAGTGAGACGGAATTATTAAAATGTATTGGTTGCGGTGCGCCATTACAATCTGAAGATTCAGACGCGCCAGGTTATGTGCCGGAACACAATTTGTTTCGTGAAGATGTAATATGTAAACGGTGTTTTAGGTTGAAAAATTATAACGAAGTTCAAGATGTCGGATTAGATAGTGAAGATTTTTTAAATCTACTGAATGGATTAAGTGAGAAAAAAGGCATAATCGTAAATGTCGTAGATGTTTTTGACTTTGAGGGCTCTTTTATTAATGCTATAAAACGAATCGTTGGAAATAAAAAAATTATTTTAGTAGCTAACAAAATAGATTTATTACCAAAACAAATCAATAAACGTCGTGTAAAAGAATGGTTAAAAAGAACGGCGAAAAAATATGGACTTGAAGCCGAAGACGTAGTGCTCATATCTGCAGAAAAAAATGAAGGCATTGAAAATTTATTAGAGTCTATTGATCGCATTCGAAACCATGAAGATGTATATATTGTAGGCACGACAAATGTAGGGAAATCGACTTTAATTAATAAATTAATAGAACGTAGTGTAGGAGAAAAGGATGTTGTGACGACATCAAGGTTTCCTGGTACAACGTTAGATATGATTGACATACCATTAGATGAAACAACTTTCATGTATGATACACCAGGTGTAATCCAAGATCACCAAATGACGCATTTAGTTTCAGAAGATGAACTTAAAGTTGTCATACCTAAAAAAGAGATTAAGCAACGAATTTACCAACTTAACGAAGGGCAAACTTTATTTTTTGGTGGTCTTGCACGTATTGATTATATAAGTGGAGGGAAACGTCCATTAATTTGTTATTTTTCAAATGAATTAAACATTCACAGAACTAAAACAGAAAACGCTAATGAACTATGGCGCAATCAATTAGGCTCGCTCTTAGCGCCACCTCATAATCCTGAGAACTTTGACTTAAAAGATGTTAAAGCCGTAAGATTAGAAACAGGTAAAGAAAAAAGAGATGTCATGATTTCTGGTTTAGGTTTCATCACAATAGATGCAGGTGCAAAAGTGATTGTTCGAGTGCCTAAAAATGTTGATGTTATTTTAAGAAATTCAATTATGTAAGGTGTGTTAAATATGAAATTTGCAGTAATTGGCAACCCTATTGATCATTCGTTATCGCCTGCAATGCATAACGCTAATTTTAAAGCATTAGATTACCATGCAACGTACGAAGCTATTAATATCTCTGAAAAAGATTTCCATCTTATAAAGGAAATTACTTCAGAAAAAGATTTATCTGGTTTTAATGTTACCATTCCTCATAAAGAGCGTATTATACCTTTCCTAGATGAAATTGACGAACAGTCTGAAACTGTTGGCGCCGTTAATACAGTTAAAATTAGAAATGGTAAATGGATTGGCTATAATACAGATGGCATTGGCTATGTCAAAGGGTTACAGCAAGTTTATCCAGATTTAAACAATGCATATATACTAATCTTGGGAGCAGGCGGAGCAAGTAAAGGTATTGCTAATGAATTAACTAAGTATGTAAAGCCTAAACTTACTATAGCGAATAGATCGATGAATAGATTTGAACAGTGGAATTTAAATGTTAATAAAGTTCATTTATCAGAAGCTGAAGTGGCATTATCAGAATTTGATATTATTATTAATACGACGCCTGCTGGTATGAATACAAATCAAGAAATTCCAATTAGTTTAAAAAATTTAGAACCTGATACATTAATAAGTGACATTGTGTATGTCCCATTTAAGACGCCCATTTTACAACAAGCTGAAGCGCAAGGTAATCCGGTCTATAATGGCTTAGACATGTTTATTTATCAAGGAGCCGAAAGCTTTAAAATATGGACGGCCACTGAACCAAATATACAAATTATGAAACAAACAGTTTTAGAATATTTATAAAGGAGTATTTTATGTTAACAGGTAAACAAAAAAGGTTTTTAAGAAGCAAAGCACATAATATAGATCCAACTTTCCAAATCGGAAAAGCTGGTCTTGGAGATAACATGATAGATCAATTAAAAGATATTTTAGAAAATAGAGAATTAATAAAGATACATGTTTTGCAAAATAATTTTGAAGACAAAAATGACTTAGCACAGTCATTAAGCGATGCAACGCATAGTGAAATTGTTCAAGTAATCGGGTCTATGATTGTGTTGTATAAAGAATCACAAGATAACAAACAGATTCAATTACCTTAATGGCTCAATCTATTGTTTTATATGGTGGGCAGTTTAACCCGATTCATACAGCTCACATGGTTGTTGCTAGTGAAGTGAATCATGTTATTCAACCAGATATATTTTATTTTATACCAAGTTATATGTCGCCACTAAAAGCGCATACAGATTATTTAGACGCGAGATATAGGATAGATATGATTCAATGTGCGATTAATGAATTGGGGTTTGGATCAATTTGTTTAGATGAAATAGAACGCAAAGGTCAAAGTTATACGTATCATACGATAAAACATATCCTAGATAAGCATCCGAATGCTAAATTGTATTTTGTCATAGGCACTGATCAGTATAATCAATTAGAAAAGTGGTATAAAATTGAAGCATTGAAATCAATCGTCACGTTTGTAATTGTTAACAGAGAAAAATCAAATCAAGAAGTAACATCGAACATGTTAGCAATCAATATACCACGTGTAGATATTAGTTCCACGCTTATAAGGAATAGAGTGAAACAAAATAATAATATTCAAATGCTTGTTTCTCAAAGTGTAGAAAAATATATCAGAGAGGAAGGATTATATGAAAACGGATGAAGCCGTCTCCTTAGTGAAAGCAAAATTACCTGAGAAAAGATTTAATCACTCACTTAGAGTAGCAGAAACAGCTGTGAAATTAGCTGAAATATATGATGGTGATAAAGATAAAGCAGAACTTGCTGGCATTTTACATGATTACAGTAAGTATGATGATTTAGGCTCAATGTATCAAATGGTTAGACAATATGATTTAGATAGTGATTTACTCAGTTATGGTTCGGAAATTTTACATGGTCCTGTTTGTGCAGTTATAATGGAAAATCAATTTGGCGTGACTGATGAAGAAGTCTTATTGGCTATCAAAAATCATACAACTGGACGTGCTCAAATGTCCAAAACTGAAAAATTAGTTTTTATTGCAGATTATATAGAACCTGGTCGTCAGACCCCAGGCGTTGAAGAAATTAGAGATTTAGCATACAATCAAGGTAGCTTAGATAATACAATTTATGAAATTTCTAAGCGAACTGTTTTATATTTAATCACAAAAGATATTACCGTTTATAATGCCACGATTGCTTGCTTGAATTATTACAATTATAGTGACGAAAGAGTAAAGGATGATTAAATGAATTCAGATCAATTATTAAACATAGCTGTCAAAGCAACTGAAGATAAAAAGGCAGAAGATATTATTTCTTTAAATATGCAAGGTATCAGTGATATGACAGATTATTTTATAGTTTGTCATGGTAACAATGAAAGACAAGTTCAATCCATTGCACGTGCAGTTAAAGACGCTGCAAATGAAGCTGAAATTGAAGTTAAACGAATGGAAGGTTTTAACGAGGCAAGATGGATTTTAATTGACTTAGCTAATGTTGTTGTTCACGTCTTCCATAAAGATGAACGTGATTATTACAATCTTGAAAAATTATATCGAGATGCGCCTTTAGCATCTTATGGACAGGCAGTTTATTAATAATGGTTCAATATGAAGAAATGAGCTTTTACTACGATCAATTGACTTTAGACCAGCCTTACGAATCTTGGCTTAATCTTGTAGATTATTTTGCCAATAACAAAACATCTATCTTAGATATTGGTTGTGGGACAGGCAGTTTCACTTCAAAATTAGACGGATTTAATCATATAACTGGGATGGATTTAAGCGTTGATATGCTTTCTATAGCAATGCAAAAATCCAATAAAGTGAACTGGATAGAAGGAGATATGACTGAATTCGAACTTAATCGACAATTCGATGTGATTACCATTTTTTGCGATTCTTTAAATTATTTACCCGAAAAAGAAGATGTAACGGCGACGTTCCATCAAGTGTATAATCATTTAGAAACGGATAGTGGCGTGTTTATGTTTGATGTTCACACAGAACACAAAATGACAACGCTATTCAATAATGAAAGTTATATTGATGAAACTGAAAATGTATTTTTAGGTTGGGAAGCTGTTCGAGGCGAAGCCCCTTTAAGCGTATGGCATGACATGACTTTTTTTATAAAAAAGGGTGAAAATCAATATATCAGATTTGATGAATCACATTATCAAAGAACGTATACAGAAGAAATTTACACAAGCATGCTTGAAGCTTGTGGTTTTAAAAATATAACAACTTTTGTTGATTTTGAAATAGATAATCATGATAAAGATGGGGAACGTTTGTTTTTCATCGCAAAAAAATAAAGAGTAAAATCACTCCCTTATGCGTGTATAGTATAAAGGAGTGATTTTTTGTTACATCAATGGGAATTAATCAAAGACATTTGCCACAAATATCGAGCTTTAATCATAATGAGTGCGATTTCAGTTTTGCTAATTGTTTCAATATTGTTTCTTATATTTAACGCGCATAGTAACGAAAATGAGTTTAAACAAACTGATGAAAACAAATTAATTGGAACAAACACACATATGCCATCTTTATTAAAGGAGGATAATGGAACTTCATTAAATAATAAGACAAACCAAAGACAAAATAATACAAAGCATGCCACCATTTACGTAGATATTAAAGGTGCAGTGAAACATCCTAATATTTACAAAATGGCAAGCGATGATCGTATGAAACAGTTATTGGATAAAGCAGTTGTCTCAGTTAATGCAGATCTATCAAATATTAATTTATCAGAAAAATTAGTAGATCAAAAAATGGTATACATTCCTGAAAAAGGGGAGGATTTAAATACACAGAATGACAAAAAAACCAGTCATAACGTGAATTATGCAACGCATTTAGTAGAAGCAAGTAAAAATAGCAATGATGCAGCAATCAACATCAATACTGCAACAGAAAGTCAACTTATTTCTATTCCTGGAATAGGGCAAACGAAAGCTAAATCTATTATTGAATATAGGGAGCAAAACGGCGATTTCAAATCTTTAGACCAATTGAAAGAAATTAATGGAATTGGTGCTAAGACAGTTGAAAAATTAAGTTCTTATTTATCAATCTAAAATATTGTTGCATTATTAAGAAAAGCCAATTAATCTAGAATTATTCACAATAAAAATGACATACTATTGGAGGTTTAACATCATGGAACGAATCAAATGGGAAGAATATTTTATGGCTCAAAGTCATTTACTAGCGTTACGTTCTACTTGTGAAAGATTGTCAGTAGGCGCCACTATCGTCAAAGATAACAGAATAATTGCCGGAGGCTATAATGGTTCGGTATCAGGAGAAGTGCATTGTATCGATGAAGGATGTCTGTTAGAAGATGGACATTGTATTCGCACGATACATGCAGAGATGAATGCATTGCTACAATGCGCGAAACAAGGTGTGTCAACCGAGGGTGCTACGATTTATGTAACTCATTTTCCTTGTTTAAACTGTACAAAATCGATCATTCAAGCGGGTATTAAAAATATTTATTATGCAGAAGATTATCATAACCACCACTATGCTTTAGAATTGTTAGATCAGTCAGGTATTGTATATAAAAAAATCCCTTTTAACCCGAAACACGTAGCGCAATACTTAATCAATAAGTAAATTTGATTTACTATGCATTAGCTTTTTTAGCTGGTATCTTGGTTTTGTATACTAAAACTTTATCACTCATTATATTAATAGGATTAATCGTTATAATGATGCGTAAACGTTTTAGTTATTTTCATTATTTTATTATTATTATAATCCCTTTAATTAGCTTTATGGTGTTTCAAAAAGATTTGGATTCGACGATTAAAAATCGTTATTCAATGATAAATAAAAATTTTCAAGTAGAAGCGAAATTTATGAGTCACCCTTTTTTGGAACATCATCGTATTAAAGGAGAAATAATGATAAATAAAACGTTTTATAAATATATTTATCATCCAGAAAATGTTGAAACAAAGGCTATATCAAATTTTTTATGGCAAAAAAGTTGTAATGTGAATGGCCAATTTAAAGCTGTTAACCCTAATTTCAAAAGTAATCTTACCTTTTTTATTCAAAATATAGAGTTTTCAAGTTGTAAAAGCTACTCTAGCACATTAATCGATTTATTACATAGGCATAAAGCATTTATCTATAAAAAGTTACGGCAATGGGATATCAATTCACCTGAGAAAGCAATAGCATTTATAACAGGTAATACGGCACAAATGGAAAAAGATGAAATAGAAAAAATTAAAGATATCGGTATATATCATTTATTAGCTATCAGTGGTACACATATTGCTATCATTATAGGAATTGTATTTTATATGTGTAATTTATTCAAATGCCCGTTATTATTCATCAAAATGATATTATTGTTTTTATTACCTGTTTACTGTTTTTATACAAATATGTCACCAAGTGCTATTAGAGCTGTCTCAATGAGCTTGATTATATTAATATTTCCGAAATATATTATGAAAAATGCTATGGATGTGCTAGGTGGTCTATTTATCGTTTTAACTTTAATAAACCCTTCGCTAATCTACCATATTGGATTTCAATTTTCTTTTTTAATTACTTTTTTTATACTTTTTTCTAGTCCTTTACTAACAAACGTGTCACCATTTAAATCACTTATTTATATCACCTTGATTGCTCAATTAGGTTCATTTATTATAAGTGCGATTCATTTTCACCAAATTCAATGGATTGGCTTAATATCAAATTTATTTTTTGTGCCTTTTTATTCATTTATATTATTTCCACTAGTCATTATTCTTACTTGTTTTATCCATTTTCCTTTTAAAATAACCATGTTATCCATACTATATAATAATGTCGTATTTATACATGATAAGTTTGTAGAAAATTTCGAAAAAATCAATAGTTTTAAATGGTATATCCCTGTATTGAACGATCTACAAATAACTGGCATATGTATTATTTTATTTGTTAATTTATTGCTATTAGTAAATAAACATTTTAAAATGTTTATCTTTGCCCTGGTTATTTTATACATTTTTTCTACTGTAATACCTCAATCTAAGGACTATCAATTAACTATGCTAAATGTAGGACAGGGTGATGCTTTTTTATTTGAAACACAAAAACACGAGGTATTATTAATTGATACTGGAGGGCAATTCAATTCAAAACAAACAACGCCCAATCATAATATTTCTAAATATCATATACTCCCAACTTTAAAACGCCATAATATCAAAAAGATTGATTACGTGGTAATTACACACCCTCACATAGACCATATGGGTGAGTTAGAATATTTAATTCAAAAACAACCTATTGAAAATATCATTATTAATCAAAAAAGCTTTAAACCAGAGGAATTAAATCATTTGAGAGAAACTTCACAAAAGTATAATGTAAAACTTTTAGATTTTAAAAATAAACCGCGATTTTTAATGGACAAAGCTCATATTAATCTTTTAGATGCTACGATTCTCAATTCAGATAATTTAAATGAGCAATCGATTATTATACTGATACAATACAGAAAATACAAAATATTATTAATGGGCGACGCAACTATGAACAATGAATCTATATTAATGCAAAAATATAATTTATATAATGTGGATGTTTTAAAGGTAGGTCATCATGGTAGTAAAACGAGTACGAGCGAGGCACTTCTTCAAGCTACTAAACCGAAAATAGCTCTGATATCAGCGGGAAACAACAATAGGTATGGCTTACCTAATAAACTGGTTATTAACAAGTTACAATCTTTAGGAGCTAAAATATTACAAACTCATACAGATGGTGAAGTCAGTATTTTGTTTAGAGATAATATTTTATTACAAACTCATACAGATTAAATTAGTTAGAAAATATTAGACATGTTATAATTATGAAATGTGCAATAGTAATGAAAGGGTGCTAAGAATGAGTAATAATATAATAACAATATACGGAGAAGTGCCTGAACTTATTGAAAAAAAAGCTTCCGAAATGATTGATAAATATTTAGATGCGCCAAAAGACGACTTTAATTTCATAAAATATAATTTATATGAAAGTGATTTAGCTCCAATAATTGAAGAATCGCTTACTATGCCTTTCTTTTCTGATAAAAAAGTGGTTCTGGTACAAAATGCGTATGTATTTACTGGCGAGAAAGCACCTAAAGAACTTAATCATAATATCGACCAACTTATGAAATTTATAGAAAAATATGATGGTGAGACCTTAATTATATTTGAAGTGAATCATGCTAAATTAGATGAAAGAAAAAAAGTTGTTAAATCTTTGAAAAAACATGCTCAAATTATAAAGATAGAGCAAATGTCTGAAGAAGAATTGAAAAATTGGATAAAAAGTCAACTACATGAAAATTATAAAGATATTAAACAAGACGCACTTGAGTTAATTCTAGAATTGACCGGTGTAAATTTTAATGTTATTAAACAGGAAATTGAAAAATTAATACTATTTTTAGGTGAGAGAACTACAATTAACAAACAAGATGTGCATCAAATCGTTAATAGAAGTTTAGAACAAAATGTTTTTTTATTAACCGAATATATTCAAAAAAATAAAAAGACCGAAGCGATTCAATTAGTTAAAGACTTAACAGCGATGAAAGAGGAACCTATCAAATTGTTAGCATTAGTGACGAGTAATTACCGTCTGTTTTATCAAAGCAAAATATTAGGACAAAAGGGGTACAGCGGCCAACAAATAGCTAAAACGATAAATGTTCATCCTTATAGAGTCAAATTAGCTTTAAATCAAGCAAGGCATTACCAATTAGAAAGTTTGTTGAACATCATTGATAATTGTGCAGAGACTGATTATAAATTAAAGTCTTCCTATATGGATAAACAATTAATCCTTGAGTTATTTATTTTATCGCTCTAACACCGATAATTGCTGTTTTTGAATCATTTTAAGCATTAACCACTAAAATAAAAGACCATAAAAGATGATTAGGATCATCTTTACGGCCTTTTATTCATAAAAAAGTTCAAGCTAATGCTTGAACTTTTAATTATTTAGCAGCTGTCATTAAAGAAGATTTAATTCTAGCAGCTTTGTTAGAATGTATTAAGTTGCGTTGAGAAGCTTTATCTACTTTTTTCAATGCAAAGCTTACTAATTGAGATTTGTCATCAGCATTTGCTTCGATTGCTGAATGAGCTCTCTTAACAGCTGTACGCATTGCATTTTTTTGTGAAATATTACGTTCCTCAGTTACACGAGTTGAATTAACACGTTTGATTGCAGATTTAATGTTTGGCATGTCTGTCACCTCCTAAAAGTGTGATCTTCGCTATCAAAAATAATTTGATTACAACAAGAAATATTTTATCAAAACAAGCAACTTTCTGCAATCATTTATTTATAATAAGGCGCGTAAACACGCGATAAATGTTACAATAATATTTATAATAGAACAAATTCAACTTTTAAATTTGTTTGGAAGTTGAATTTAAATACTTTAATTTAAATATTACACTTGGTTATCACAAGTTTGCAATTAGTAAACAAAAACGTTATTATATCAAAGAATGTCATACATATTTACGGGCTAGAATTATGAAAGTGAGAATGATAATACATGGATAAAGAAAATCGTTTAAGTAAGCGTGAAAATATAAGAAATTTTTCTATTATCGCACATATTGACCATGGTAAATCCACGTTAGCTGATAGAATTTTAGAAAACACTAAATCCGTCGAATCACGTGAAATGCAATCACAGTTATTAGATTCCATGGATTTAGAAAGAGAACGAGGTATAACAATTAAGTTAAATGCTGTGCGTTTAAAATATGATGCAAAAGACGGGGAAACATATACATTTCATTTAATTGATACACCTGGACACGTAGATTTTACCTATGAAGTTTCTAGATCGTTAGCAGCCTGTGAAGGTGCAATTTTAATTGTAGATGCTGCTCAAGGTATAGAAGCTCAAACATTAGCTAATGTTTATTTAGCATTAGATAATGATTTGGAATTATTACCAGTTGTAAATAAAATCGATTTACCAGCAGCAGAACCTGAACGTGTGAAACAAGAGGTAGAGGATGTTATAGGTCTCGATCAAGACGATGTTGTCTTAGCAAGTGCAAAATCGAATATTGGTATTGAAGATATATTAGAAAAAATAGTAGAAGTAGTTCCTCCACCAGAAGGCGATCCGGAAGCACCGTTGAGAGCGCTAATTTTTGATTCTGAATATGATCCGTACAGAGGTGTTATATCTTCCATCAGAATTGTTGAAGGCACATTGAAAAACGGAGATCAAATAAAAATGATGGCTACAGGAAAATCTTTTGAAGTAACTGAAGTAGGTTTCAACACACCGAAACAATTACCTGTAGATGCTTTAACAGTTGGTGATGTCGGGTATGTTATCGCCAATATTAAAAATGTGGATGATTCTCGAGTTGGGGACACGATTACACATGTGCAACGTCCGGCCGCAGAACCCTTAAAAGGTTATAAAAAGATGAACCCAATGGTTTTTTGTGGTTTATTCCCAATAGATAATAAAGATTATAATGACTTGCGTGAAGCGTTAGAAAAATTACAATTAAATGATGCTTCATTGGAATTTGAGCCTGAATCATCTCAAGCGCTAGGATTTGGTTACAGAACAGGCTTCTTAGGTATGTTACATATGGAGATTATCCAAGAACGTATTGAACGTGAGTTTGGGATAGAACTTATTGCTACAGCGCCGTCAGTGATTTATGAATGTATCATGAAAAATGGCGATGAAATTTCTGTTGATAATCCTGCGCATATGCCTGAAAGAGATCAAATTGATACAATATATGAACCGTTTGTAAGAGCGACTATGATGGTACCAAATGATTACGTAGGTGCTGTTATGGAACTATGTCAACGTAAACGTGGTCAATTCATTAACATGGAATATTTAGATGATATTCGAGTTAATATTATATATGAAATCCCCTTATCAGAAGTCGTATTTGATTTCTTTGACCAACTTAAATCAAATACAAAAGGATATGCTTCATTTGATTATGAATTTATAGATAATAAAGAAAGTGATTTAGTCAAAATGGACATATTGTTAAATGGCGAGAAGGTTGATGCACTTAGCTTCATAGTTCATAAAGAATTTGCTTACGAAAGAGGTAAGGCGTTAGTCGAAAAATTAAAAACCCTAATACCAAGACAGCAATTTGAAGTACCTGTTCAAGCAGCAGTTGGTCAAAAAATCATAGCGCGTACAAACATTAAGTCGATGGGTAAAAATGTATTGTCGAAATGCTATGGTGGCGACATCAGCCGTAAAAGAAAATTATTAGAAAAACAAAAAGCCGGTAAAGCAAAAATGAAAGCGGTAGGGAACGTAGAAATTCCTCAAGATGCTTTCTTAGCAGTGCTTAAAATGGACGAAGATTAATATAAATTTAACATTGGGGCCTTAAATCCATTCGATTTATGCCCCAGTTTTTTGTTATATTCATTAAATTTTATTTATGAAAGAAGGTGATCGCAAAATGGAAGTGAAAAGCGCATATATTCATATCCCTTTCTGTGTGAGAATTTGTACTTATTGCGATTTCAATAAATACTTTATACAAAACCAGCCAGTCGACCAATACTTAGATTGTTTGATTACGGAAATGAACCAAAGTGAAGTTAGAACATTAGATACAGTTTTTGTTGGCGGGGGAACGCCTACTGCATTGTCACATGAGCAGTTAGAAAAACTATTAGTCGCTATCACTGATATATTTGAGATTAAAGGTGAATTTAGTTTTGAAGCTAATCCAGACGAATTGACGCTAGATAAAGTTCAACTTCTGAAAGATTATGGTGTTAATAGACTTTCTATGGGTGTTCAAACATTTAAACCTGAATTACTAGAAATTTTAGGTAGATCACATCAAACTGAAGATATCTATAATGCGGTAACTAATGCTAGAAAAGTTGGTATTCCTTCAATAAGTTTAGATTTAATGTATCACTTACCAAAACAAACTTTAGAAGACTTTAAAGATAGTTTAGAAAAAGCGCTATCTATGGACATTGATCATATTTCTAGTTACGGGTTGATTTTAGAGCCTAAAACACAGTTTTATAATATGTATCGCAAGGGACAGTTAAAAATTCCAAATGAAGATATCGGGGAAGAAATGTATGAGTATTTATTAAATAGAATGAACCAATCTGAATTGCATCAATATGAAATTTCAAACTTTGGTAAAGCAGGACACGAATCTGAACATAATAAAGTTTATTGGAAAAACGAAGGATATTACGGATTTGGCGCAGGAGCGAGCGGTTATGTTAATGGAGAACGTTATAATAATGTAAACCCAGTAAACCATTATATTAAAAAAATACAAAATAATGAAAGACCTATCCTAGATTCAACTTACCCTACAGAAAATGAACAAATGGAAGAAGAAATGTTTCTAGGATTAAGAATGAACCAAGGTGTTAACCGAGAACGTTTTTATCAAAAATTTAATAAAACGGTGGACGATGTATATAGTGAAGCAATACAAGATTTACTTCAACGTGAACTTATTCTCGATAATGGTGGGTATATCTCATTGACAGAAAGAGGAAAGGTAATAGGGAATCTAGTGTTTGAATCATTTTTATTAAATGTTTAATTTTTTTGAAAAACTGAGCCTTTAACGTTGACTTACTTTGACCAATTTGATAAATTATAATTAGCACTTGAAACAGAAGAGTGCTAATGAGGTGAATAACATGATTAGTGATAGGCAATTGAGCATTTTAAATGCAATTGTTGAAGATTATGTTGATTTAGGTCAACCAATTGGTTCAAAAACACTGATTGAACGACATAAATTAAATGTTAGTCCTGCTACTATTAGAAATGAGATGAAACAACTAGAAGAACTTCGTTTAATAGAGAAAACACATACTTCATCAGGACGTTCTCCATCAGAGTCAGGCATCAGATACTATGTGAATCAATTATTGCAGCAAACATCTCATCATCGACACAAAAAAATGCAACGTTTAAGAGAATTGTTGGTGGAAAACCATTATGATATTTCCTCAGCTTTGAGCGAATTTGCAAATGAACTTTCAATCGCTTCTCAATATACAACGTTGGTAATGCGTCCAAATCACAAAAAAGATATTATTAATAACATTCACTTGATTCGAGCAAATGCTTATTTGGTCATTATGGTTGTTGTTTTTACTTCAGGTCATGTGGAAAATTTGCATTTGGTATCTAAGGTGCCCTTATCGAGTGATGAATTGACGAATATAGCTAACTTTGTGACTGCGACCTATAATGAATTAAACAACCAGCGCTTTGAAAATGAACTTAATGCTTTTGTAAAATCAGACTTTGAAAAAGATTTTATAAAAGATATGCTAGATACGATAGAAGTTCATTTTGATAATCAAAGTAATGGCATTTATATGGGTGGAAAGGTTAAACTAATTGATGCGTTAAATGAATCAAACGTGGCATCTATTCAACCTATATTGCAGTATATCGAATCAAATAAGATTACTCAGTTGCTTGATGAAATGTCAAATTCATCAATAAATGTTAAGATTGGACACGAAATTGAATCAAGTTTAAGTGACATTTCTATCGTCACAACGCAATATCACATTGACGATAGACTTAAAGGTCAAATCGCTGTTATCGGACCAACAGCAATGAATTATCAGAATGTAATACGATTACTAAATACGATTTGGTAATTAAGAATTGTATTGGAGGGCAGACAATGGCAGAAAAAAATGAATCAGTATTCGAAGAAAACGAAAAAACTGAAGATATGCAACAAGAATCTAGCGAAGACCAAATTACTTCAGTTGAAGATACTGAGGAAATGACAGACGAATCACAAGAAAATCTGCAGGAGGAGAATTCTGAAGAAACTGAAACAGAAATCGATCCTAAAGATGAAGAAATTCAACAGTTAAAAAACAATGTTCAAGAACAAGAAGAAAAATATTTGAGATTGTATGCTGAATTTGAAAATTACAAGCGTAGAATCCAAAAAGAAAATCAAACGATGAAAGAATATAAAGCACAAGATGTTTTAAATGATATTTTACCTACTATAGATAATATTGAACGTGCTTTACAAATTGAAGGCGAAGATGAGCAATTTAAATCACTACAAAAAGGTGTAGATATGGTTTATGAAAGCTTATTGAGCGCCCTAAAAAACAACGGTTTAGAAAAAATTGAAGCTGAAGGTCAACAATTTGATCCGAATGTACACCAAGCTGTAGTTCAAGATGATAACCCAGATTTTGAATCAGGAGAAATCACGCAAGAATTACAAACTGGTTACAAGTTGAAGGATCGAGTATTAAGACCTTCAATGGTTAAAGTAAATCAATAATTTTTATTGATGAAAACACCAAATTTTTAAACAAACAGGAGGAAATTATTTATGAGTAAAGTAATAGGTATTGACTTAGGTACAACAAATTCATGTGTAGCAATCTTAGAAGGTGACGAACCTAAAGTAGTTCAAAACCCTGAAGGCGCAAGAACAACACCATCTGTTGTTGCATTTAAAAATGATGAAACACAAGTAGGTGAAGTTGCTAAACGTCAAGCAATCACAAACCCTAATACAATCCAATCTATTAAACGTCATATGGGTACAGATTATAAAGTTGACGTGGAAGGTAAATCATACACACCTCAAGAAATTTCAGCTATGGTTTTACAAAACTTAAAAGGTACAGCTGAAGATTATTTGGGTGAAAAAGTTGAAAAAGCAGTTATTACTGTGCCTGCATACTTTAATGACAGTGAACGTCAAGCAACAAAAGATGCTGGTAAAATTGCTGGTTTAGAAGTTGAACGTATCATTAACGAACCAACAGCAGCAGCTTTAGCTTATGGTTTAGACAAAACTGAACAAGATCAAAAAGTTTTAGTCTTTGACCTTGGTGGGGGTACTTTTGACGTATCTATCCTTGAATTAGGCGACGGTGTGTTTGAAGTACTTTCTACAGCAGGCGATAATAAACTAGGTGGGGATGACTTTGACCAAGTTATTATCGACTATTTAGTTGCAGAATTCAAAAAAGAAAATGGTGTGGATTTATCTCAAGATAAAATGGCATTACAACGTCTAAAAGACGCTGCAGAAAAAGCTAAAAAAGACTTGTCAGGTGTATCTCAAACACAAATTTCCCTACCATTTATTTCTGCTGGCGAAAGTGGCCCGTTACACTTAGAATTAAGCTTAACACGTTCTAAATTTGAAGAATTATCTGATTCATTAATTAGAAGAACAATGGATCCAACTCGTCAAGCTATGAAAGATGCTGGTTTATCAAGTTCTGATATTGACGAAGTTATTTTAGTTGGTGGTTCAACAAGAATTCCAGCAGTTCAAGAAGCTGTAAAAAAAGAAGTAGGCAAAGATCCTCATAAAGGCGTTAACCCAGACGAAGTAGTAGCAATGGGTGCTGCAATTCAAGGTGGCGTTATCACAGGCGATGTTAAAGACGTAGTGCTATTAGATGTGACACCATTATCATTAGGTATTGAAATTATGGGTGGACGTATGAATACGCTTATCGAAAGAAATACAACAATCCCAACATCTAAATCACAAGTTTATTCAACAGCAGCAGACAATCAACCAGCAGTTGATATCCATGTGTTACAAGGTGAACGTCCAATGGCTTCTGACAACAAAACTCTTGGCAGATTCCAATTAACTGATATTCCACCAGCTCCACGTGGCGTACCTCAAATTGAAGTAACTTTCGATATTGATAAAAACGGTATTGTAAATGTTACTGCAAAAGATTTAGGTACAAATAAAGAACAAAACATTACAATTCAATCAAGCTCTTCACTTTCAGATGAAGAAATTGATCGTATGGTTAAAGATGCTGAAGAAAATGAAGAAGCAGACAAAAAACGTCGTGAAGAAAGTGATTTAAGAAACGAAGCAGACAGCTTAGTATTCCAAGTTGAAAAAACAATCACTGACTTAGGTGAAAATATCAGCGAAGAAGATAAAAATAATGCAGAAGAGAAAAAAGAAGCTCTAAAATCTGCTCTTGAAGGCGAAGATATGGACGACATTAAAGCTAAAAAAGAAGAGTTAGAAAAAGTAGTTCAAGATTTATCTGCTAAAGTTTACGAACAAGCTGCTCAAGCGCAACAACAAGCACAAGGTGAACAAGCAAGTGATTCAAATGATAGCAATGTTGAAGACGCTGATTTCACAGAAGTAAACGATGATGATAACCAAGACGACAAAAAATAAGTTTAGTCATTATCTAATTAATTGTTATTGATAGTAAAATATGACACAATTGCTTAGCCAAATTAAGTCAAAGTCAATTGAACATTGGCTTTGACTTTTTCCTTTTTAATAAGTGATTTAATAAAATGTAAAAGGAGAGATAAAAGTGGCCAAAAGAGATTATTATGAAGTCTTAGGTGTTAGTAAAGACGCTTCTAAAGATGAAATAAAAAAGGCTTACCGTAAATTATCAAAAAAATATCATCCAGATATTAATAAAGAAGAAGGCGCAGATGCAAAATTCAAGGAAATATCAGAAGCTTATGAAGTTTTAAGTGATGAAAACAAACGTGCCAATTACGACCAATTTGGTCATGACGGACCACAAGGTGGTTTTGGTGGCCAAGGATTTGGCGGTCAAGATTTTGGTGGTTTCGGCGGCGGCTTCGAAGATATATTCAGCTCATTCTTTGGAGGCGGACGTCAACGTGACCCGAATGCTCCTAGAAAAGGTGATGACCTACAGTACACAATGACGGTAACGTTTGAAGAAGCTGTGTTTGGTACAGATAAAGAGATTTCCATACGTAAAGACGTAACTTGTCACACTTGTGATGGCGAAGGTGCTAAACCAGGAACTAAAAAGAAAACATGTCACTATTGTAATGGTTCGGGCCATGTAGCAGTTGAACAAAATACTATTTTAGGTCGAGTGAGAACTGAAAAAGTTTGTCCAGTATGTAGCGGTTCAGGTCAAGAATTTGAAGAACCTTGTCCAACTTGCCATGGTAAAGGAACTGAAAATAAAACAGTTAAAATTAACGTGACTGTACCTGAAGGTGTAGACAATGAGCAACAAATTAGATTAGCTGGCGAAGGTGCACCAGGAGAAAACGGTGGACCGCAAGGTGATTTATACATTGTATTTAGAGTTAAACCTTCAGAAACTTTTGAAAGAGATGGCGATGATATCTATTTCTTACAAAGTATTAGTATCGCGCAAGCAACGCTTGGTGATGAAGTGAAGGTGCCTACATTAAAAGGACATGTTATGTTAGCAATACCTGCTGGTACGCAGTCTGGAAAACAATTCCGTCTTAAAGAAAAAGGTATCAAAAATGTTCATGGTTATGGTTATGGTGACTTGTTCGTTAATGTGAAAGTAGTTACACCAACTAAAATTAATGAACGCCAAAAAGAATTATTACGAGAATTTGCTGAAATTGATGGTGAATCATTAAGTGAACAACCTTCAAATTTTAAAGATAAAGCAAAAAGATTCTTTAAAGGAGAATAAAATATGAACTGGACCGAAATTTCAATCACTGCAAATCATCAAGCAGTACCAATCATTTCCAATATTTTGGAAGAATTCGGATCAAATGGCGTTGTAATTGAAGATTCTCAAGATCTTCAAAATGGACTGACAGACAAATTTGGTGAGATTTATGAATTAAATCCTGAAGATTATCCAGCTAATGGTGTTAGAGTTAAAGCATATTTTAATAAAATTAAATATACTCAAGATTTTGAACATAAATTAATTCGTAAAATAAAAAGTATTGAAGTATTAGATGCTAAATTGTTTGAATATGAACAACAAACGATTCAAGAACATGATTGGGAAAATGAATGGAAAAATTATTTTCACCCATTTCGAGCTTCTGAAAAATTTACAATTGTCCCAAGTTGGGAAACGTACCAAAAAGAAGACGCAAACGAAATGTGTATTGAATTAGACCCTGGAATGGCTTTTGGTACAGGTGATCATCCTACTACAAGTATGTGTCTAAAAGCGATTGAGAAATTTGTTAAACCAGAGGATTCAGTGATTGATGTTGGAACAGGTTCAGGTATATTAAGCATTGCATCTCATTTATTAGGCGTAAAACGTATCAAAGCTTTAGATGTTGATGAAATGGCAATTAAAGTAGCAAAAGAAAATTTTGAAAAAAATCATTGCAAAGCAGCGATTGAGGCTGTGCCGGGAAATTTACTCACAGAAGAAACAGAAAAATTTGATGTCGTTATTGCTAATATTCTAGCTCATATTATTGAAGAAATGATAGAAGATGCTTATAATACGTTAAATAAAGAGGGTTATTTTATAACTTCAGGTATTATTGTTGAGAAACATGAAGCAATTTTAAATCAAATGAAGCGCATAGGTTTTAAAATCAATTCTATTAATCATGACAACGGTTGGGTATGTATCGTTGGACAGAAAGTGAGCGAATAAGCAATGCAGAGATATTTTATTGACCAAAACGCTGATATACATCAGCGTTTTTTTATTACAGATTCAAATGATATTCACCACATCACTAATGTAATGCGATATCAAAAAAATGATAAGATTATAATTACTTTTGCAGATCAAAAAGTTTATAAATGTCAAATTGAAGTGATAGAGCCAAATCGTATTGGGATAAATTTAATTGAAGCAGTTGATATAAATACAGAACTGCCACAACATATAACACTCTGTAGTGGGTTAATTAAGGCTGATAAATATGAATGGATGATCCAAAAATCTACAGAATTAGGAGCAAGTCAATTTATTGCTGTAGGTATGCAAAGGTCAGTTGTAAAACTAAACGATAGTAAAATAACAAAGAAATTAGAACGTTGGCAAAAAATTATAAAAGAGGCTGCTGAACAAAGTTATCGATTAATCATCCCAGAAATAGAGTACAAGTCGAATTTAAAAGAAATCTATGGTATTATTGATGAATATGATTATGTATTGATTGCCTATGAAGAATCTGCTAAGTGTGGGGAATTAAGTAATTTTAAAGCAGTTGTTCAGAGATTTAAACCTGGTGATCGCGTATTAATCATTTTCGGACCAGAAGGTGGTTTTGCTGAAGAAGAAATTAAGTTATTTGAAAATTCAGCATATCAGATTGGTCTTGGTCCTAGAATATTAAGAGCTGAAACAGCACCTTTATATACTTTAAGTGCGGTAAGCTTTCAAAAAGATTTATTGGGGTGATATTTATGTCAACAGTTGCATTTCATACATTAGGTTGTAAAGTGAATCACTATGAGACCGAAGCAATTTGGCAATTATTTAAAGAAGCAGATTACGAACGTGTTGATTTTGAAACAAACGCCGATGTGTTTGTTATTAATACGTGTACTGTAACAAATACGGGTGATAAAAAAAGTAGACAAGTGATTAGACGGGCTATTAGACAAAACCCGGAAGCAGTAGTTTGCGTCACTGGTTGTTACGCACAAACATCTCCTGCAGAAATAATGGAAATTCCTGGTGTAGATGTGGTAGTTGGAACACAAGACCGAACAAAACTGATTGGGTATATTGAAGCATTTAAAAAAGAAAGACAACCGATTAACGGTGTAGGAAACATCATGAAAAATCGTACATATGAAGAGCTAGAAGTACCTTATTTTACGGATAGAACACGAGCATCATTAAAAATACAGGAAGGCTGCAATAACTTCTGTACATTTTGTATTATTCCATGGGCTCGTGGGTTAATGCGTTCAAGAGATCCGGAAAAAGTAATTGAACAAGCAATAAAGCTTGTTGATTCGGGTTACAAAGAAATTGTTTTAACTGGTATTCATACTGGTGGATACGGTCAAGATTTGAAAGATTATAATTTAGCCCAATTATTACGAGACTTAGAAACAGTAAACGGCTTAGAAAGAATTAGAATTTCATCAATTGAAGCTAGTCAGCTAACAGATGAAGTTATCAGTGTAATTGAACGATCAGAAAAGGTTGTTCGTCATCTTCATATACCATTACAATCTGGTTCAGATTCTGTTTTAAAAAGAATGAGAAGAAAGTATACGATGGCGCATTTTTCAGAACGTTTAACGCGTTTACATGAAGCGTTACCTGGATTAGCCGTTACAAGCGATGTTATTGTTGGTTTCCCAGGTGAAACTGAAGAAGAATTCCAAGAAACTTATGATTTTATCGTAGATCATCAATTTTCAGAATTACACGTCTTCCCTTATTCTTCAAGAATCGGCACGCCAGCTGCAAGAATGGATAACCAAGTAGATGAAAATATTAAAAACGAGCGTGTTCATCGTCTAATTAATTTAAGTGATCAGCTTGCTAAGGCTTATGCTTCTAAATTTAACCATGAAGTGCTCGAAGTGATACCAGAAGAAGCTGGTAGCACACCTGGGACGTTGGTAGGCTTTGCAGATAATTATATGAAAGTCGAATTTGAAGGCGACGAATCATTGATTGGCGAACTAGTAAAAGTTAAGATTATTCAACCTGATTATCCAATTAATAAAGGTGAGGTACTTAGAGTAGTGAGCCATGCAACTAATACTACTGAACATGTGGTAACAACATCATAATGGATGAGTGACAGAGAGATATTAAATATTTCTGAATTATTCCTGGATGAGAATGAACTTAAGCCAAGTGTGTGGCTTGTGTTTTGTCTAGTGTGTAAACGCTATTACTCTTTATAGTAGGACTTTATAAGTTTGATATTAGCGCATATTTCCATGTCAATTAATCATTGCCTATGTCATATTTCTGATGGGACACGATTCTGTTTCACTCTCATTTCTACCCTTGTGGCGTATTCATGTGTCTTACATCTAACATGTAAGTTTAATAGTATTTTAAGTATAACTACTGCAAAAGCATGGATTTGCAGTAGTAGTGTAAAATGAATCAAGAAATTGGAATTTTAGTAATTGACCACATTAATCAGATATATTATACTAATAAATACATGGTAATTACCGTGTAATGATTATAAAGTTTCGTTGATATTTGGAGGGAGGGAAATACACATGTCTAAAACAGTAGTCAAAAAGAACGAATCACTTGAAGATGCGTTACGTCGTTTCAAACGTACGGTTTCTAAAAGCGGTACAATTCAAGAAGTACGTAAACGTGAATTTTACGAAAAACCTAGCGTTAAACGTAAAAAGAAATCAGAAGCTGCACGTAAACGTAAATTCAAATAATTAATTGTTTCGTTGACTCCCTCAACACCAACATTAATTATAAACCATAATAGCCTTAGTTGTAGTTTTCAGCTAAGGCTATTATTTTTTTATATTGAAGCTATTTAAAAGCAATTTATTCTAAATTACAATAGAAATTAAACTCCAAACAATTTATTTATAATAATTTGAATTTTATTGTGTAAACGCTATAATCATATATTCATTTCATGTATAATTAAATGGAGAGCGAGGTGATAAATTGATTCCTTCGATGAGTAGCATACATACAAACGTTTCATCCAAACTTGTTGAAAATGGAACTTGGGTAGACAGTATTTCTGATTTTATTGTTAGCCCAATAGGTGCTTTGATATTAACTTGTATTATCTTTTTAGGATTCTTGTACCAATTATACTCAAATAGGATAAATATTGTTGGTATTATATCCACATTAGCGTTATTCATTTTCTTTTTAGGATTCTTTATAAAAGGGGATGTCAATTTCTATTCCGTTGTACTATTTGGTATTGGTGTTATATTTGTAATCATAGAATTATTTGTAGTTGGTGCAATTATTGGAATTATAGGAATGGCACTAATTGTTTTTAGTATTATTACTTTAGGCGACAATTTAGTTTATATGATTGCTAGCGTTGTCGTAGCTTTAATATTATCAATCATAGAATGGGTGATACTTGTGAAGTTTTTCAAACGCAAAATTCCGTTTTTAGATAAAGTTGTATTGAAGGATTCTACAAATGCAGAAGCAGGTTATACATCACACGAAGATCGCTCTCATTTAGTTGGAGAAATTGCAACAACATCAACGGATTTAAGACCAGCAGGAATAATTACTTACAACAATGAGCGTATTGATGCAGTTTCAGATGGTTCTTTTATATTGCGAAATAAAAAAGTGACTATTCTTGAAGTAGAAGGTACACGCGTGGTTGTTAGAGAAATCGAATCATAAAGGAGAATTAGTATGATCGGAGTATTAATTATAGCAGTTATCGTCGTAATTGCATTATTATTATTATTTTCATTTGTACCAGTAGGATTGTGGATTTCAGCAATCGCTGCAGGTGTTAAAGTGGGAATTGGTACATTGGTGGGTATGAGACTACGTAGAGTTTCTCCTCGTAAAGTTATCGCCCCGTTAATCAAAGCGCATAAAGCAGGGTTGAACTTAACAACAAATCAACTTGAATCACACTATTTAGCTGGTGGTAATGTTGATCGTGTAGTTGATGCGAATATCGCAGCTCAAAGGGCGGATATCAATTTACCATTCGAACGTGGCGCAGCTATTGACTTAGCGGGCCGTGATGTTTTAGAAGCAGTTCAAATGTCCGTAAATCCAAAAGTGATTGAAACACCATTTATAGCTGGTGTTGCGATGAATGGTATTGAAGTTAAAGCAAAAGCAAGAATTACTGTGCGTGCTAATATTGCTAGATTAGTTGGTGGTGCTGGTGAAGAAACAATCATCGCACGTGTGGGTGAAGGTATTGTATCGACAATCGGTTCAAGCGAACATCATACACAAGTACTTGAAAATCCAGACAACATCTCTAAAACAGTTTTAAGTAAAGGACTAGATTCTGGTACAGCATTTGAAATTTTATCAATTGACATTGCAGACGTAGATATTAGCAAGAACATTGGTGCAGATTTACAAACTGAACAAGCGCTTGCTGATAAAAATATCGCACAAGCTAAAGCAGAAGAACGTAGAGCAATGGCTGTTGCTCAAGAACAAGAAATGAAAGCGAAAGTTCAAGAAATGCGTTCTAAAGTTGTTGAAGCTGAAGCTGAAGTACCATTAGCTATGGCAGAAGCATTACGTTCAGGAAATCTTGGTGTCAAAGATTATTATAACCTTAAAAATGTAGAAGCAGACACTGGTATGAGAAACTCAATTAACCAACGAACTAAACAAGAAGATGATGAATCACCGGAACAATAAATAGGGGTGATTAAATGAATATAGGTATTATTATCTTTGTAGTATCTGTCATTTTTACAATAATTGGTGCTATTAATGATGATAGTCATAAAAAGCGCAAAAACCAAAAGCCACCAATCAATAAGCAACCTAATCAATCTGAAGCTCAACCTAAGAAACGCGGTTTTCTTGAAGAAATCGGTAAAACTTTTTCAGATCTTGAAAAACAATTAAATGAAGGGCCATTTTCAGAAGAAAAACGTTCGCCACAACAAGACAAACCTGTTGAAACCCGTGCTGAGAAGATGGAAAATCAAACCACCCAACAAGATAGCCCATCGACACAGAACCATAGAGAAACTGAAGCAGATAAATTAAAACGTGAGCAAAAACAACAAGATGACAAAATTCAAAAAGAGCTTGAAGATGAGTTAATGGGTAGAATACAAAATGTGCGTAATGAAATCGATCGTGAAACTGAAAATAAGATACAACGAACTGAGAAACAAGCACGTGCTATTATTTCTGATAAATATTTATCAGAAAGAACAAAACGTTACCGCTTAAAACAATTAATGAATGCCCATTCAGTTCAAAGTTCTGGCACGAATGCCCAGTATAGGTTTGCAGAAGATGAAGTGGTTAATGGTATCATTTGGTCTGAAGTATTGGAAAGACCTAAAAAACTATAGTTTTTCGAATAAACATCTTATAAAGTTAGAAATTTTGACTTTATAAGATGTTTTTACTTTTGCTTTGAATTTTGATTTGAAAATGAGTTGGTATCTTTATACTTGGGTCCATATTTTAGGAACCCTTAAAATGTGTAGTTGTTATCTAAATAAGGAATACATTTATATTCATTTAATGTCAAATCTAGTCCATTTCTCTAGGTGTGTTAAAATGAATGTTTATTTGAAAAATAGATTTATTTGTATGATTACAACCAAAATTTAACAATTACGATTAATTTTTAATTCACTTTAAAATAATATATGAATATTTCATGCTATAATAGCAGTGAAGATACGAAATGGTTTATTTACATGGTTACTTATCAAATATTGTATAACTCATTTCTAGCATAATAATTAATTTTTGTAACTTAAAATCTAATAGGATAAAATAAAAGAAACGAATATATTTGTAAAGGAGTAACTATATGCCTGGAATTATTCAAATAGATGACATCAATGAAGCACAAGCACTCATCGGTAATAACGATGAAAATCTTAAATCAATAGAAGAAGGATTTGATGTCATAGTACATGCTCGAGGACAAGAAATAGCTGTAAGAGGTGAAAAAGTTGAGCATGTAGAACAAGCAGAATCAGTGCTTATCAATTTATTAAAAGTGATACAACAAGGTGTTACTATATCACTCAAAGATGTAGAAGCTGCTGTTAAAATGGCTAAAAACGGCACGGTTCAATACTTATTAGATTTATATGAAGATGAAATTACTAAAGACGCATTCGGCAAAATAATCCGTGCTAAAACAATGGGACAAAGATTATACGTCAATGCCATGTATCATAACGATTTAGTGTTTGGTGTTGGGCCTGCCGGTACAGGTAAAACTTTTTTAGCGGTGGTTTATGCAGCTAAACAATTACGAAAAGGCAATGTTAAACGTATCGTTTTAACGAGACCAGCAGTTGAAGCGGGTGAATCATTAGGCTTCTTACCCGGAGATTTAAAAGAAAAGGTTGATCCTTATTTACGCCCACTTTATGATGGTTTAAATACCGTCTTAGGTCGAGAGCAAACTGCTAGATTTATCGAACGCGGTATTATCGAAATAGCGCCACTAGCTTATATGAGAGGAAGAACACTGGATGATGCGTTTGTCATTTTAGATGAAGCACAAAATACAACGCATGCCCAAATGAAAATGTTCTTAACGAGATTAGGTTTCGGTTCGAAAATGGTAGTTACAGGTGATAAAACACAAATTGATTTACCCAAAGGCGTTAAAAGTGGTCTTAAAGAAGCGATTGCTAAACTTCAAAACGTTAAAGGTTTAAGTATTCATCATTTAGATCAAAGCGATGTTGTCCGTCATCCACTTGTAAGTAAAATAATCGATCGTTATGAGGGAGAAGAGTAAATGTTTACAATAGATTTTAATGACCATACAGGATTAGTTGATAATAGTTGGTTCGAGCAAATTGATAAACTACTCACATTTGCAAAAGAACAAGAAGGCATAGATAGTGAAGCAGAGTTATCTGTAACTTTTGTAGATAAAGAAGAAATTCAACAAATGAATAAAATGTATCGTGATAAAGATAAAGTAACAGATGTGATTTCATTTGCATTAGAAGAAGAAGAACCTGAAATCATCGGCTTAGATATTCCACGTGTTTTGGGTGACATTATCATATGTACAGATGTCGCACGAGAACAAGCAGAGACATTCGGGCATTCTTTTGATAGAGAACTTGGTTTCCTTGCACTTCACGGATTTCTTCATTTATTAGGTTACGATCATATGACTGAAACTGATGAGAAGCAAATGTTCGGTCGTCAAGATGAAATCTTAAATGCATATGGTTTACCAAGAGAATAGAGGCAGTTATGAAACGATTCAATTATGCTTTTCAAGGATTATTTGTACTCTTTAGTAAAGATAGTAAATTTTTAATCCATTCTATATTTGCGATTATTGCAATTATATTAGGACTTATATTAGGTATAACCGCTATTGAATGGCTTTTGATTATTATTGCTATTGGTTTAGTGTTAGCATTTGAAGCAATGAATACTGCAGTCGAATTTGTAGTAGATTTAATTACAAAGGATTATCATGAATTAGCCAAAAAAGCTAAAGATACAGCAGCTTCTAGTGTAGTACTTGCTTCGATTGTAGCGTTAGCAATTGGGGTTATTGTTTTTTTACCATATTTAATAAAATAAGTAGTGCATTTTTTGCAATTTGTATATACTAAGATAGCATTAAATTTAAATGGTTTTAATAACTATTAAAAAAAATTAAGCTTTGAATAGGAGAGATGAACTATGGCTTACCAACCTCATTATTATACTGAAGTAAGAAAAGCACAAGAGAATGCATATGCCCCATATAGTCAATTTAAAGTTGGCGCATATTTGATTACAAAAGACGGTAAAACATACCGCGGTGGGAATGTAGAGAACGCTGCCTATCCTTTAGGTATTTGTGCAGAAAGATCAAGTCTTGTTGCGGCAATTGCAGATGGATATCGTCCTGGTGATTTTGAATCTATCACGGTAACAGTGGATGCTGATGAACCTTCTTCCCCTTGTGGTGCCTGCAGGCAAGTATTAAAGGAACTTTGTGATGACGATATGCCAGTTTATATGACGAATCATAAAGAGGATATGATTCAATCAACAGTAAGTGATTTACTACCATTAGGATTTTCTGGAAAGGATTTAAATTAATGACAGAACATAAATCAGGATTTGTAACAATAATAGGTAGACCCAATGTAGGAAAGTCTACATTCGTCAATCGTGTTATCGGACATAAAATTGCAATCATGTCTGATAAAGCACAAACGACAAGAAATAAAATACAAGGTGTTATGACTCAAGAAGATGCGCAAATTATTTTCTTAGACACACCTGGCATACACAAACCGAAACATAAATTAGGCGATTATATGATGCGTGTTGCTACCAATACACTATCAGAAATTGATGCCATTATGTTTATGGTCAACGTCAATGAAGATATTGGCCGTGGCGATGAATATATTATGGAAATGTTGAAGACAGTTAAAACCCCTGTGTTTTTAGTATTAAATAAAATTGATTTAGTACACCCAGATGAACTCATGCCTAAAATTGAGAAGTATAAAAAACATATGGATTTCACTGAAGTCGTGCCTATTTCAGCATTAGAAGGTCTCAATGTAGAACATTTTATTGACGTAATTAAATCTTATTTACCTGCTGGGCCTAAATACTATCCAGATGATCAGATATCTGATCATCCTGAACAATTTGTAGTAAGTGAGTTAATACGTGAGAAAATATTACATCTTACAAGTGAAGAAATTCCGCATGCTATCGGAGTAAATGTTGACCGCATGATTAAAGAAGATGAAGATCGAGTAAGAATTGAAGCTACTATTTTTGTTGAACGTGACTCACAAAAAGGTATTGTCATAGGTAAAGGTGGCAAAAAACTTAAAGAAGTAGGTAAACGCGCACGTCAAGATATTGAAAGATTGCTAGGTTCAAAAGTTTATTTAGAACTGTGGGTAAAAGTTCAAAGAGATTGGCGTAATAAAGTTAATTTTATTCGTCAAATGGGTTATTTAGAAGATCAAGATTAATTCGGGAGTCGGTGAGCTAATGTGTTAATCAAACAAAAAGGTATCATTATAAAAACAGTTGATTATGGCGAATCCGATAAAATTATCACAATTTTAAATGAATACGGTGCAAAAGTCCCACTAATGGTACGTCGCGCAAAAAAAAGCAAGAGTGGTTTACAAGCTAATACACAATTATTTGTATTTGGCTTGTTTATTTATTCTAAATGGAAAGGTATGGGGACTTTAAGTTCTGTGGATGTTATTGAACAAAATTATCATCTACGCTTAGATATTTATGAAAGTAGCTATGCTAGCCTATGTGCTGAAACCATAGATCGTTCAATTGAAAATGATGAAATATCTCAATTTAGCTATAAACTACTACATTTTGTACTAGATAAAATTAAAGATGGTGTGTCTGCGCAATTGATGTCAGTTGTCGTACTTATCAAGTGTATGACAACATTTGGATTTAATGCAGTTTTTAATCAATGTGTCATTACTGGAGATCGTGATCAATCTAAGTTGATTGGCTATAGCTTTAAATTTGATGGCGCGATATCAAATCATGCAAAATATCAAGACACGAACGCTTTAATACTTTCTAATAAAACACTTTACTTATTAGATATTTTACAAAAATTACCTATAAGTAAAATGAATGCATTGACAATTCATCACGATATTGTAGATGAGATGTCACAATTGATGATTATGTTATATAGTGAGTATGCTGGTATGTATTTTAAAAGTCAAAAGCTTATTAACCAATTGCGAAGATTAGATAACCCAAATTAAATACAAAAACAGGATAGAAAAAGCATTTTTTAAATGATTTCTATCCTGTACTGACAACGCAAATACTATTAATGACTACGTAAGTTTGATTCATCCAGTCCTATGCCATATTTAAAGCCGAGACATTATATATGTCTCGGCTTTTTTGCTAATTAAACTAAAATGAGTGAATTAGCGTTTATATTGTAAAGCATTAAAATTTAACTTTTTCAGCTAAGAAACTTTCTAATTCAGCAATTGGCATACGTACTTGTTCCATTGTATCTCTATCACGTACAGTTACTTGTTGGTCTTCTAATGAATCAAAGTCAAAAGTAATACAATACGGTGTACCAATCTCGTCTTGACGACGATAACGTTTACCAATGGATTGTGACTCATCAAAATCAATTGAGAAGTTTGCACTTAATTGTTCAAATATTTTAATTGCATCACCTGATAGTTTTTTGCTTAAAGGTAATACTGCCGCTTTATAAGGTGCTAACGCAGGGTGGAAATGTAATACAGTTCTTGAATCTTTACTGCCTTCAACACCTTCTTCTGCATAAGCATCACAAAGGAATGCTAGAGTTACACGATCAGCGCCAAGCGAAGGTTCGATACAGTATGGTAAATATTTTTCACCAGTCTCTTGATCATGATACTGGAAGTCTTCACCAGAATGCTCACTATGTTGTTTCAAATCATAATCTGTACGGCTTGCAATACCCCAGAGTTCTCCCCAACCAAATGGGAAACGGTATTCAATATCAGTTGTGGCATTTGAATAGTGAGATAATTCGTCTGCATCATGATCACGTAAACGTGTTGCTTCTTCACTTAAGTTTAAATCTTTTAACCATTGACTAGCAAAAGTTTTCCAGTAATTTTGCCATTCGATTTCTTCACCTGGTTTACAGAAAAATTCTAATTCCATCTGCTCAAATTCGCGTGTTCTAAAGATAAAGTTACCTGGTGTAATTTCGTTACGGAAGGATTTACCAACTTGACCAATACCAAATGGTAATTTTTTACGCATCGTACGTTGTACATTTTTGTAATTTACGAAAATACCTTGTGCAGTTTCAGGACGTAAGAAAATTTCATTCGTTGAATCTTCTGTAACGCCTTGGAAAGTTTTAAACATTAAATTAAATTGACGAATATCTGTCCAATTAGCAGTTCCACTTACAGGACACACGATGCCTTCTTCATCGATAATACGTTTCATTTCATCAAAACTTAAACCATCAGCTACAAAATTTTCATCACCTTTTTCATTAGCCATGTAATCTTCAATGATTTTATCGGCACGGTAACGAATTTTACTGTCTTTGTTATCAATCATTGGATCGTTAAAGTTACCTAAATGGCCAGAAGCTTCCCAAGTTTTAGGATTCATAAGAATTGCGGCGTCAATCCCAACGTTGTACGGTGATTGCGTAATAAATTTTTGCCACCATGCTTTTTTAATATTATTTTTTAATTCAACACCTAATGGGCCGTAATCCCATGTATTTGATAAACCACCATAAATATCACTACCTGGGAATACAAACCCCCTGTGTTTTGCTAACTGTACTATTGTTTCCATATCTTTTGCCATAAAAAATACACTCCTTTTAACATAAAAACGCCCCAAGACAAAGAAAAAGCTTAAAAAACTTAATCAATGTCTTGGGACGAGTTAATCATTTTTAATCACATATGTAATATGTGTTTTTTTAATAAATCATTATTAACCCGCGGTTCCACCCAAATTAGTGTGTGCACTCGCTTTTGAAAGTCATTTAAAATTGTAGCCAATAATTTTGTTAAGCTCTCACCAACCTTAACTCGCTTTAAATACAATTTTAATGTATTGGTTGATTATTAGCAAGTAAATATATGTATTTGTAGCAATTTATGATTCAATGTATAATTATAGGTAATGAGTGAAGGGGTGAAGTCTTATAGAACTGAGTAAAAGACAACAACAAATCGTTGAAATTGTCAAAAATAATGGACCTATTACTGGTGAACATATAGCGGAACAACTAAGTCTTACTAGAGCAACACTGAGACCAGATTTAGCTATACTTACAATGTCTGGCATTTTAGAAGCGCGCCCACGTGTAGGCTACTACTATTCTGGAAAACCCAAGAATAAATTAATCGCTGATCAATTAAAACAATCTATTGTTAAAGATTACGCGTCACACCCTGTAGTAGTAAAAAACGAGATGTCAGTTTACGATGCGATTTGCACAATCTTCTTAGAAGATGTTAGTACATTATTTGTCATAAATGATAATGGAGATTTTATGGGGGTGTGTTCGCGTAAAGATTTATTACGTGCTTCGATGATAGGTAAAGATATACATACCATGCCTGTAGATATTATCATGACACGCATGCCTAATTTAAGTTTTGTCCTTGAAGACGAGCGAGTGATATTCGCAGCAAACTTGATGATTGAAAAAGAAATTGATTCCTTACCAATTGTTATTAAAAAAGAAAACGGCAAGTATGAAGTGAAAGGACGTATCTCTAAAACAACGATCACAAAAATTTTTGTATCTTTACTAAATGAATAGGTGGTATGAATTAAATGGAAAATATTAAAATTATTGTTGCTTCTGATTCAGTAGGTGAAACTGCTGAACTAGTAGCAAGAGCCTGTATTTCACAATTTAATCCAAATCAATGTGAAAGTGAAATTAACAGATATCCATATATAGAAGCTTTAGAAAATGTCGATGAAGTCATTTCAGTCGCTAAAGATACTGAAGCGATAGTGGTTTATACACTAGTTAAACCAGAAATAAGGAAATATATGGAATCAAAAATTAAAGAATTTCAAATTAAATCGGTTGATATTATGGGACCTTTAATGAATATATTATTAGATAAAATAGATGAACAACCCTATTTTGAACCAGGACTTGTTCATCAATTAGATGAGGCTTATTTTAAAAAAATTGATGCAATTGAATTTGCAGTAAAATATGATGACGGAAAAGATCCTAAAGGTTTGTCTAAAGCCGATATTGTACTATTAGGTATATCTCGAACTTCAAAAACGCCATTATCACAATATCTAGCTCACAAAAGTTATAAAGTGATGAATATTCCAATTGTCCCTGAAGTGACGCCTCCAGATGATTTATTTAATATTGATGCTTCAAAGTGTATCGCTTTAAAAATTAGTGAAGACAAGTTAAACCGCATTCGTAAAGAACGGTTAAAGCAACTCGGGCTAGGCGATAGTGCGAGATACGCAACAGAACAAAGAATTGAAGAAGAATTAAATTATTTTCATGAATTAGTTGAAAAAATTGGTTGTCCAGTCATAGATGTTTCTGATAAAGCTATCGAAGAAACTGCTAACGATATTATAAGCATCATTGAGCAAAATAGTTTCTTAAATTAGCCAAAACTAATATAATGTTATAACTACTGTCTAATAGGTGATAATTTTGCGAATTGAACAAGCAACGATTAATGAAATAAAAGATAAAACGGATATACTTGACTTGGTAAGTGAATATGTCAAATTAGAAAAAAGAGGGCGCAATTATATTGGTTTGTGTCCTTTTCATGATGAAAAAACACCTTCATTTACTGTTTCTGAAGATAAACAAATATGCCATTGTTTTGGCTGTAAAAAAGGTGGGAATGTTTTCCAATTTACGCAAGAAATCAAAGATGTTTCTTTTACTGAAGCGGTAAAGTTACTAGGTGAACGCGTCAATATTGAAATTGAAACGCCACAGCAATCTGCTGGTCAAAATGCAAATCACCAAATTGCTTCAGAAGATTTACAAATGATTGAAATGCATGAATTAATGCAAGAATATTATCACTATGCATTAAAAAAAACAGTTGAGGGTGAAGCGGCTTTAACCTATTTAAAAGAGCGTGGTTTCACTGATGAGCTCATAGATGGACGAAAAATAGGGTATGCCCCAAACAATGCTCACTTTTGTCATGATTTTTTACAGAAAAAAGGATACGATATTCAGTTAGCTTATGAAGCTGGTTTACTTTCAAGAAATGAAGAAAACTTTAGTTATTATGATCGGTTTAGAGATAGAATTATGTTTCCATTAACAAATGCACAAGGACGAACTGTTGGTTATTCTGGTCGGACTTATACAGATCAAGAACCTAAATACCTTAATAGCCCAGAAACACCTATATTTCAAAAAAGAAGATTACTATACAACGTTGATCATGCTAGAAAAGCCATTCGAAAAAATGATGAAATTATTTTACTAGAAGGGTTTATGGACGTTATAAAAGCGGATTACGCAGGTTTAAAACAAGTAGTGGCTAGTATGGGAACACAGATTTCTCAAGAGCATATAGCGTTTATGAAAAAACTAACCTCTAATGTGACGCTGATGTTTGATGGTGATTTTGCTGGTAGTGAAGCTACTTTGAAATCCGGTCAAATTTTGTTACAGCAAGGGTTAAATGTGTTTGTTGTACAATTACCAAAAAACATGGATCCAGATGAATACATTGGTAAACACGGTGCCGATGCTTTTAACTATTACGTCGAACATGAAAAAAAAGCATTTATACTATATAAAGTGCATATGCACCAAGAGGAAATAGAAAATAATGATTTAGCTTACGAGAAATATTTAAAAGAAATTACGCATGACATTTCTTTGATGCAGTCATCTATTTTACGCAAAAAGATATTGCAAGACGTATCAGAATTGTTTAAAGTAAGCATGGATAGTTTAAATATTGAAATAGGACAACGACAAGATTATTATCAACCACAGTCTTACCAAACGCCTAGTGTCCCGCAATTCACTAATTTAAATAAACAAGAAAAAGCAGAGCGCGCTTTATTAAAACATTTTATGAATGATAAAGACACTTTTTTAAATTATCATAAATTACTTTACTCAGAAGACTTTACAAATCATTATTTTAAGCGTATATTTAATGTTTTACATGAGTTTTATTCTGGGAACGATACGTTCAATATTAGTGACGTTTTACAATATATCGATAATAATGAAATTAAAGAAGCATTTATATCATTGGATAATTATATGATAAATGAAGAACCTTACGAACATGAAATCGATGATTATTTAAACATGCTAATAACAAATAGAAACGAAGAAACGATTGAATCGCTTAATCATAAGCTACGGGAGGCTTCTAGATTAGGTGATTTAGAGTTGCAAAAATATTACCTAGAAAAAATTGTAGACTATAATAAAAATAGAATGAATTAACTTAACAATGAATATATCTGTATATTATTGGGTTTAACAACTTGCATAAATCGTATAGATAGTGGGTAGATAATAATAAGTTCATCTATCAAAATATCACGATGCTAAGTTGATATTATATTCGGGAGGCCTTTTCATGTCTGGAAATAAAGTTACACTTAAAAAGCAAACCATTGACCCATCTCTAACTTTAGAAGATGTAAAAAAACGATTAATTGAAAAAGGTAAAAAAGAAGGGCATCTAAGCCACGAAGAAATTGCAGAGAAATTACAAAATTTCGAGATGGATTCTGATCAAATGGATGAACTATTTGACCAATTAACTGATAATGATATCAGTTTAGTAAATGAGAAAGATAGTTCAGATAAAGATTCGAAGTTGAACCCTAATGATTTAAGTGCACCTCCAGGTGTTAAAATTAATGACCCTGTACGTATGTATCTTAAAGAAATTGGACGCGTTGATTTATTAAACGCACAAGAAGAAATTGAATTGGCTAAAAGAATTGAACAAGGTGATGAAGTTGCTAAGTCTAGATTGGCAGAAGCAAACTTACGTCTAGTTGTAAGTATAGCTAAAAGATATGTTGGACGTGGCATGCTTTTCTTAGATTTAATCCAAGAAGGTAATATGGGATTAATTAAAGCGGTAGAAAAATTCGATTTCAATAAAGGATTTAAATTTTCAACTTACGCAACTTGGTGGATACGTCAAGCAATCACACGTGCTATAGCTGACCAAGCTCGTACGATTCGTATTCCAGTGCATATGGTAGAAACGATCAATAAATTAATTCGTGTCCAAAGACAATTATTACAAGATTTAGGACGTGATCCAGCACCAGAAGAAATTGGTGAAGAAATGGATTTACCACCTGAAAAAGTAAGAGAAATATTAAAAATAGCTCAAGAGCCTGTTTCATTAGAAACCCCAATTGGCGAAGAAGACGATAGTCATTTAGGTGATTTTATAGAAGATCAAGAAGCTCAAAGCCCTTCAGATCATGCTGCTTACGAATTATTAAAAGAACAATTGGAAGACGTTTTAGATACATTAACTGATAGAGAAGAAAATGTATTACGTTTACGTTTTGGCCTTGATGATGGTAGAACGCGTACTTTAGAAGAAGTAGGTAAAGTTTTTGGTGTTACAAGAGAACGAATTCGTCAGATAGAAGCCAAAGCATTAAGAAAATTAAGACACCCAAGTAGAAGTAAACGTCTAAAAGACTTTATGGATTAATTTTTCAGCTCTTTTGTACCTTGATGTGCAAAAGAGCTTTTTACATATATATAGAGGAGCGCTTTTATGGTTACATTAAATCAAAGATTAAAAAAAGTGAGTACTTATATAACAGGAGAAACATTAGCAGATATCGGCTCAGACCACGCTTATCTACCTATTTATGCTCTTGAAAATAATTTGGTTAAAAAAGCAATTGCAGGAGAAGTAATAAAGGGGCCATTTGAAGCTTCAGTAAAAAATGTCATAGAGCATAAATTAAGTCCCTACATCGATGTTAGACTTGGTGATGGCTTATCAGTGCTAAACCCTAACGAGCAGATTAATTGTGTTACAATTTGTGGCATGGGCGGCCCCTTAATAGCAAAAATCATTAAAAATGGACAAGCAAAATTGACCTCTCACCCGAGACTTATTTTACAAAGTAATATACAGTCAAGTGCGATCAGGCGCTTGCTCATACACATGAATTATGTAATTGTGGAAGAAGCCATTTTAGAAGAAAAAGGTCATATTTATGAAATTATTGTTGCTGATTATTCTGAAACTAAACAGAAACTTTCAGAGTCAGAGATAAAATTCGGCCCAATACTTTTGAAAAATAAGACCGACTTATTCTTCAAAAAATGGGAACATGAATGCGCGTCGCTTAATAAAATTAAAAGCCATCTCGATCATCATAAACATAATAATCGATTAATAGAAATTAACAATGAAATCAACTTAATTAATGAGGTGTTGTAAATGAATGTTAAAAAGTTACTTCAAGTTATAAATCAAAACGCACCCTTGAAAACAGCAGAATCATGGGATAACGTAGGATTACTAATTGGTGATGAATTTTCTGAAATAACTGGAATCTTAACAGCGTTAGATTGTACCGATGAAGTTGTAGATGAGGCAATCAACCATAATTATAATACGATTATCTGCCATCATCCCCTTATTTTTAAAGGAATAAAAAATATTATTGATCAAGATGGTTATGGAGCTATATTACGTAAATTAATAAAAAATGATATTAATTTAATCGCCTTACATACCAATTTAGATGTTTATTCCAAAGGCGTTAACGCAATGTTAGCAGATAAACTTCAACTAAATCATCAACGTGTTTTAAATCCAGAAACTTTAAATTACTATAAAGTACAAGTTTTTATCCCTGAATCGAATCTTAAATCATTTAAAGAAACTTTAAGTGATGCTGGTTTAGCTCAAGAAGGAAATTATGCATATTGTTTCTTCGAAAGCCTAGGCAACGGGCAATTTAAACCCACAGGTGATGCTAAGCCACATATTGGTTCAATAGATAAAATTGAAGAAGTTAATGAATTTAAATTAGAATTTATGATAGAAGCGCATCAAAGAGTACTTGCTGAGCAATTAATTATTGAAAACCATCCTTATGAAACACCTGTCTTTGATTTTATAAAATTAGAAAAGCAAGCAGATTATGGTTTGGGAATGATGGGTAAACTTAACACAGAAATGAACGTCCGTGATTTCGTGAATCATGTGAAAACAAAGTTAGCCATGCCTAGCGTTAGATTTATTGGAAATTTAGAAGATACAATTAAAACAGTTGCAATTATTGGCGGTTCTGGAATTGGATTTGAATACAATGCAGCACAACAAGGCGCAGATATATTTATTACTGGAGATATTAAACACCATGATGCGCTAGACGCAAAAATCGCCGGCATCAATTTATTAGATATTAATCATTATAGTGAATATGTAATGAAAGATGGTTTAAGCCAATTATTGCAAGATTGGCTTAAATTTAGCCACGTTTCATTTGGAATTAAGCCATCTAAATTAAACACTGACCCTTTTGATTATTTCTAGCTTAACATTTATATAAAAATTATTTTTTGTATAAATTGTAGGCGAGTTGATTTTCCTTATATTAATATTTTTGTGAAAATAGTTTGGCACAAGCGCTTTACCATTCTAGTTTTCTACTACCAATATGAAATACAAGACCGAAACATTATTTATGTTTCGGTCTCTATTAGATTTATTTGTTTTTACTAACGGTTCAGTCTGCTTAAAATATTTAGTTCAAAATTAAGAAAGAATGCTTTATAATAGAAAAGATGAAGATTTAAGGAGGCCAAAACATGGCAAATCACCCATTTGATAAGTTTAATTTAGAACCGACTTTAATAGAGGCGGTACAAAATTTGAACTTTAATCAACCAACAGAAGTTCAAAACCGCGTTATTCCCAAAATATTAAAGCAAGTCAATTTAATCGGACAATCCCAGACAGGCACAGGCAAATCACATGCCTTTTTATTACCATTGGTACACTTGATTAATATAGATATTAAAGAACCTCAGGCTATTATTGTAGCGCCAACTCGAGAATTAGCACAGCAACTCTTTGATGTTGCAAATCATTTAGCAGAATATAAAAAAGGTGTATCAGTTAAACTTTTTATAGGTGGTACTGATATTGAGAAAGATCGTCAACGTGCTAAAAATCAACCACAGCTTGTTATCGGAACACCAACACGGATAAATGATTTAGCCAAACATGGCGATTTGCATGTCCATTTGGCATCTTATTTAGTAGTTGATGAAGCTGACTTAATGATTGATTTAGGATTAATAGACGAAGTAGATCACATTGCTACAAGATTAGATGACGGGTCTCATTTAGCAGTATTTAGTGCTACTATTCCTAAGTCACTGCATCCATTTTTAAATAAATATTTAGAAAACCCTGACTATGTAGAAATTGAAAGCACACAAAAAAATAAAAAGAATATCGAATTCTATTTGATCCCTACGAAAAGTGAAGCAAAAATAGAAAAAACAATTAAATTAATCGATATCTTAAATCCGTATTTATGTATTATATTTTGCAATAGTCGCGATAGCGCTGATGAACTTGCTGATCAATTAAACACTGCTGGACTGAAATTAGGTATGATACATGGTGGCTTAACACCTAGAGAACGTAAACAACAAATGAAACGTATCCGAAACTTAGAATTTCAATATGTGATTGCAAGTGATTTAGCTTCCCGTGGTATAGATATTGAAGGTGTGAGTCATGTCATTAATTTTGATGTACCGAACGACATTGATTTCTTTACACATCGAGTTGGCCGTACAGGTCGTGGCCAATATAAAGGGGTTGCTATTACACTATATAGTCCTGAAGAAGAAGAAAACATAGCATTAATAGAGCAACGTGGTTATCATTTCGAAAACGTTGATATTAAAAATGATGAAATAAAATCGATTAAAGCACACAATACACGCCAATCGCGTAAAAACAAAGATGATCATTTAACTAATGAATTGAAATATAAAGTAAAAAGAAACAAGAAAAAGGTTAAACCTGGTTATAAGAAAAAATTCCAACGTGATTTAGAACATTTAAAACGTCAAGAACGTAAAAAATTTAGCAAAAAGCAAAATCGTCAAGCCAGAAAAAAATAAATAAAGGATTGGTGGTAACTATGTTATTAGGATCTCACGTATCTATGAATGGTAAAAAAATGTTAGCAGGATCAGCAGAAGAGGCACATAAATTTGGTGAATCTACTTTTATGATTTATACGGGTGCACCGCAAAATACAAGACGAAAGCCTATAGAAGAATTGAATATTGAACAAGGTCAAGAATTAATGCAAACATATGGGCTTTCAAACATCGTAGTTCATGCACCTTATATTATTAATATAGCTAACACAGTGAAGCCACATGTATTTAATTTAGGTGTTGAATTTCTTCAAAGTGAAATTGAACGAACACAAGCTATCGGCGCTAAAGATATTGTATTACATCCAGGGTCACATGTAGGAGAAGGCGCTGATGCCGGCATTAAAAAAATAATCGAAGGATTAAACGAAGTGTTAACAAATGATAACAATGTCAGAATTGCACTTGAAACGATGGCTGGTAAAGGTTCTGAAATTGGTAGAAACTTTGAAGAAATTGCTAAAATCATTGATGGTGTGAATCATAATGAACGTTTATCAGTTTGCTTTGACACATGTCATACCCATGATGCTGGTTACAATGTTAAAGAAGATTTTGATGGTGTACTAAATGAATTTGATAAAATTGTCGGTGTCGATAGAATTAAAGTTGTCCATGTAAACGATAGTAAAAATGATATTGGCGCTCACAAAGATAGACATGAAAATATCGGTTTTGGCTATATTGGTTTTGATGCATTAAATTATATTGTTCATCATGACACATTTAAAGATATACCAAAAATACTTGAAACACCGTATGTTGGTGAAGATAAAAAGAATAAAAAACCACCTTATAAATTTGAAATCGAAATGCTTAAACAACAAAAATTCGATGAAAATTTAAAAGATAAAATTTTAACGCAATAATATTTCAACCAATTATTAAATATTATTGCCATTAACAGAGCGAGACGTGAAATCACTTAAAATTAGATTTCTAGTTCGCTCTTTTTTTAATTCGTAAACATTACTATTTACATAATTGTCCACAAGTTGTATAGTATAGAACGAGGTGAAAAGATGACTACTGCAGTATTTGAATTAAAAAATATTGATTATTATTTTGATAACAAGAAAGTTTTGGAAAATATAAACATAAAAATTAATAAAGGTGAATTTTTAGCGATTGTTGGACCGAACGGCGCAGGTAAATCAACCTTATTAAAAATAATTTTAGGTTTATTACCATTGCAAAAAGGTCAAATTTTTGTAGACGGTAAGGTGTATAATGGAAAGCAATCTTTATATAAAATCAGTTATGTTTCTCAAAAAGCACAAGCATTTAAATCAGGGTTTCCTGCGAGCGTTAAAGAAGTCGTCATGAGTGGGCTTACAAAGCGTAAGAAATTATTTCAATGGTTTAACAAAAAGGATGAAAATCAGGTTGAGGCAGTATTAGATCGGTTAAATATTAGCCATTTAATGCATAAAAATATTGCAGAATTATCTGGTGGACAACAACAGCGCGTGTTGATTGCCAGAGCGTTAATTAGCAATCCTTCTGTGCTCATATTAGATGAGCCAACGAATGGTATAGACGCTAAACACGTTAATGAATTTTATGAAACTTTAGAAACATTGAAAAAAGAAGGTGTGACTATTATTTTAGTTACCCACGATATAGGCGTTGTGGCAGATACTGCTACTGAAGTAGCTTGTTTAAACAAACATTTACATTTCCACGGTACGACTGAAGATTTTAAATCATTAGATGAAGTAGAAATTTCAAAAATTTATGGACATCCCATCCAATTCGTAGACCATCAACATAATAGGGAGTGTTGTTCATCATGATTGAGGCGTTATTAAATTTTGATTTTATGCGTTACTCTTTTATTAGTGGTATTTTAATTGGATTTATTGCGCCATTAATCGGAGCTTTTATCGTGGTACGAAGATTATCTTTAATTGCAGACGCATTAAGTCACGTTACACTTGGGGGCATTTCTTTTGGCATGTTCGTTGTTACGATTGCACCAGCATTAGCGTTCATAAATCCAATGTGGTTTGGTATTCTCTTTGCAATCGTAGGTGCGCTGTTAATCGAAAACCTTAGAACTTCGTATAGTAATTATCAAGAAATCGCGATACCAATTATCATGAGTGCAGGTATAGCATTAAGTGCAATATTCATTTCATTAGCTGATGGTTTCAACCAAGAAATTGTAGGTTTATTATTTGGTTCAATAAGCGCCGTAACGGTTAGTGATTTATCAACAATTATTGTGATTGTCGTTATTGTATTAGCTTTCATTCTTTTATTTTATAAAGAATTATTTATTCTTTCTTTTGATGAGGAATATAGTAAAGTTATTGGCATACCAAAATGGATACAATTTTTATTTATTATCATTGTAGCATTAGTCATATCTGCATCTATGAGAGTTGTGGGTATATTATTAGTGAGCGCATTGATTACACTTCCTATAGCTATAGCTATGCGTATGACAAAAGGGTTTAAACAATTAATCACCCTGAGCGTTGTCATTGGTGAATTTTCCGTTATTGCTGGGTTAGTTTTAGCTTTTTATATGAATATTTCTCCTGGCGGTGTGATTGTAGTATTACTTGTACTTTTATTAGCAATCATGATGTTATATCAAAAAATTAAAGTAAGAACTGTGAAAGGGGCTATTAATAATGAAGACAGATGAAGCTATTAATATTCTAAAAACAGAAGGTCATAAATATACGAATAAAAGAAGAGATATGATTAATATTTTTGTAAATGAAGATAAATACATTAACGCAAAGCATATCCAACAAAAATTAGATGAAAGTTATCCGGGTATCTCATTTGATACTATATACCGTAACTTACACCTGTTTAAAGATTTAGGTATTGTAGAAGGAACTGAGCTTGATGGGGAAATGAAATTTAGAATCGCGTGTACGGACCACCATCATCATCATTTTATTTGTGAATCATGCGGTGACACAAAAGTAATTGATTTTTGCCCTATTGAACAAATTAAATCTTTTTTACCAAAAGTTGATATTCACAGACATAAATTAGAAGTTTATGGCATATGTGAAGCTTGCCAACGCGTGCAATAATTGTAAACAAAGTTGTAATGATTTGCTTGTAAAATAGCACAATATGTCGCTTATTACTAAAAACCTTCCTTCTAAGCATAGGTCATTAGTATGAATTACTTAGAATTTTTAAAATACTTAGCCAAAGATGTTTAAATTGCAGTGATTTGAGATATACTAATAAAGTAACTAAAGATAACAAATATTATTTTATGACTTTTGAATTAATATATAAGCATATTAATTGTTGTCATCATTTTTAGTTGTTATGCTTTATTTAAAGATTAATTAGGAGGATGATTATTTATGGCTTTTGAATTACCAAATTTACCTTATGGTTCTGATGCTTTAGAACCACATATTGATCAACAAACAATGGAAATTCACCATGACAAGCACCACAACACTTACGTAACTAAATTAAATGCAGCAATTGAAGGAACTGATTTAGAATCTAAATCAATCGAAGAAATTATTGCTAATTTAGATAGTGTACCAGAAGACATTCAAACAGCTGTTAGAAATAATGGTGGCGGACATTTAAACCATTCATTATTCTGGGAATTGTTAACTCCAAATTCTGAAGAAAAAGGAACTGTAGTTGATAAAATTAAAGAACAATGGGGTTCTTTAGATGCGTTTAAAGAAGAATTTGCTGATAAAGCTGCAGCTCGCTTTGGTTCAGGTTGGGCTTGGCTAGTTGTTAATAACGGTGACTTAGAAATCGTTACAACACCAAACCAAGATAATCCATTAACTGAAGGCAAAACGCCAATCCTAGGCTTAGACGTTTGGGAACATGCTTACTATCTTAAATACCAAAACAAACGCCCAGAATATATTAGTGCTTTCTGGAATGTTGTAAATTGGGAAAAAGTAGACGAATTATATAACGCTGCTAAATAATTAAGCTTCAATTTTTGACGGCCTTTTAAAGGCCGTCATTTTTTTAATTAAAATAATAGAAATCTCCGCCAATTTCATATATCATTTAAAGTGATCACTTTTGAATAGAGGTATGTTGTTTTGCTAAAAAGATTAAAAGAAAAATCAAATGATGAAAAAATAAGAAATACCATGAACAAAAGAATAAGTTTTGTATTTGGCGTCATTGTATTTATTTTTGCAATAATTGTATTACGTTTAGGTTACTTGCAAATAGCACAGGGCTCTCATTACAAGCAATTAATTAAAAACAGTGAAAACTTAACCGTCAATGAAGCGGTCCCACGCGGAAGAATTTTGGATAGAAATGGTAAAGTACTCGTAGATAACGCATCTAAAAAAGCAATTACATATTCCCGCGGACGGAAGACTTCTCAATCTGAAGTGTTAGATATTGCTGAAAAATTATCCAAATTAATCAAGATGGATACTGCTAAAATCACTGAGCGAGATAAACAAGATTTTTGGATTTTAAAACATCCAAATAAAGCGGAACAATTAATGAAAAACGAACAATCACTATTAGATGATGGCAGTATTTCTCAAGATGAGTATGATGATGCATTACATAAAAAAATTGGCGAAAAACAATTTGATTCGTTCTCGGACAAGGATTTACAAGTGTTAGCCATATATCGTGAGATGATGGCTGGTTCAGCATTAGATCCTCAAATGATTAAAAATGAAGATGTTACAGACGAGGAGTATGCAGCAGTATCACAAAAACTTTCTGATTTACCGGGCGTTAATACAACTATGGATTGGGATAGAAAATATCCATACAAAGATACATTAAGAGGTATTTTTGGTGATGTTTCTACTACACAAGAAGGTATTCCTAAAGAACTCACGGAACAGTATTTGTCAAAAGGTTATTCAAGAAATGATCGTGTTGGTAAATCTTATTTAGAGTATCAATATGATGATATCCTTAAAGGGAAAAAGAAAGAAATGAAATATACTACGGATAAATCTGGCGAAGTAATAGATTCACAAGTCATTCATCCAGGTTCACGAGGCGATGACCTCGTATTAAGTATTGATATTGATTTACAAAAGAAAACAGAAGAATATTTAGAAAAACAAATAAGTAAATTACGTAGCGAAGGCGCTAAAAATATGGATAATGCGTTAGTCGTCGTTCAAAATCCAAATAACGGTGATATTTTAGCGATGGCAGGTAAACAAATTGATAAAAATGGTGATCTCACGGATTATGATATTGGTAATTTCACTTCTCAATATGCAGTAGGGTCTTCTGTTAAGGGTGGAACGTTATTAGCGGGTTATCAAAACGACGCAATTAAAGTTGGCGAAGAAATGGTTGATGAACCTTTAACTTTCTCTGGTGGGCTTTCCAAGCGTTCGTACTTTAACCAAGATGGTAAAGTCACAATCGATGATAAAGAAGCATTAATGCATTCATCAAACGTTTATATGATTAAAACGGCATTGAAGATTGCAGGCTCTCCATACACACCTAATATGTCATTGCCAACAGATATTTCTGAAGCTGGCCAAAAATTACGTAAAGGTTTAAACCAAGTTGGATTAGGTGTTAAAACAGGTATCGATTTACCAAATGAAACAAGTGGTCAAATTGAACCATTGACTGATAACCCCGGTAATTTCTTAGACTTATCTATTGGTCAATATGATACTTATACACCACTTCAATTATCTCAATATGTTTCTACAATTGCTAATAACGGCTATAGAATTCAACCGCATATTGGTTTAGAAATCAGGAAAGCAACAAATAAAGATACACTAGGACCTGTTAAAGAAAAAGTTAAAGGCAACGTATTGAATAAAGTTAATAATACTTCTGATCAAATAAAACAAGTTCAAGAAGGCTTTAAAATGGCTTTTAATGAAAAAGAAGGTACGGGTTACCAAAGCTTTAATGATACTACTGTCCCATCTGCTGGTAAAACAGGTACAGCAGAAGTATTCCAAGATGGAGAACCAAGAGTCAATTCAACTTATGTCGGTTACGCTCCAATAGAAAATCCTAAATTAGCGTTTTCTATTGTCTACACAAATCACCCAGTCCCAGAACCTTGGTTGAACGGCGGGGACTTAGGAAGAGATATTATAAACTATTATTTTAAAGAAAAAGATAAAAATTAACAAAATACTTTCATATTTTAATGAAAAATCCTTTTGTTATGGTCTCTATTGAAAATTAATACTTTTCAATTTTATAACTAAATGGTATGATAAATAAGTCGTATTTTGAAAAGGTAAGGAGGAATTAGCATGCGCGTAAACGTAACACTAGCTTGCACAGAATGTGGAGAAAGAAACTACATCACAACAAAAAATAAACGTACTAATCCTGAACGTATTGAAATGAAAAAACACTGTGCTCGTGATAACAAACATACATTGCACCGTGAAACAAAATAATTTATATTTTAAACCAGATTCTAACTATAGAGTCTGGTTATTTTTTCGAAAAATAATAAGAGTGCTTGAAATAGCAGTTTAATGACATTATATTTTTAAAACGTTATAATAAAATGAGTATATCTAACGGGAAGGTGTCAAAATTGGATAAAAAATCATTAAGACAAGAAAAAATAAAATTAATGAAAGCATTTGCTGTAGAAGACCAGAAACCATCTGCCGATCAATACTTAACAGAAGCATTGATGCATACGAGCGAATATGAATCAGCAAAACGTATAGGTATAGTGCTTTCAATGCCCCATGAAGTGGATACATACCCAATTATTTCTAAGATGATTAGTGATAACAAAAAAGTATACGTCCCTGAAACAAACTATAAGGCTAAAGAAATGTCCTTTAAACACGTGGATGATTTATCTAATATTGGATCTGATGATAAAGGAATTAACCACGTCATATCCGATACAGAAATTTCAAATGACTTAGATTTACTCATTGTCCCTGGTTTAGCTTTTAACGATGCAGGTTATAGAATTGGATATGGCGGGGGCTATTTTGATAAATTTTTAACACACCATCAACAGTCAACGATAAGTTTAATTTACGACTTCCAGCTTGATGATTTCGAAATTGAAGCACATGATCAACCAGTACAAGCACTAATTATAGCAACAACAAAATAATGGAGGCTAAAATGATTACAGAAAAACATTATTGGAAGTCAATCTTTACTTGGGTTAAATATTTAAATTATCAAATAGTGCATCGCAATCAAGACGATACAGAAATTTGGTTGGCAAATAAGAAAAAACAATCCGTTGTTATATTTAAATTTGGAGCCAACTCCACACAAGAAGTTAGATTTGATAAAAGTAGAATCCAAGACCATGAAGAAGATATTATAGCATTTTTAGATTTCAAACCTAAAAGTTATAACTTATTTATTTATACTGATAAAACATTTACTGATGAAAATTTAGATGAACTGAAATCAATAAAGTTCAAAGTAAAAATTATCCGTCAAGCTGATCAAATTGAAAAAATAATGCCAAATTTTTTTATAAAAAGTGTTTTCAATCAAAGTTCTAATCAAACGAAATCATATTATAAGCAAAGAGCTTTAAACAATAATCCTATTGAAAAACATATGCTGAAATTTGCACCAATTACATACACATTAATTGCAATTAATATCATTATTTGGCTTTCTATGGTTTTATTTTTAAACCGATTTTCTGATTTGAAACTTTTAGACGTAGGCGGTCTAGTACATTTTAATGTAGTTCATGGTGAGTGGTATAGGGTAATTTCTTCTATATTCTTACACTATAATTTTGAGCATATACTAATGAATATGTTAACTTTATTCATATTTGGAAAAATAGTTGAATCTATAGTAGGACACTGGCGATTCTTAGTCATTTATTTTGTCGCTGGTTTATTTGGTAATTTTGCTTCATTATCTTTTAATACTGATACTGTATCCGTCGGGGCAAGTGGGGCTATTTTTGGCTTAATTGGTGCTATTTTTGCGTTTATGTATATTGGGAAACAATATAATCGAAAATTAATAGGACAATTGTTAATCGTACTTGTCATCTTAATCGGTGTGTCATTGCTTATGCAAAACGTAAATATAGTAGCACATATCGGTGGATTTATTGGTGGATTACTTATCACATTAATAGGCTATTATTTTAAACTAAACCAGAATAAATTTTGGATATTCCTTATTTTGCTTATTGTATTATTCATAGGATTTCAAATACGCATTTTCACCATACAGGAAGATAATATATATAATACAATCATTGAAAAAGAAATGAAAAGCGGTAACTATAAAGATGCTAAAGACATGGTTCAGCATACAATAAATAAAAATTACGCAGACGATGAGACATATTATTTAAAAGGATTTATCAGTGCGACAACTGACTCAAAAGCTGAAGGCATGGCAACATGGGAGCGAGGTTTAAGACATTTCCCTGATTCTGCAATATTAAACTATCAACTAGCTGTTGCAAATAGGTCCATCGATAATAAAGATAAAGCTCAAAAATATATTAAAACTGCATTAAAAAATGATCCAAGTAATAGAGATTATATCAATTTAAATAAAGAATTGAGCGATGATAGTGATTGAGGAAATAAAAACATTTTATGACGTTCAACAACTTTTGAAAAAATTTGGTTTTATTATTTATTTCAAAGATAAAGAAGATGTATATGAAATGATGGAACAAGAAATACATTCGTTGTATGAATATAACTTAATTACACAAGATAGGTATATCAAATGCAAATTAATTATTAATCAAAGAAGAAGTGAACAATAACTATATCATTTAAACTTAAAAGAGCGGGATAATGAAATCTTTAAAGGAAAATAGATTTCTATATCGCGCCTTTGTTCATTATTATTGCAATTGTGAAACGAATAATATTAAAATAGAAGTATATGTTTTTAACAAAGATACTAAATAAAATTTAAGGAAAAGAACAGTTATTTTCAACGTACTAAATGGATTTTAAAGTAGTAATATACACTTATTTTAACTAGAATTTTAATAGTTTGTTGCCATTACTATTATTAGAACTAACGTTTCCTTAAACTCAGAGAAGGATGAATAAATAAATGAAAAAAATTATCTTAGCAGCAGATATTGGTGGAACAACTTGTAAGCTCGGAATATTCGATCAGCAACTTGAACAAATAGAGAAATGGTCTATTGAAACTGATACTTCAGATACTACAGGTTATGCACTGTTAAAAAATGTTTATGATTCTTTCGTTGAACATATCGACAATTCTGAATTTACTTTTTCAGATGTATTGGGAGTTGGTATCGGAGTGCCAGGGCCAGTTAATTTTGAAACCGGTGAAGTTAATGGTGCCGTTAACCTATATTGGAAAGATACGGTAAATGTGAGACATATCTTTAAACAATTTGTAGATTGTCCTGTTTATGTTGATAATGATGCGAATGTTGCAGCATTAGGCGAAAAACATAAAGGTGCAGGCCAAGGTTCGGATGAAGTGGTTGCAATTACATTAGGTACTGGTCTCGGTGGTGGTATTATTTCTAATGGTGAAATTGTCCATGGTCACAACGGTTCAGGTGCTGAGATAGGCCATTTTAGAGTAGACCATGATCAACGCTTTAAATGTAACTGTGGGAAGTCTGGTTGTATCGAAACTGTTGCTTCTGCCACTGGTGTAGTCAATTTAGTTAATTTTTATTATCCAAAATTAACATTCAAATCATCAATATTACAACTCATTAAAGATAATGAAGTTACTGCCAAAGCTGTATTTGATGCAGCTAAAGCAGGAGATCAATTCTGTATTTTTATTACAGAACGTGTTGCAAATTATATTGCTTATTTATGTAGTATCATTAGTGTGACAAGCAACCCTAAATATATTGTTTTAGGTGGTGGTATGTCTACAGCAGGATTGATTTTAATTGAAAATATTAAAACAGAATATCATAATTTAACATTTACGCCAGCACAACAAGGTACAGAAATTGTGCAAGCTAAACTAGGTAATGACGCTGGTATTACAGGTGCTGCTGGTTTAATTTATACTTATATCATCGAAAAGGAAGGTGTTAAATAATGGCTATCGTAGATGTAGTTGTTATACCTGTCGGAACAGAAGGGCCAAGTGTAAGTAAATATATTGCTGAGATACAAACAAAATTAAAAGAATATAAAGCGCAAGGTAAAATTGATTATCAGTTAACTCCTATGAATACTTTGATTGAAGGCGATTTAAAAGATTTATTTGAAGTAGTTCAAGCCATTCATGAATTACCTTTTAATAAAGGTGTCGATAGAGTGTGTACGAATATTAGAATTGACGAGCGAAGAGATAAATCTCGTAAAATGAATGACAAATTGGCATCTGTTGAAAAACATTTGGATAATGGAGGGCAAGAATAGTGCAAATATCGAGTTTAGCATTGGGTCTAGTTAAGACGAATACTTATTTCATTGAGAATGAAAAAAGCGTTATTTTAGTTGACCCTGCAAGTGATTATGATTTGATTAAAAAAAAATTAAATCAAATTAATAAACCGTTAAAAGCAATTTTATTAACACATGCTCATTTTGATCATATTGGCGCTTTAGATGACGTCGTAGCAAAATATCAAGTCCCGGTTTATATGCATCGACTTGAATTTGATTTTTTAACTGACACATATAAAAATGGTTCAGAGAAATTCAAGCAATATGGTCTTGAGCCAATAACTAGCAACGTATCTCCAAACCAACTTGATGAAGGTTCGGTAGAGATAGAAGGTTTCCAATTTAATGTGCTCCATACACCTGGACATTCACCTGGTAGTTTGTCATTTGTCTTTGATGAATTTGCAGTTGTCGGAGATACTTTATTTAAGCAAGGTATAGGTAGAACTGATTTATATAAAGGAGACTATGAAACACTCGTAGCTTCTATACTAGATAAAATATTTGAATTAGATGAAGACTTACCACTATTCCCTGGTCACGGACCATATACAACAATTAAAGACGAACAAGTTAACCCATATTTACATGGCTAATTTTTAATTAACCAAAGTAATTTAAACACCTCTTACGTGTATAAGTGTAGGAGGTGTTTTTTTGAAGTTATTATTTAAAAATATTTTTGACAAGGCAATTCATGAAAATGTTACAGATGTACATTTTATACCAAACCAAAATAAAGTAAAAATTAAATTCAGAAAGAAAGCATTTTTAGTTACAGTAGAAACAATAGAAATCAACACTTATAAGAAATTACTTACCTATATGAAATATCAAGCAGGATTAGATGTTTCTAAACACAATGCTGCCCAAAGTGGTAGATATGCATATAAATTAAAACAACTATATTATTTAAGAATTTCTACTTTGCCATTGTCTTTAGGTTATGAGAGTTGTGTAGTTAGGATTATTCCTCAATATTTTCAAAAAACAGCAAAAATTCAAAGTCTCAATCAATTATTCAAATTAATGAATAAACAACAAGGTTTACTACTATTTAGTGGTCCAACTGGATCAGGAAAAAGCACATTAATGTATCAAATGATTTTACACGCAAAAGAACAATTAAATGTGAATATTATAACAGTTGAAGATCCTGTGGAACGATTAATTGAAGGTATTACACAAGTTTCTATCAATGAAAAGGCAGGTATTAATTATGCTAACTCCTTTAAAGCAATTTTAAGATGTGACCCAGATATTATTCTTATAGGAGAAATTAGAGATGCAACTATCGCTAAACAGGTCATACATGCTAGTTTAAGTGGACATTTAGTGCTTTCAACTATCCACTCTAATAACTGTAAAGGCGCATTATGCAGGTTATTAGAAATGGGTATAAGTGTTCAAGAACTACGTCAAACGATCTTAAGTATTATTAATCAACGACTTATCGTTACATCAAAAGAAGAGCGTTCATTAATATATGAACAACTAACACGAGAAGATATACAATTTTATTTCGAAAACCAGCTTACGCTTCCAAACACATTTCAAAATTTATCTTTTAAATTACACGAAATGGCTAAAGAAGGAGAAATTTGTGAAGAAACACTTAATAGATATATTTAGCATATCTCAATTTATGATTATTAACGAAAAAACGCGAATTGAATTACTCCAAAGGTTACAAAATTTGCTTGAACATGGTTTCACATTATCTGAATCATTTAATTTTTTACTTCAACATATAAGTATTAAATCCCCAAAATTAACCGCACAAATAAAAGCGCAATTAGAACAAGGTGCACAATGTTATCAAATACTTTTATTATTAAACTATCCTAAAATTATCATCATGATTATCTATTTTGCAGAAATGTTTAGCGAACTTACTTCAACATTGCCACATGCTCAAGATTATTTACTTAGAAATTATAAAGCTAAACAACAACTTCTTAAAACGCTCCAATATCCACTTTTACTTATGGCTATTTTTATCATTATGTTAATTGTTTTAAACCACACAATCATACCAGAATTCCAATTACTATATAAAAATTTTGATGTAGAACTCTCTACAATACAATTTATTTTATCTTCGATATTAACTCACTTACCTAAGACACTTCTCGTTACTTTATTAATGATATTACTTTGCATATTACTATTTTATAAATATATTAAAAAATTACCAATTAAAGCGAAATATAAAATCATCTTACGCATACCCGTTGTACGTAAATTTTTCAAATTTTATAAAACTTATAGATTATCTACAGAATTTGCATTGTTCTATAAAAACGGCGTGAACTTGTATTCTATTGTCGATATTTATTCAAAGCAAAAAAAGGACCCATATCTAGTTTATCTTGCATCAGAATTATCAAGTGGAACGCAACAAGGTTATAAACTAAGCGAAATATTAAATAATATTTCTTGGTTTGAAAAAGGACTCATTACTTTTATAGCAGAGGGCGAAAAGAAAGGTAAATTAGAGATTGAATTAAAATTATATAGCGATATTATTTTTACAAAAATTGAACAATATACGCAAATTTTAATAAAATTTATACAACCAATCTTATTTACAGTATTAGGTTTATTCATCATTGCCTTATATTTAGTCATTATGTTACCTATGTTTGACTTAATGCAAACGATTAAATAACTACACTAGGAGCGCATTCAATGCATAAAATAAAAAAACTATACAATAAAAAAGCATTCACATTGATTGAAATGCTACTTGTTCTATTAATTATTAGTTTATTACTTATCCTTATTATACCTAATATCGCTAAACAATCATCACATATCCAAAGCACTGGTTGTGAAGCACAAATAAAAATGGTAGAAAGTCAAGTTGAAGCTTACACATTAAAACATAATAAAAAACCACAATCTATAGAGGAACTTATTTCAGATGGTTATATCAAAGAAAATCAGAAATATTGTAAATCAGGTGCTACTATCCATATTAGTAACGGTGAAGTAGTTGCAAACTAGCAAGGCATTTACATTAACCGAAATATTGTTTGTTATGGGTATCATAAGTGTTTTATTAATTGTTCAAGTAAATCACTTGTCCAGTAAAAAAGAAACGCGTGAAACAGCCAATCCTTTTATGAATTCCTTAATATTGAAACTTAATTATTTAAAATCAAAAGCCATTAAAGATGGAAAGCCTATTACACTGATATTCAATCATTACTCAAATAAAATAACCGTTAAAGAACTGTCGATTGAAAATAACGATATAAAATTGCCAGATCATTCATTTATCTATCCTCAAACTAATATCAATTACTTAACTTTTGATAATAAGGGAAATACAAATAAATTTGGCACTGTCTATATATCTGTAAATAAAGTGATTTATAAAGTGGTTTTTCATATTGAAAAAGGGAGAATGAGATATGAAAAAAAGAAAAATTAAAGCTAGCATACTCATAGATTCAATGTTAAGTTTTACGATTATGATCGCAATGTGCAATTTGTTACTACCAATGATCTTACAACTAAACTATTCTTTTAAAAATAAATTAGACTATATTAATATGAAACGCGTGATGCTACTCACGTTAAAACATAATGATCAAAAGGATTTAAACAAAGGTGTGAAAATAGCCGACTATGAAATAAAATTAGACAATTATAAAATTTGTATAAAATAGAAGGACTATTTAAATGAAAAATGCTATTACAAATAAAGTTACTGGTTTTACTTATATCGAAGTATTATTTGCATTATTTATTACCATAGTTGTATTTACAATGCTGCCACTATTATACAAATCCATCGTTCCATTGAAGCATCAATCAAATTTTGCTTCTTCTATTGATTTAGAATTTTTTGCAAGGGATTTAACAGAAGAGTTGTTACTTAACAAATCGCAATTTTTTAATATAGAAAATCGGGGATATAGATTAAAAATTACAAACAAGGAAAAAAATATTTATTACGAATTTAAAAATCGTAAAATAATTAAAACCATAAACCATAGCGGCAATATCACTTTATTAAATAATGTTATAGAAGCTCAATTTACAATGTTAAAAAATAAACGAATGAAATTATATGTAAAATTATATAATGAGGGAACTTACTTTGAAAAAGAAATTTACTTTTAATACAAAAGGCTATATATATCCTTTTGTGATGGTGGTTTATATGCTATATTTATCATTGATAGCGATTTATACAGCTCATTTTAACATTCAATTGAAAACACTTGATAATATTGAATCATATTATGAAAAGCAAATTCAAATACTTTTGCATAAAGGAAGATATTTTTGAAAAACAAGATGAATACCCCACTTATTTTAGTAGGATTTATGGGAACAGGAAAGACAACTTTAGGTAAACATATTGCTGAAAAGGACCAGTTAACTTATGTAGATTTAGATGAATTCATTGTACAACAAGAAGCTAAATCTATACCAGAAATTTTTGAGGAATTCGGTGAAGAAACGTTTCGCAGTTTGGAATATAAATATTTAACTATATGTATTAACCAATTTGATATCATTTCCACTGGTGGAGGTATCATAGAAGGGGAACACGCTTATAATTTATTGAAAAATCAAAATTACGTTGTATGGCTAGATTGCGAATTAAACATTTTATACAATAGAATTAAAAATGACAGCAATAGACCAAATGCAAATAATAAATCATTTTCCAAACTAAAAAGCTTGTATTCATCTAGGGTTTCAAGATATAATGAAATCGCATTCATCAAAGTGAATAGTAGTAAATCGCTTTCAAACTTATATAATGAGATAATGAAATCGATATAAAGCGAATGACCAGTATTAGAGAGAATGGTACATGATTTAATGTATCCATCGCCGAAGGTGCAAGTTTAACGAAACTCTCAGGCAAAAGGATAATACTGAGACGCATTCCTGGATTTATTGACAGGGTAGGCTTAGTCTACTCTGTCTTTTTTAATATAACAATAGGGGGTTTATTAATGGCTAATGAATTAAAACACACACCACTTTATCAAAATTTTGTGGATCTCGGGGCAAAAATTGTTGAATTTGGTGGCTGGGCAATGCCAGTCCAATTTTCAAGTATCAAAGAAGAACATAATGCTGTTAGAACTAAAATGGGATTATTTGATGTCAGCCACATGGGTGAAATTCTTATAAAAGGCCCTGAAGCTGATAAACTTGTACAATACTTGCTTTCAAATGATACTGACAATTTAGAAACAACAAAAGCTCAATATACAGCATTATGTAACGAGCATGGTGGTATTATTGACGATTTAATTACTTATAAACTCAGAGAAAAAGAATATCTATTAGTTGTAAACGCTGGTAACACTGATAAAGACTTTGAGTGGATGAAAAATAATGCTACTAACTTTGATGCAGAAGTTTTAAATGTATCGAGTGATTATGGACAATTAGCTGTTCAAGGTCCAAATGCACGTGACTTTGTTCAAGAACATGTCAATATAGACATCTCTGAAATGTCTCCTTTCGAATTTAAACAAGATGTTGAATTCTTTGGAAAAAAAGTGATACTGTCACAATCCGGTTATACTGGTGAAGATGGTTTTGAAATTTATTGTAAATCTGAAGATACACCATATCTTTGGGCATCCATTTTAAAATATGATGTGGCCCCTTGTGGTCTAGGCGCAAGAGATACATTAAGATTAGAAGCTGGTTTACCATTACATGGACAAGATTTAAGTGAATCAATAACGCCTTATGAAGGTGGGATAGCATTTGCAGCTAAACCCTTAATTGATGCAGATTTTATCGGAAAAAGCGTTTTAAAAGATCAAAAAGAAAACGGTTCGAAACGAAGAACAGTTGGAATTGAAATGATTGATAAAGGAATTCCAAGAACAGGTTACACAGTTTATGATGTCGATGGTAATGAAATTGGTGAAATTACATCAGGTACGCAATCTCCATTAAGTGGTAAATCCATTGGTTTAGCTATAATAGATAGAGATGCTTTTGAAATGGGAAAAGAAATTATAGTGCAAATTAGAAAAAGACAAGCTAAAGCAAAAATTGTTAAAAAAAATCAAATTAGTAAATAATTTAAAGGGGTGTTACTGTGAGTCATCGTTATATTCCGTTAACAGAGCAAGATAAACACGAAATGCTAGAAACTATTGGTGCTGGTTCAATCAATGAATTATTTGGAGATGTTCCAAAAGACATTCTATTAAATAGAGAATTAGCTATCCCAGATGCAGAATCAGAAACAACATTAACTAAAAGACTAAGTAAAGTTGCAAGTAAAAATATTACTAAAGAAACACACACATCATTTTTAGGCGCTGGTGTCTATGATCACTATGCCCCAGCAGTAGTAGATTCAATGATTTCACGTTCAGAATTTTATACGGCTTATACACCATATCAGCCTGAAATTTCCCAAGGTGAATTACAAGCCATTTTTGAATTCCAAACGTTAATATGCGAATTAACTGATATGGATATCGCTAACTCATCTATGTATGATGGGATTACAAGTTTTGCAGAAGCATGTATTTTAGCATTTAATCAAACTCGTAAAAATAAAATTGTTGTTTCTAAAGGGATGCACTACCAAGCATTACAAGTATTACACACTTATGTTAAAACACGTAAAGAATTTGAAGTCGTTGAAGTGGATTTGGATGGAACAATCACTGATTTAGAAAGGCTTGAAAATGCTATTGATGACGAGACTGCAGCAGTTGCGGTACAATATCCAAACTTTTATGGCTCAATTGAAGATTTAGAAAAAATCCAAGCTTTAATTGAAGATAAAAAAGCATTATTTATCGTTTATGCAAACCCAATTGCACTTGGATTATTAACACCACCAGGTAGTTTTGGAGCGGATATCGTAGTAGGAGATACTCAACCATTTGGTATCCCAACGCAATTCGGTGGACCACACTGTGGTTTCTTTGCTACTACTAAAAAATTAATGAGAAAAACCCCAGGACGTCTAGTTGGACAAACAGAAGATCAAGATGGAAATCGTGGTTTTGTTTTAACTTTACAAGCGCGGGAACAACATATCCGTAGAGATAAAGCAACATCTAATATTTGTTCAAACCAAGCTTTAAATGCTTTAGCTTCATCTATATGTATGTCTGCTTTAGGTAAACAAGGTATTTATGACATTGCAGTTCAAAATTTTGAAAATGCAAATTATGCTAAAGAGCAATTTAGGCAACAAGGCTTTGAAGTTAGCAATGGTACATCATTCAACGAATTTGTCGTTAAATTTGATAAATCTGTCAAAGATATCAATGATGCGTTAATCCAAGAAGATATTATCGGAGGTTTCGATTTAAGCGAAATTGGAGAAGGCTTTGACAGTCATATGCTGATTGCTGTAACAGAATTAAGAACTAAAGATGAAATTGATACATTTGTTAAGAAAGCAGGTGAATTAAATGGTAGTAAGTAAATCTAGTCCATTAATTTTTGAGCGTTCTAAAGAAGGTCGTTATGCGTATTCATTACCTAAAAAAGAAATTGATAATAAAGCTGTAGATAAATTATTAGATGATAAATTTATAAGAAAAGACAAAGCTGAATTCCCAGAAGTGGCCGAGTTAGATTTAGTTCGTCACTATACAGAATTATCAAATAAAAACTTTGGCGTAGATACAGGTTTTTATCCTCTTGGCTCTTGTACGATGAAATACAATCCAAAAATAAATGAAAAAATTGCAAGAATCCCTGGATTTGCTGAATCACATCCATTACAAGATGAATCTCAAGTGCAAGGTTCATTAGAAATCATCCATAGCTTGCAAGAAGAATTAAAAGAGATTACAGGTATGGATGAAGTTACACTACAACCAGCAGCTGGCGCCCACGGAGAATGGACAGCGCTTATGATTTTCAAAGCATATCACGAAAAAAATGGCGAAGGACATCGTAATGAAGTCATCGTTCCTGACTCAGCTCATGGCACAAACCCTGCTTCAGCAGCGTTTGCTGGATTTAAAGCTGTAACTGTTAAGTCTAACGAACGCGGAGAAGTTGATATTGAGGACTTAAAACGCCTTGTTAACGACAACACAGCTGCAATCATGCTCACTAACCCTAATACGTTAGGTATTTTTGAGCAAAATATTATGGATATTCGAAATATTGTGCATGAAGCTGGTGGCCTATTGTATTATGACGGTGCTAATTTAAATGCAATTATGGATAAAGTCAGACCAGGCGACATGGGATTTGACGCTGTTCATTTAAACTTACACAAAACATTTACAGGACCTCATGGCGGCGGTGGCCCAGGTTCAGGCCCAGTAGGCGTTAAAAAAGAACTTGCCCATTTTTTACCAAAACCAATGGTGGTTAAAGAAAACGACGTTTATAAATACGATAATGATATTGAAAACTCAATCGGACGTGTTAAACCATTCTACGGGAACTTTGGAATTTATTTAAGAGCATACACTTATATTAGAACTATGGGTAATAAAGGCCTTGAAGAAGTTTCAGAAGCTGCAGTATTGAATGCAAATTATATTAAAGCACGCTTAAAAGAACATTTCGAAATTCCATATGAACAATATTGTAAACACGAATTTGTCCTAAGCGGTTCTAAGCAAAAAGAATTTGGTGTTCGTACATTGGATATGGCGAAACGTTTACTAGACTTTGGTGTCCATCCGCCAACAATTTACTTCCCGCTTAACGTAGAGGAAGGTATGATGGTAGAACCAACAGAAACAGAATCTAAAGAAACGTTGGACTATTTCTGCGATACTATGATTGAAATTGCTAAAGAAGCAAAAGAAAATCCTGATAAAGTATTAGAAGCACCACATACAACAATTATTGATCGTTTAGATGAAACACAAGCTGCGCGTCATCCAGTATTGAAATTTGAAAATTTACGTTCAGAAAAATAAAAGTTCTGAAAGCGTCATATTTAAGGTATAAGTTAGACATCCCATTTTTTAACATGATGTCGTTTGTCCTCTAAAACAAAGGTAATTAAAAAACGTTAAGATATCAATATCCCAAGTATTTTATAAAACGGGTGGTTTTTACATAAATCTAAGTAAAAAATCACCCGTTTTTTTAAACATTTATTTAATTTGATATATTTACAAACATCAAATTTACGTTTGGCTTAATCTATACGTCTTTAAATTTAGACGATGCGCTTATGGCTTTGTTTATCAAATATTAAAAATATTACCAGTTAAATTTCTATGTTAAATACTCATTGAATGCGTTATTAGTTTGTGTACATCGTAACGTTAATAGATATTTACTACCATATAATTATGCCAATTTTTATTGTGTTGTTCCACAGAGTATATATGAATGAGAGATGACGAAATCCAAGTATATTGGTAAAATCTGAATAGAGTTTAAATATAAAAAACACCTTCATTATTAAATGAAGGTGTTTTTTACTTTGAACATAAACATTTATATCTCATGCTCATTTAAATAATTGATTAATAACTCATTTTTTTGATTTGATTTTACCAGTCCATTTTTTATATCCGCCTTTGAGCATATATATATCTTTATACCCATTCTTCTTTAAAATTCTAGCGGCACGATAGCTAGCAATTCCGTTAGCATCACAAAGATAAATAGGTTGGTCTGTTCTCAAACCTTGAAACCTTTGTTTGAACATTGTGATTGGAATGTTACGAGCACCGTTGATATGACCATAATCATAATCTACTTTTTCTCTCACATCAATAACTTGAGCTTTACGCAAACCATTATGGAATTCATTTTGGTTTAATTCAATGACCGCTTTTTTGTTCAAATATCTGTTAAATAACATATAAGCGACGATTATTATTAAAATTGCTAAAGCTATAAACCAAAAATTACTCATCTTGCATCCTCCCTAATTAACCGATATTATATATTATAAGACTGTTAGCACAATTTATCAAAATATTTTTATCACAAACTGTACACATTGCTAACAAATTTTAACAATTATTGAAAACGATAACACAATTTGGCTGTTACCACAATTTAATTTTAATGAATGGAGTTTTGAGTGTGACTGAAACATGGCATTTTATCAATACAGGTAGTAATGATCCATTTTATAATATGGCAATGGATGAAGCATTATTAAATTTTGTTTCAAGAGGTGAGATTGACCCGGTAATCAGATTTTACACATGGAATCCAGCAACACTTTCAGTAGGTTATTTTCAAAGACTAACAAAAGAAATAGATATACATAAAGTAAAAGAAAAAAGTTATGGCCTTGTTAGAAGACAAACAGGTGGTAGAGGTGTACTTCATGACAAAGAATTAACTTATAGTGTTATTGTACCAGAAACTCATCCAGAAATGCCAAAAACTGTTACAGAGGCATATAGAGTTATTTCAGAAGGTTTACTTGAAGGTTTTAAAGCGTTAGGTTTCAATGCTACTTTTGCCATACCGCGTTCTAAAGAAGAAAGAGCTAAATTAAAACAGCCAAGAAGTGCAGTTTGTTTTGATGCGCCAAGTTGGTATGAGTTAGTAGTAGAGGGACGTAAAATCGCAGGCAGTGCACAAATGAGACAAAAAGGCGTGATACTTCAACATGGCTCATTGTTACAAGACATTGATGTGGACGATTTATTTGATATGTTCATATATAAAAACGATCGCTTAAAAGAGAAAATGAAACAAGCTTTTGTTGATAAAGCTGTGGCAATAAATGACATATCAGATAGACATATTACATTAAAGGAAATGGAACATGCTTTTGAAGAAGGATTTAAAAAAGGATTAAATATAGATTTTAAACCTTTAACATTAACGCCAAAACAAAATGAAGAAGTAAAAAATTTAATAGAAAAATATAAATCTGAAGAATGGAATTATAGGAAATAAATTTATGAACCATTTAGGATTAAATACAAACGGGCCTGGGGTATAAATATCTCAGGCTCGTCATTACATATAACAAGTAGATAATTGGAATAAAACATAAAGTTATATTTTTTATTGGGTTGAATGAGTAAAATATAAGTCTGTGCTTTATCCCTTTGTAAACTTTTTCCTAATGATCCATATAAAAACGGACCGAAATCCTAAATGAAATTTCGGTCCGTTTTCTATACCACCTCATGCTATTCATTTATGAAGTTTCAAAACATCAACTACTTTTTCTTGTTTCGTTTTCTATATTTTCTTTGAGCACGTTTGTATTTTCTTTGATCTTCTGTTAAAAAGAAGAAATAATAAATCGCATAAATAATTCCTGCAAAAATAGCTAAACTAATAATCATTTTTACAAAACTAAATAAAAACGCATCTAAGTTAAGTAATAAGCCGATTAATGCAATAGCGATTACGATATAAAATATTGCTTGTTTCAAAATAAACACTCCTATTTGATTGTATCCTTAGTTATTGTTAATGCTCACCTTTGACAAAGTAGCTTGACCTTTTTGGATTTTCTTTTTGTCTTTTTCATTATAACCGTCTCTAATGTCATCCATAGCTGAATTGAGTTCTTTATTTAATTTATTTATATTTTTACTTTTCTTTTTATCTTCATCACTCATTTTATCTTTATCAATTTTACTTTTATATGTAGTGTAAGCAGAATCAAGTTTATTCGTAATATCTGTTAATTTTGATTGTATTTTTTCGCTTTTTTTGTTTTTTGATACGTCATCTTCAATATTAGTGTAATCATCAATTGCTTTAGTAACATTTTGATAATATTCAGAAGAAGCTTTTATATGATTTAGCTTATTCTTGTTATTTTTAGCGTTTTTAATATTATCCTTATCTTTTTCCAATGCAGAAATATTTGTTTTTTCTTTCTTGATTTCAATTTTTAAATCTTGGATATCACTCTTTAATTTATGATTTTCATCACGTAGTTTTGTTGTCTTATCTTCTAATGGGCCTAAATTTTGACTCCCACACCCAGCGAGTATACACGAAGCTACTAAAATAGCGACCAATTTTTTCTTCATAACTCTCTCCTAATTCAAAAACTATAAATTTATACAATAATTATGCTATCATTTTAATGTATATAAAGGAAATGTACAAATTTATTGAATAGGGGGATTAATATTGAATAGAATTGAAAAATTAAATGCTGCAATAGAGGCAAAACATTTAGAAGCGGTTATTGTGTTGTCAGACTACAACAGACGATTTTTATCTGGGTTTACAGGAACGAGTGGCGCACTTATCATCACAAAGGATGAAAAATTATTAATTACTGACTTTAGGTACATAGAACAAGCTACTACACAAGCACCTGATTTCAAAATTGTTAAACAACAAGGTCAACTTGTAGAATCTATTAAAACTACGCTAGAGAAATTAAATGTACAAAATGTTGGTTTTGAAGGTAATTTAGTCAGTTATGATACTTATTTACAATTGAGTAAATCTTATATAAGTTTAATCAGTATATCAGGTTTAATTGAAAAAATAAGAGAAGTTAAAGATAAAGATGAAATCGCATTTATTCAAAAAGCTGCTCAAATTGTTGACGAAGCTTATGAATATATCTTAACAGTTGCTAAAGCTGGTATGACAGAACTACAGTTAAAAGCTAAATTGGAAAGTAAAATGTTAGAACTAGGTTCAGAGGGGCCATCTTTTGACACTATTGTTGCTTCAGGGGTTCGCGGTGCACTTCCACATGGCGTAGCAAGCGATAAAGTAATTAACGAAGGTGAATTGATTACATTAGACTTTGGTGCTTATTACAAAGGTTATGCATCAGATATTACCCGTACCTTTGCTATAGGTGAACCAGAGCAACAATTAAAAGAAATTTATAATATTGTATTAGAAGCTAATTTAAAAGGAATAGAAGCTGCTAGAAAAGGGATAACTGGTAAAGCGTTAGACGCAGTTGTAAGAGACTATATCACTGAAAAGGGGTATGGTAATGCATTCGGGCATTCTTTAGGTCATGGTATCGGTTTAGATGTTCACGAAGGCCCTAATTTATCTAAAAAATCTGAAACAGCTTTAGAGATAAATAATTGTGTTACAATTGAACCCGGTATATATTTAGATGGTATTGGTGGCGTTCGCATAGAAGATGACATTTTAATCACTGAAAATGGTTGCGAACGCTTTACTAAATCGTCTAAAGACCTTATTATTTTATAGAAGACCTTATATTAAGGAGGAGACTGAATGATTTCGGTTAATGATTTTAAAACAGGTTTAACAATTTCTGTAGATAATGGCATCTGGAAAGTGTTAGATTTCCAACACGTAAAACCAGGTAAAGGTGCTGCCTTTGTACGTTCTAAACTACGTAATTTACGAACAGGTGCAATTCAAGAAAAAACATTCAGAGGCGGAGAAAAAGTTGAAACTGCAATGATTGAAAATCGTCGCATGCAATATTTATACGCTGATGTAGACACTCATGTTTTCATGGATAATCAAACATTTGATCAAATTGAACTACCTGCTGATTATTTAGAACATGAATTGAATTTCTTAAAAGCAAATATGGAAGTTCAAATTCAAAGCTATGAGAATGAAACTTTAGGTGTTGAATTACCTAAAACTGTAGAACTTACTGTAACAGAAACAGAACCAGGTATTAAAGGTGACACTGCTACAGGTGCTACTAAATCTGCTACTGTTGAAACGGGTTATACGTTAAATGTACCTTTATTCGTTAACGAAGGTGACACTTTAGTAATTAACACAAGTGATGGTAGTTATGTATCAAGAGCTTAATCTTTTTAACGTCATAAGTTTCTAAAAAATTTATGGTACTCAAAAGCCTTTCCACTCTATTTATTGGAAAGGCTTTTATTATTTAAGGATAACCATATTACATACGATATAAAATTAGAGGGGTTTTAAAAAGTAAAATAACTCAAAAATTTCGATGGCATTGAGATAAAAAATATTTTATACGGTTATAGCGCAACGAGTTATAATAGAAAGTGTGTATATGCTTGAATTGAACATTTTACTAAAGTAAAATAAACTAGGTAAATGAAAACAATCTGAAGGAGTCAGTATTTATGAATTTTAAAGAAATTAAAGAATTAATTGAAATTCTTGACCAATCTAGCTTAACTGAAATTAACATTGAAGATAAAGGGAACATCGTTAATTTAAAAAAAGAAAAAGAAACTGAAATCATTACGCCGCAAGTTTCACAACAACCAATGCAACAAGTAGCGCCGCAACAAGCCGTTACACCAATTCAATCAACAAGCGAAAGTTCTGAAGAAGGAAGCGCCGCACAAGAAAATGACAACTTAGAAACAATTAACGCGCCAATGGTTGGTACTTTCTACAAATCACCTTCACCAGAAGAAAGTCCATATGTTCAAGTAGGCGATGCAGTGTCTAACGAATCGACTGTTTGTATATTGGAAGCGATGAAACTATTTAACGAAATACAAGCTGAAGTCACAGGGGAAATTGCAGAAATACTAGTAGAAGACGGTCAAATGGTAGAGTATGGCCAACCGTTGTTCAAGGTGAAATAATGAATAAAATTTTAATTGCAAATAGAGGGGAAATTGCTGTAAGAATCATTCGTGCTTGTCATGATTTAGGTTTACAAACTGTGGCTATATATTCTGAGGGAGATAAAGATGCATTACATACTCAAATTGCTGATGAAGCATATTGCGTCGGCCCTACTCAATCTAAAGATTCTTATTTAAATATCCCTAATATTTTATCTATTGCAACTTCTACAGGTTGTGATGGCGTTCACCCAGGGTATGGCTTTTTAGCAGAGAACGGGGATTTTGCTGAACTTTGTGAAGCCTGTCAACTTAAGTTTATTGGACCAAGTTATGAGTCTATTCAAAAAATGGGAATCAAAGACGTTGCAAAAGAAGAAATGAAACGTGCTGAAGTTCCTGTTGTGCCTGGTAGTGAAGGTTTAGTCCAAGATATTAAAGAAGCCAAAAAAATTGCCAAAGATATTGGTTATCCAGTGATTATAAAGGCAACTGCTGGTGGCGGTGGTAAAGGTATACGTGTAGCACGTGATGAAAAAGAATTAGAAACAGGTTTCAAAATGACGCAACAAGAAGCTAAAACAGCATTTGGTAATGGTGGACTATACTTAGAAAAATTCATCGAAAACTTTAGACATATTGAAATACAAGTAATTGGAGATAGTTATGGTAATGTGATCCACTTAGGCGAACGTGATTGTACAATACAAAGACGTATGCAAAAACTTGTGGAAGAGTCCCCGTCTCCTATTTTAACTGATGCTAAAAGACAAGAAATGGGTAATGCAGCAGTAAGAGCTGCAAAAGCAGTAAACTATGAAAATGCTGGAACGATTGAATTTATCTATGACTTAAATTCTAATGAATTTTACTTTATGGAAATGAATACACGTATTCAAGTTGAGCATCCTGTAACTGAAATGGTAACTGGCATTGATTTGGTGAAATTACAATTAAAAGTGGCCATGGGTGAGAAGTTATCATTTACTCAAAAAGACATCCATATTCAAGGACATGCTATAGAGTTTAGAATTAATGCTGAAAACCCATATAAAAACTTTATGCCTTCTCCAGGAAAAATCACACAATATCTTGCCCCAGGTGGTTTTGGAGTAAGAATTGAGTCAGCATGTTATACTAATTACACAATACCACCATATTATGATTCTATGGTAGCCAAATTAATTGTGCACCAACCAACAAGAGATGAAGCAATTATGACTGGCTTACGAGCATTAGGAGAATACTTAGTATTAGGCATTGATACTACAATTCCATTCCATATTCGTCTTCTAAATAATGATATTTTCAGAAGTGGCGAATTTAATACTAATTTCTTAGAAACTTATAATATTATGGATGATCAAACTAAATAGGAGGTATGTGAAATGGTTAAAGTAGCAGAATCATCACATTCCAATTTAGGAAAAATAGAAATTGCGCCTGAGGTTTTGACTATTATTGCGAGTATAGCAACCTCTGAAATAAAAGGGCTAGAAGGACATTTTAAAGAAATTAAAAACTTAAGCGTGGAAAAGATTACTAAAAAACAATTATCGCGTGGTATTAAAGTAGATACAAAAGATGATGGGATTCATATAGACGTATATTGTTCACTATCTTATGGTGTTAATATCTCAGAAACTGCAAGAAAGATACAAACAACCATTTATAACTCTTTAACTACTATGACAACGATTGTTCCTAGCCAAATTAATGTCCACATTACACACATTGAATCTACAAATTAAATATATAATGCAAATTGACTTTAATGCAGTCATTGAAAAAGAACTAAGCTTTTAAATAACTTATGCTTTTCTTTTCTAAAATGAGTAATAAAGTAAACAATGCGAGAAGGAGTTTATAATGAGTCGAAAAGAATCAAGAACACAAGCCTTTCAAACTCTATTCCAACTAGAAATGAAAAATAGTGATTTAACCATAGATGAAGCGATTAGCTTTATCAAAGATGATAATCCCGATTTAGAATTTGATTTTATTAGCTGGTTAGTAACAGGTGTCAAAGATCATGAATCTGTATTAGATAATAAAATTGCGCCTCACCTTAAAGATTGGACGATTGACAGATTATTAAAATCTGATCGAATTATACTAAGAATGTCTACATTTGAATTGTTAAATAGTTCGACACCACAAAAAGTAATCATAAATGAGGCTGTTGAGTTGGCAAAACAATTTAGTGATGATGAACATTATAAATTTATTAATGGTGTATTAAGTAATATTGAATAAAAGAGTGATATAATATGTCAGATTATTTAAGTGTTTCGGCTTTAACAAAATATATCAAATATAAATTTGACCAAGACCCACATTTACAAACTGTACTACTTAAAGGTGAGCTTTCTAACTTTAAAAAGCACAGTAGTGGTCACCTTTATTTTAATGTTAAAGATAAAAATAGCGTTATTAGCGCGATGATGTTCAAAGGTAATGCCTCAAAAATAGATTTCGAACCAAAAGAAGGGGACGAAGTATTATTAGAGGCACGCGTTTCTGTGTATGAAAGACGTGGTAATTACCAGATTTATGTCAATAAAATGCATATTGATGGAATTGGTAATTTATATCAAAAATTAGAACAATTAAAAAAGAAATTAACTAAAGATGGCTATTTTGATTCAAACCATAAAAAGTTAATACCTAAGTTCCCCCAAAAAATCGCAGTATTAACTGCCGGTACAGGGGCTGCGATACGTGATATTCATACTACAATCAATAGTCGCTACCCTTTAGCAGAACAAATTCAAATTAACACCTTAGTACAAGGGGAACAGGCTAAAAACGATATAATTGAAAAAATAAAGCAAGCTGATGAATTAAATGTAGATACAATTATAATCGGACGTGGTGGCGGTTCTATTGAAGATTTATGGAATTTTAACGAAGAAGATGTGGTAAAAGCAATTTATGCTTGTGAGACGCCTATTATCTCAGCAGTAGGTCATGAAACAGATTTTACATTAAGTGATTTTGTGGCAGATGTGCGTGCAGCAACGCCTACTCAAGCCGCTGTTATGGCTACGCCAGATCAATATGAACTTAGACAATATCTCCAACAACTCAAGCTTTCGCTTACAAGGTTTATTAACCAACATATACAACAGCAAAGAAAGCATTTAGAACATGTTGCTTCTTACTACAAATTTAAAACACCAACTCTGTTATATGATCAACAAATTCAAAAGCGTGATGATTTAGAGAAACAGCTTAATTTAAATATAAATTTCAAAATCAATCAGCATAACCAACAATTACAGTTAATGAAACAGAACTTTAACTTAAAATACTTTAAGCAAAGTATCCACAGAGAACAAACAACGATTTCTCAAAAACAAATGGAACTTAATAAATTAATGAATCATTATATTACAAAACAAAAAAACAATTTAACTGCCAAACTAGAAAGCTTAAATAATCTGAGTCCAACAAATACAATGTTACGTGGTTACACTATTGTAAACAAGGAAGACAAAGTGATAACGAGCACTAATGATTTGGTTGAAAATGATAACATTGTGTTAACAATGAAAGACGGCATTGTTGATGCACAAGTTAAGAAAGTAAGGTGTAATGATGACCAATAACACGCAAAGTTTTGAAGAAATGATGAAAGAATTAGAAAATATAGTTCAAAAATTAGACAGTGAAAATGTTTCATTAGAAGAGTCTTTGAATTTATATCAACGCGGTATGACCTTATCTGCTAGTTGTGATGAAACATTAAAAAATGCTGAAAAAAAAGTGAATGAACTAATGTCAGAAGAAAGTACTGATAACGTTCAAGAAACGGATAAGGTAGAAGATAATGACGAATAATAAAATGAATCAATTAATCAAAGAAATCAATCAACTATTAGGACAAACGATTCCTCATTCCTCACTGGGTACAGATTTAGAAGACAGCATGCGATACTCATTAGAAGCCGGAGGTAAACGCATTAGACCGGTTTTACTATTATTAACATTGGATATGCTATCAACGGATTATAAACTTGGTTATACATCTGCACTCAGTTTAGAAATGATTCATACTTATTCATTGATTCATGATGATTTGCCACCAATGGATAATGATGATTATCGTAGAGGTAAACTTACAAATCATAAAGTTTATGGAGAATGGAAAGCCATTCTAGCTGGGGATGCATTACTTACTAAAGCTTTTGATGTTATTGTCAACGATGCAAATCTCAAAGATAGTGTGAAAATGAACCTTATTAAACGTTTATCTTTTGCCAGCGGCCATTTAGGTATGGTTGGTGGACAAACACTAGATATGCAAAGCGAAGGCTCTGCTATTGACCTAAATACTTTAGAGCACATTCACCATGCCAAAACAGGGGCGTTATTAAAATTTGCTGTAATGGCAGCAGTAGATATATCTGAACCTGAACAAAATGTTGCCGATTTATTAGAAACATATAGTGAACACCTTGGTTTAATGTTCCAAATCAAAGATGATTTATTAGATGTATATGGCGATGAAACAAAATTAGGAAAAGCCACAGGCAGTGATATCGAAAATGATAAAAGTACCTATGTATCATTATTAGGTCAAAGTGGTGCTGAAGAAAAGTTACAATCACATACTAAATCTGCGTATGAATGTTTAGAACATTTACCAAAACAATATGATACACGTAACCTTGAATACGTTATAGAATTGTTCAATAATAGAGAATCTTAAATATTTCATAAGCGCGTCATTTTTACTTTAGTTTAAAACATAACAACCAAAAGAAAAACAAATCATAGATAGGGCCAGGGATTAGAACCTAATTAACTCATTAGAATTTGTGATTGGAACAGTACTCGCATTTTCAAAAATTTTTCTGTTCCATTATACATGCTTTTGTTGGCTAGAAAAAAGTTAAGAACTAAAACTTTGTTTTAAGAAATTTAACTTTAGAAAAGTTTAAGATTAAAAGGCTACATTAGGTCAAACGCATGTGTAAGCACATTTTTATTTTTACAGCACTATCTATTACTTATAATACATTTTGTGGCCGAGACATTAATAACGTCTCGGCCACTCATTTTTGTTGAACACAAACTATTATACTCGTTGGTAATGCTAGCAATATAATGGCCAACTTTACTTTGCGATACCTTCAAAGGGTAAGTCAACCAATGCTAACAACAATCCTCTATGTATAAAAGGTTGTTTATACTTTGAAATTTATAAACATATAAATAAATATTCATAATTTGACAGATACCACTATACTTAGTACTTTCAAAAATGATGAATTTGCCACAATTATAAACTATTAATAATTGCTTATCACTCGGTATATCAATATGGCGTTGCGATTTTATAAAATTAACTTTAGTAGTAGTATCATCTTCCATGTGTTAAAATCATTGTATAAATATTCGTTTATAGAGGTGCTATACATGGCTAAAAAATCAGTAAGACATATAAAAATAAGAGAAATTATCTCAAATGAAAAAATAGAAACACAAGATGAATTAGTAAAACGTTTAAATGAATACGAATTAAACGTAACACAAGCGACGGTTTCAAGAGATATCAAGGAATTACAATTAATCAAAGTCCCCACACCGTCAGGACAATATGTTTATAGCTTGCCAAATGATAGAAAATATCATCCCTTAGAAAAACTTGGCCGTTATTTGATGGATTCTTTTGTGAATATTGATGGGACTAGTAATTTACTTGTACTTAAAACATTACCAGGTAATGCACAATCAATCGGAGCTATTTTAGATCAAATAGATTGGGACGAAGTCTTAGGTACAATCTGTGGTGACGATACTTGTTTAATCATATGTCGTGATGAATCTGCCAGTGAAAAGATTAAAACGCGTATCTTTAATTTATTATAAGTTTAAGGAAGTGATTAATACATGCTACAAACCTTATCTATTAAACAATTCGCAATTATTGATGAATTAGAAATACAATTTGGGCAAGGTCTGACTGTTTTAAGTGGTGAAACAGGCGCCGGTAAATCCATTATTATAGATGCAATTGGACAATTAATCGGCATGCGTGCTTCATCCAATTTTGTTAGACATGGAGAGAAAAAAGCAATCATTGAAGGAATCTTTGATATCGATGATAGCAAAGAAGCCATCTCGATTCTTCATGATTTATCTATTGATGTAGATGAAGACTTTTTATTAGTCAAAAGAGAAATTTTCAGCTCTGGTAAAAGTATTTGTAGAGTCAATAACCAAACAGTTACTTTACAAGACTTACGTAAAATTATGCAAGAATTGTTAGATATACATGGCCAACATGAAACGCAAACATTATTAAAACAAAAATATCATCTACAATTATTAGACAATTATGCAGAAAATACATATAAAGATTTACTCGATAAGTATGTGGTAACTTATGATAAGTATAAAGCTAAGAAAAAAGAATTAGAGGATTTAGAATCAGCTGATCAAGCTTTATTACAACGTTTGGACTTATTAAAATTTCAATACGAAGAATTGCAAGAAGCAAATTTACTTGAAGATGAAGTAACACAACTTGAAATTGATATCAAACGTATCCAAAACTCAGAAAGTTTGAGTTTAGCATTAAATAATGCACATGTTACATTAACTGATGAACATGCAATTACAGATCGTTTGTATGAATTAAGTAATCAATTGCAATCTATTAGCGAGATACTACCTGATAAATATGATCGTTTGAAAGAGGACGTAGACCAGTTTTATTATACGCTTGAAGACGCTAAACACCAATTATATGACGATTTAACCAACACAGAATTTGATGAACAATATTTAAATGAGTTAGAATCTAGGATGAATTTATTAAATAGTTTAAAACGTAAATATGGTAAAGACATTAATGAGCTCATCATTTATCAAGACAAAATGGCAGATGAAATTAATAAAATAGAAAATTACGAAGAAAGTACTGCGCAATTACGCCAAGAAATCGATGATTTATACCATAATGTTATCGAATTAGGCGAAAAACTATCAAAAGAAAGACGAAAGGTTGCACAATCATTGCGTAATCATATAGTAGACGAAATCCAGAATCTTCAAATGAAAGATGCTAATTTAGAAATCTCATTCAAAACATTAGATGTGCCAAATCGAGAAGGTATAGAGCTTGTTGAATTTTTAATCAGTCCAAATAAAGGTGAACCATTAAAAAGTTTAAATAAAATTGCCTCTGGTGGAGAACTTTCTAGAATTATGCTTGCATTAAAAACAATTTTTGTTAAAACAAGAGGACAAACAGCAATATTATTCGATGAGGTTGATTCTGGCGTCTCTGGCCAAGCCGCACAAAAAATGGCTGAAAAAATGAAAGGGTTAGCTAAACATATTCAAGTCATATGTATTTCTCATCTACCCCAAGTTGCTTCTATGAGCGATCATCATTTGTTTATTAGTAAAAATACAAGTGCAGATAGGACGACAACACAAGTCCAAGAATTGACAGGAGAAGAACGAATCGATGAAGTAGCAAGAATGATTTCTGGAGCAAGCGTGACTAAACTCACTAGACAAAATGCTAAAGAAATGATTGAGCAAAACCATAAATCATAAATAAGATATCGCTTTTATTTTGTTATTTTAGGGAAAAGACTGAGTAAGACAAATAATCAGTGAAGGGTGTCGATTTTATGCAGTACCAACATTTAATTGAACCGTCAAACACATTAACTGGAAATGTAGCTGTTTTATATGCAAATGACGAGAAAATGATTGCTGTTTTAGTAAAGGCGTTAATGATGACTGATATTGATATCTACATCTACGATACACAAGATACTACTGAAATCATACGTTCTTTTAACTTAGAGTCACAAATTTTAAATAGAATTCATACTTTTACGTTTTCAAGTGATTATCAATTATTGAAACAATGTTCAGAAGATTTATCTCGTGGAAAAATTTCAGTTTTAATGAAAGGCAATATGAAAGCTTCTTCACTCTTATCATTTATATTGAGTAATAAAAACTTTATAGATAATTATGGCTTTTTAAATCACCTCGTATGTTTCAATGTACCAAATTATCATAAAACATTAATGGTTAGTGACGTAGCTTACAATATTTCACCTACCATAGAAGAGAAAAAACAAATTATTAATAATTTAGTTCATTTTAGCAAAAAAATAGGGTACACCCACTTTAACATTGGTTTATTATCTTCAGTGGAATCCCCTCATAAAAAGATTCAATCCTCAGTGGATGCTGAAAAAATTAAACACATTTTTAATAGGGAAGCAAACGACTATTTAAATATTGATGGCCCCATTCTTTTTGATAATGCAATTAGCAAAAAGAATGCAATTCAAAAGAACATTAAATCTAATATTGCTGGAGATGTTGATGCGTTGATTGTCTCAAATACTGATGTTGGTAGTGTATTGTCTAAATCATTGGTTTATTTTAGTAATGCCAGTGTAGCAAGTTTATTACTTGGTGCAAAATTCCCAATCGTATTCACATCAAGAACTGAGAACAAACAAAATAAATTGGATTCTTTATTACTTGCTTTGAGAGCACAAAATTAAATTCAACTACTAAATTTATTTGAATTATTACACTAATATTAAGGTTATTAATTTTATAATGGCAAAATTTGATGTAAAATAGTAAAGGATATTAGTTAATAGATCAATTTCGAGTTTAAATTTTATATTATTCTAATTAATAGGTGCTGAGTTTTTCTATTAATTGAATTCTTATTGTAATCATTGTCGATAATCTTATAACATGGTAATCGATTAAAAGTATTGGTTTCTTCTAGTAATCATAAATTCAAGTGTGTATCGTTTTTTAATGATTTTAAAGTAAAGATACTGCAAACAAATCACTTTTAAAATTTAAAGGTGATTTCATTCGCATGTTTAAATAAATAACTTTGAAACAATATAGTTTACACAGTATGTGATTACCGTTTGAAATTTTGTTTGGCTAGTATATTTTAAACACTATATTTCTAGTTATCATCATATCATTTCAGGTAAACTAAATTTTAATCAATACAGCATACATAAACTTGTATAAATAGGATGCTTTAAGAAAAGGCTAATATGATAGTTAGGAGTCAAAACATGGCAGATGAAAAATATGATTTAGTAATTTTAGGTGGAGGAACAGCTGGATACGTATCAGCGATCAGGGCGTCTCAGCTAGGTAAAAAAGTGGCGTTAGTAGAAAAATCTATGTTAGGAGGCACATGCTTACATAAAGGATGTATACCAACAAAAGCGCTTTTGAAATCTGCTGATGTGTTGAGGACAGTAGCAAATTCAAGCGAATTTGGCGTCGATATAGATAATTTCAAATTGAATTTTTCGCAAATCCAAGCACGTAAAAATGAAGTGGTTCAACAAATGTTTAGCGGCGTTAAACAACTGATGGATCATAATAAAATAGATGTTTTTAATGGCGTTGGACGCATTTTAGGTCCTTCTATCTTTTCACCACAAAGCGGCACAGTTTCAGTAGAATACGAAGATGGAGAATCCGAGTTAATACCAAATAACAATGTACTTATTTGTACTGGATCTAAACCTATGTCATTACCATTTTTACCATTTGATGGAGACTTAGTGTTATCTAGTGACGATATATTAAAATTAGACGAATTGCCACAATCGCTTGCTATCATTGGTGGTGGGGTTATTGGTTTAGAGTTTGCATCTCTCATGGTAGATTTTGGTGTTCAGGTTTCAGTAATTGAAGCCGGTGAAACTATTTTACCGACTGAAAGCAAACTATTGGCTAAGTCTCTACAAAATGAATTAGAAAATAGAGGCGTGACATTTTACATAAATACACAATTAGCAGAAGCACAGTGTTCAGTAAACGAAAATAATATTGAATTAATACTCGGAGAAGATGTTCAAGTATATGACAAAGTATTAGTCGCAATTGGTCGTAAACCGAACACTACAGATATCGGGTTAAACAATACGAAAATTGAGTTGACCGACAAACAGCACATTGTTGTTAATGAATATCAACAAACAAAAGACAAACATATTTATGCTGCTGGTGATTGTATAGGTAAATTACAATTAGCTCATGTTGGTTCAAAAGAAGGGTTGACAGCTATTGAGCATATGTTTGATGTTTCGCCAATACCTATAGATTATAATAAAATGCCTAAATGTGTTTACACCCAGCCTGAAGTTGCAAGTATTGGTAAAAATAAAAATGAAGCGACTCATGAAGGTATAAAAGCAAAAGCAGTTAAAGTGCCATTTAAAGCAATAGGGAAAGCAGTAATTGAAAATACCAAAAATCTAAATGGCTTTTGCGAAATCGTGATTGATCAAGAAAATGATACGGTATTAGGCCTCAATATGATCGGACCACATGTGACCGAACTTATTAATGAAATATCATTGTTCCAATTTATGAATGGTTCAACTTTAGAATTAGGTTTAACAACCCATGCACATCCTTCACTTTCAGAAGTGTTAATGGAACTAGGATTAAAAGTTGAAAACAAATCAATTCACGTTTAATTAAGGAGGATTCAAAATGTTTGATTATAAATCAGCAGGTCTTAGTAAATCTGAACTACAATCTATGTATAAGTGGATGGATTTAGGCCGAAAAATTGATGAACGCATGTGGTTATTAAACCGTGCAGGGAAAATCCCATTTGTTATAAGTTGTCAAGGACAAGAAGCAACACAAATTGGAATGGCTTTTGCAATGCAAGAGGGAGATATTTCATCACCCTATTATAGAGATCTCGCACTAGTAACATATTTAGGTATGACTCCGCTAGATTCAATGTTAGCCGCTTTTGGTAAACGTGATGATATTAGTTCTGGCGGAAAGCAAATGCCATCACATTTTAGTAAAAAAGAAAAAGGCATCTTATCTCAAGGTTCACCAGTAGCAACACAAATTTTACATGCGGTCGGTGCAGCTTTAGCACTCAAAATGGATAACAAACAAAACATCGCAATGACAACTGTAGGTGAAGGTAGTTCAAACCAAGGCGATTTCCATGAAGGATTAAACTTTGCCGGCGTACATAAATTACCTTTTATTTGTGTCATAGAAAATAATAAATATGCTATTTCTGTACCTGATTCATTACAATATGGTGCAGAAAAATTATCAGATCGTGCGTTAGGATATGGTATTCATGGTGAGCAAGTAGATGGTAACGATCCGATTGCTGTTTACAAAATAATGAAAGAAGCGCGTGAGCGTGCATTAAACGGTGGCGGCTCAACTTTAATTGAAGCGATGTGTACAAGGATGACAGCACATTCGTCTGATGATGACGATACATATCGTCCACAAGAAGAACGAGACGCGTTAAAATCATTAGATTGTAACCTTAAATTTAAAGCATTTCTATTAGAAGAAGACATTATCGATGAACAATGGTTAGAGGAAGTAGAGAAAGAACATAAAGAGATTATAAATCAAGCGACAAAAGAAGCTGAAAAAGCACCTTATCCATCACCAGAAGAAACTTATACACATGTTTACGAAGAAGGGAGCTTAAATAATGGCTAAAATATCTTATTTAGAAGCTATCCAACAAGGCTTAGATCAAGCAATGGAAAAAGATGACAACGTATTTGTATTAGGAGAAGATGTTGGTAAAAAAGGAGGCGTCTTCGGTGTAACGTTGGGATTACAGGAAAAATATGGCATCGCACGTGTATTAGACACGCCCTTAGCCGAATCTAATATTGTAGGGACTGGCATCGGTGCAGCAATGATGGGAAAACGACCAGTTGCTGAAATACAATTTGCAGAATACATTTTACCTGCTACAAACCAAATTATGAGTGAAGCGGCAAAAATGAGATACCGTTCAAATAATGATTGGCATTGTCCTATAACAATCCGTGCTCCTTTTGGCGGGGGTATACATGGAGCGTTATACCATTCACAAAGTGTGGAGTCTATTTTTTCATCTACGCCAGGTTTATCTATTGTTATCCCTTCTTCGCCATACGATGCAAAAGGGTTACTGCTCTCATCTATTGAGTCTAACGATCCCGTTTTATATTTTGAACATAAAAAAGCTTACCGCTTATTAAAAGAAGAAGTGCCAGATTCATACTATACTGTGCCGATTGGTAAAGCGGATGTAAAACGTGAAGGTGAGGATATTACAGTATTTACATATGGTCTATGTGTAAATTACTGTATACAGGCTGCTGATATGTTAGAAGAAGAAGGTATTAATGTAGAGGTAGTTGATTTACGTACGGTATATCCTTTAGATAAAAAAACAATCATTGAAAGAGCAAAAATGACAGGGAAAATATTATTAGTCACTGAAGACAACCTAGAAGGTAGCGTTATTTCTGAAGTTGCTGCTATTATTTCCGAAAACTGTTTATTTGACCTCGACGCGCCTATCATGAGATTAGCTGGACCTGATGTGCCATCAATGCCGTTTGCGCCGACGCTTGAAGATGAGTTTATGATGAATCCAGAAAAAATAAAAACGAAAATGCGTGAACTCGCAGAATTTTAAGGAGGCACAATCATGGAAATTAAAATGCCTAAACTCGGCGAAAGTGTACATGAAGGAACAATAGAACAATGGCTGGTTTCTGTAGGCGATAAAATCGAGGAATATGATCCTCTTTGTGAAGTGATTACTGATAAAGTAACAGCTGAAGTACCTTCTTCTTATGCAGGGACAGTTCGCGAAATCATTGTTGAAGAAGGTACTACTGTTGAAGTTGGAGAAGTTATTTGCTACTTAGAGACAGAAGAAACAGTATCGAACGATAGCGATCAGACCCACCCAAAAACTGAAACTGAAGTGAAATCAACACAAAATGATAAAAATACAAAGGGTCAAGCGCATAATAATACAAGTTTATCAGAAAGCGAACCTAAAAATAACGGTAGATTTTCACCTGTAGTATTTAAACTGGCTTCTGAACACCAAATAGATCTTTCCCAAGTTACGGGTACTGGCTTTGAAGGTAGAGTAACTAAAAAAGATATTGAAAATGTCATTAAAGAAGGAACTCATAAAATAGGTTCTGAAATCATTGCACCTAAAGATTCTCCTAAAGTAAGTAAGCAAGTTCAATATAATGAACCTTCTCCAGGTTCAGCTATACCAGTTAATGGTGTACGTAAGCAAATAGCAGAAAATATGGTGCACAGTGTCAATGAAATTCCACATGCATGGATGATGGTCGAAGCTGACGCTACGAATCTTGTTAAAACGAGAGATTACCATAAAAACAGTTTCAAAGAAAACGAAGGTTACAACTTAACTTATTTTGCATTCTTTGTTAAAGCTGTAGCTGAAGGGCTAAAAGCATATCCGCTTCTAAATAGTAGCTGGCAAGACTCTGAAATAGTGATGCATAAAGATGTTAATATATCAATTGCCGTAGCTGATGAAGAGAAACTATATGTACCAGTTATTCAAAATGCGGATGAAAAATCACTTAAAGGTATAGCGAGAGAAATAAATGATTTAGCTCAAAAAGCACGTAACAAAAAGTTAAGAACAGAAGATATGCAAGGTGGCACATTCACAGTGAATAACACCGGAACATTTGGTTCAGTGTCATCGATGGGCATCATTAACCACCCTGAAGCAGCTATTTTACAAATTGAGTCTATTGTTAAAAAACCCGTAGTCATTGAGGATATGATAGCAATTAGACATATGGTTAATTTATGTATTTCGATTGATCACCGTATTTTAGATGGCTTACAAGCAGGAAGATTTATGAACTTTGTAAAAACAAGAATTGAGCAATACTCTATTGAAAATACAAGTATATACTAAGATTGTTATTGCATTATTTATCAAATGCTCAATGTTTTTAAAATTAGAGCGATGTATTTCATATTTATATTATGTTTGTGTGGAATACCATTTCGTCCTCTCAGCTAAACATCAAAACGCTTGATATAAATGTATTTTGGTACCAGTTACCGGCTAACAATTTTATACCATGATGCAGCTCTGACATTGCTTTGTCATAAGTATTTGTTAAAGATGTCATTAAAAAGAAGTAAGCCTTTGAAATCAAAAGTGTTCATTTTGGTTTCTAGTTTACTTCTTTTATTTTATATTTTAAGTATTTATTTCAATGTCTTTAACGTTTCCATGGAGTTTGTCATGCCTTACACATTGAACGCACATGTTGAACTATTGTTTAGATATTAGTAGAATGAAGTTAATAAATTGATAATGAAAGGTGATTTGAAAATGGATTTAAATTTTGATTTATATATGAATGACGTAGTAAGCCAAGCTAGAAATGAAATAGAAGAGGCTGGATATGAGCAATTAACAACTGCAGAAGAAGTAGATAAAGTATTAAATCAAGATGGGACTTCACTCGTTATGGTGAATTCAGTTTGTGGTTGCGCAGGTGGCATCGCAAGACCAGCAGCAACACATGCTTTACATTATGATGTATTACCAGATAGACTTGTTACAGTTTTTGCTGGGCAAGATAAAGAGGCAACGCAACAAGCAAGAGATTATTTTAAAGGTTATGCGCCATCTAGTCCATCATTTGCGTTAATAAAAAATGGTGAAATTACTGAGATGATAGAACGTCACCAAATCGAAGGTCATGATGTCATGGATGTCATCACTCAATTACAAAACTTATTTGAAGCATATTGTGATGAAAGATAGAGGATAAATCGATGTCGCGGTTAAATCCATATCGAATCGGATTTAGAACAATTAAAACAGCTATCGGCATGGCACTGGGGATTATTATCGCTAAATTCATAGGTTTAGATAATTTTGCTTCTAGTGCCATTTTAGTTGTGCTTTGTATTAAGCACACGAAAGTACACTCTCTACAAGCAATTGTATCTCGGTTTGTCTCATGTTTATTAATCTTAATTATAGGATCTTTCGTTTTTAGTTACTTAGGTCAAAGTGCCATTGTACTCGGACTCATCGTACTTCTGTTTATACCACTCACTGTAGTTTTCAAAGTACAAGAAGGAGTGGTAACAAGTTGCGTTATCCTACTTCACGTGTTTAACGCAAATACCATCGATATACACTTATTTATAAATGAAGTTTTACTGTTAATTGTAGGTCTTGGTATTGCTTTTATAATGAACTTAATCATGCCTAGCTTAGATTTTAAATTAAAGCAATATAAAGACGAAATAGAAAGTCAATTTATAGTTATATTTGAAAGATTCAGCGCTACGTGTAAAGACCCAAAGCAAACTTTAAATATTTCTTTTAATCAATTACAACTCACAATTCAAAAAGCAAAATCAATAGCCTTTAGAGATGTTAAAAACCATTTTGTTCGTAACGAAAATTCTTATTACCACTATTTTGATATGAGAGAAGAACAACTAGAATTATTAGAAAGAATGGCTAAAATGATTAATCATATTGAAACGCAAGATGCAATTTTGTCAAAAATATGTGGCTTATTTTCTGAAGTTGCTACAAATGTAAATAGTAATGATTATACAGTGTTAAGATTGCATTCTTTATATGAAATAAGAATAGAACTAAATCAATTAGATTTACCAAAATCACATGCTTCTTTTAGAACGAGAGCGAATATGATGCAATTGTTAAATGAATTGGAAAAATATTTAGAAGTCAAATCACAATTTGGTTCTTTAAAACTGCACAAAAATAAAAAACTACCAAACCTTTCATAAAATAATAAAAAGCGAAACATATACAAATTGATCACCTTAACTTGTATAGTGAGAAAGCATAAAAATCTATCTTTTTAAAGATTTTGTATAGCTCTGGCAAGTATAATTAGAAAAGGTGCAAACGTTGAAATTTTTTTACAAGCAATCTGAAGAGACCTATCTGGGTCTCTTTTTTATATAAAGGAATCAATAGGGGTATATGACATGTGAACTCAAGTTTATACTTAATTGCTAACCAACTTTATAATCGTATTACAACGCTCATAACTTATATCCATAGACGCATTTTGATTCTAGGTATTCTCCTCATCAATATTATAGATAAACGTATGATATTGACGTTGCAAGTTTTTTAGCTAGTTTTTAAAATTAGATTAAAAAAAATATCATTTAACGATGGCATCAATAACACCTAAACCGTTAAATGATATTTTAACAAAATCTGTTTTTTAATCAGTTCAAATTTTTTATTTTAACTTGTTAAAGGAACAATACTTGTTAATATTAATGCAAGTACTACGGCCACTAACATTATTACAATAATAACTCTTAATACTTTGTTGTTATTCAAAGTTTATTCCTCCAAATCTTATATAAGCATTTCACTTTTTCAAATTAAATCATTCTCTTGATTACAATAATACATCACTTTCACTGCATTATTATATCATAATACGCGTTATACGTATAAACATATTAGTTTTTCTTAACTTTGTATTTATGTAAACTAATATAAGTAATCACGATGTAGAAAAGGGGATTTAATAATGATAAATAAACAACGTCTTTTAGATACGTTTTTAGAATTAGTGAAAATCGACTCAGAAAGCGGTAATGAGCAACCAATTCAAAGCTATCTCAAAGCTATCTTAGAAATGTATAATATAGAAATGGTTGAAGATAACGCAAGTAGTGAGACTGATTTAGGGGCAAATAATTTAATATGTACATTAAAAGCTACGCCCAATTTAGCCTCTCTCGACAAAATATATTTTACAAGCCATATGGACACCGTAGTGCCTGGTCAAAGCGTCAATCCAACAGTGAAAGACGATGGATACATATATTCGGATGGATCCACCATATTAGGTGCAGACGATAAAGCAGGATTAGCTGCAATTTTAGAATTTATTCGCGTTCTTTCTGAAAAGAATATACCTCATGGTCAAATACAATTTATTTTAACTGTAGGCGAAGAAATTGGTTTAAAAGGTGCTAAATTTCTCGATCAATCATTACTAGATTCAGATTACGGTTACGCAATAGATGCAAGCGTACCTGTAGGCACAACTGTTATCGGTGCACCGACTCAAATGAAAATAAATACAACAATATATGGTAAAACCGCGCATGCAAGCACGCCTACTAAAGGGATAAGTGCTATCAACATTGCTGCTAAAGCTGTTAGCGAAATGAATTTAGGCCAAATTGATACTTATACTACGGCGAATATTGGTCGCTTTGAAGGAGGTTCAGCAACCAATATAGTAGCTGATAAAGTAACTCTGAACGCAGAAGCACGTTCCCATTCAGAAGAAAGTATCATCAAGCAAGTCAATCACATGAAATCTGTATTCGAAACGATAGCTAAGAAATACGATGGCCATGCAGAAGTAGATATAACGAAAAGTTATCCTGGGTTTAAATTGTCTGATGACTCAAAAGTAACTACTGTGGCAAAAGCTAGTGCCTCTTCTCTAGGATTAGAAGCCAATACTGTTATCGCAGGCGGAGGGTCAGATGGTAATATAATAAACGAACTTGGTATACCAACTGTTATTTTAGGTGTGGGCTATGAAAATATTCATACAACAGAAGAAAGAATCTCGGTTCAATCTTTAAACTTACTGGCCGAACAACTTTTAAGTATTAATCATGTATTAAATTTGCAGACTATAAACTGATTAAGTGAATACTTAGTTACCTTTGTGATACAATATACTAGAAAACTTTAATAAGAGAGGTTAGTTAAATGACACAACAAATTGGTGTAGTAGGTTTAGCCGTAATGGGTAAAAACCTTGCTTGGAATATTGAATCACGTGGATATAGCGTTTCAGTTTTTAACCGTTCTTCTGAAAAAACAGACGAAATGGTCAAAGAATCTGAAGGAAAAAATATACATCCAACATATTCAATGGAAGAATTCGTAAATTCTTTAGAAAAACCCCGTAAGATTTTATTAATGGTAAAAGCAGGCGCTGCTACTGATGCAACGATTGATACATTGTTACCGTTATTAGATGATGATGATATCTTAATCGATGGTGGTAATACAAATTATCAAGATACAATTAGACGTAATAAAGCACTTGCTGAAAGTGGCGTTAATTTCATTGGTATGGGTGTATCTGGCGGTGAAGTTGGTGCATTAACAGGACCTTCACTTATGCCTGGTGGACAAAAAGACGCATTTGATAAAGTCAGTCATATCTTAGAAGCAATTTCAGCAAAAGCAAAAGACGGCGCACCATGTGTAGCTTATATTGGACCTAATGGCGCTGGTCATTATGTTAAAATGGTTCATAATGGCATAGAATACGCTGATATGCAATTAATTGCTGAAAGTTATGCAATGATGAAAGATTTACTAGGTATGTCTCACGAAGATATAGCGCAAACATTTAAAGATTGGAATGCTGGTGAATTATCAAGTTACTTAATTGAGATTACTGGTGACATTTTCAATAAATTAGATGATGAAACTGATGGACCTTTAGTTGAACAAATCTTAGATACTGCTGGTCAAAAAGGTACAGGTAAATGGACATCTATCAACGCATTAGAATTAGGTATTCCATTGACTATTATTACTGAATCTGTATTTGCTCGTTTTATCTCTTCAATTAAAGAAGAACGTATAAATGCTTCAAAACAATTAAATGGCCCAAATGCTAAATTTGAAGGAAACAAAGAAGCATTTCTAGAAAAAATTCGCAAAGCGCTTTACATGAGTAAAATATGTTCTTATGCACAAGGTTTTGCTCAAATGAGAAAAGCAAGTGAAGACAACGAATGGGAACTTCAACTTGGTGAATTAGCTATGATTTGGCGCGAAGGTTGCATTATCCGTGCACAATTTTTACAAAAAATAAAAGAAGCATATGATAATGATAAAGATTTACAAAATTTATTATTAGATCCTTATTTCAAAGATATTGTAACGAATTATCAAGATGCTTTACGTGATGTAGTAGCAACAGGTGTACAAAATGGCGTCCCTACGCCAGGTTTCTCTGCAAGCATTAACTATTATGATAGTTACCGTTCAGAAAACTTACCTGCTAACTTAATCCAAGCACAACGTGATTATTTTGGTGCGCATACTTATGAACGTAAAGATCGTTCTGGCATATTCCATACACAATGGATTGAAGACTAGATTACGTATATAATTGACGATTTAAGCAAAGCATAGCGCTTGGGATATAAATACCCATGTTCAAAATAAGAGGGCCAACCCGTAATATCGGGTTGGCTCTCTTTATATTTAAAACCTTATGTTTTTAAATATAATACGGCTCAATTCTCACTAACAATGTAAATGTCAATCTTAACTCCTATGAATGATAGAATACGATTTGTAAACAAAATGAAAATAGAATATATTTTTTAACATATTACTTGTTATCAATAACAATAAATATACAACTTTACCTCCAACACAATACAGGTTAGTAACATTGATTTTTATGCAAACGATTGCATATATCTTTTGACTTTTATTTACTTATTCATTACGCTAATCATGCAACTAAATAATAATTTAGCCCTCAGTAGCAGAGATGAAGAAGTTAAATATATGATTTTTCATCATTCAGTGGACGAATTTATTTTATTATATCCTATAGAACTTGATAAAAGCACTAATTTATTAAAATTACATAAAGCACCTTATGCAGTAATGGGTAAATCTTTAGATGATAATGATGACTTCTGAATCATTAACTAACTACCTTATACAACAAAATCATACACGTTTATTGTTTTTAGCTGAAAAAGATAAATATCAAGTTGTTAAAGATATAATCTGCGGTTTGCAAAACATATTTCAATTTAATGAAGTTACAGCGATATTAAATTGATTGATATAGATATAGGGCGAATAAAAACTATTTGAATACCTTAATATCAATACATAAATTGCCAACTGGTATAATTATATCTGGTACTATGTTAAATCATCTTCTACTTAGTATTTAAACATTAAAATTACAGATGATATACATACTAATACTATTAGCAAATATTATATAACAAGATTTGCGACATCTCCTTAAATAACGGTAGAGATATTTTCAAAATCTTTGAGAGAACGTGCTAGATTAAAATTAGTAGCATTGATTAAAAATCCAAAAATAAAGAAACAAAATATTGAAATAGTTACGAAAATTAATAAACTTAAATCCATACATATAAAGGAGCATCTATATGATTAAACAATGGTGGAAAGAAGCTGTTGCTTACCAAGTTTATCCACGAAGTTTTAAAGATACAAATAATGATGGTATTGGTGATTTAACAGGTGTTATAGAAAAATTAGATTATCTTTATGATTTAGGCATTGATGTGATTTGGCTTAGTCCAATGTATAAATCCCCTAATGATGACAATGGTTATGATATTAGTAATTATAAAGATATTATGGATGAATTTGGAACGATGTCAGATTTCAACCAACTGTTAGAAGCAGTGCACCAAAGAGACATGAAATTAATTTTAGATTTAGTAGTTAATCATACGTCAGATGAACATCCATGGTTTATAGAATCAAAATCTAGTATAGATAATCCTAAAAGAGACTGGTATATATGGAAAGATCCAAAACCAGATGGCTCTGAACCAAATAATTGGGAAAGTATATTTAATGGTTCTACATGGGAGTTTGATGAACATACTGGTCAATATTATTTTCATTTATTTAGTAAAAAACAACCAGACTTAAATTGGGCAAATGACGAAGTAAGAAATGCAATTTTTAATATGATGAACTGGTGGTTTGAAAAAGGCATCGATGGTTTTAGAATAGACGCTATTACTCATATTAAGAAAACATTTGAAGCAGGTGATTTAAATGTGCCTGAAGGTAAAACTTATGCACCAGCATTTGAAGTTGATATGAACCAGCCGGGCATTCAAACTTGGCTACAAGAGATGAAAGCTAAGTCGTTGAGTAAATACGATATTATGACTGTAGGAGAAGCAAATGGTGTGAGCCCTGATGATGCTGAGCTATGGGTTGGTGAACAAATCGGAAAATTTAATATGATCTTTCAATTTGAACATTTAGGTTTATGGAATTCTGGCGATATCAAATTTGACGTAAATGCTTATAAAAAAGTGCTGAATCATTGGCAGAAAAAACTTGAAAATGTTGGATGGAACGCATTATTTATAGAAAACCATGACCAACCTCGTCGTGTATCAACTTGGGGAGACGATACATATTATTGGTTTGAGTCAGCTACAAGTCATGCTATTGTTTACTTTTTACAACAAGGGACACCGTTTATCTATCAAGGGCAAGAAATCGGTATGACAAATTACCCATTTAAAGATATTGAGACCTTTAATGACGTAGCCGTAGTAAACGAATATAAAATCGTCAAAAAACAAGGTGGAGATGTTACAAAACTATTAGATAAACACAAGGTGGAAAATAGGGATAATTCACGTACACCGATGCAATGGGACGATTCTGATTTTGCAGGGTTCTCCCAAGTAGAACCTTGGTTCCCAGTCAATCCAAACTATAAAACAATTAATGTTGCACAACAACAAGATGACCCAGATTCAATTTTAAACTTTTATAAGTCATTAATTAACTTGAAAAAATCTCATGACATTTTTACTTACGGTATATTTAATTTAGTAGATCCAGACAACAGTCAAATATTTGCTTATACAAGAGAATTGGGTAACCAAATGGTTTTGGTAGTTGGTAATTTAACAGATAAAAAAGCAACACTTAATTATCCAATCAATTTCAAACAAGAAAATATATTATTACACAATTATAAGCATAGCTTCCCAGATGTTGAAAACATTCAACCATACGAATCGTTTGTTATTAGAATATAAGTGAATTTAGTGAATTTGCTCAATAAACAAATTAAAAAACGGACAGATCATAAAAAATAAAACGCATCTTCATTTTATTAGAAGAAAAAATTTCTAATTTTGGATCTGAATACTTATCTTAGTATTATAGTTCAAGCTGCAGTATCTCACTCTTAATATCCTACTTAAGCAATCAGTATGTTAAAAACCACAATGATTTCAATGTAAACAAAAAAAAGACAAGAGCTAGGGCTCTTGTCTCAAACTGTCGACAAAGTCTCCAATTTTGTTGGCAGTTTTTTTGTACGCTTTTCGTGGACACTGATTTAGCCTGTAGTATTCAGCTAGCGCTCTTCTCTCAGGAGTCGGCCAAACCACTGCCGGTATGATACAAAAATATTATAATATATAAATTAAAGAGTGGTAGTGTTTATTATTTTATTTAAATGCTTAATAATCTAATTTATTATATTGTTCTTGATCGACAGGCATCCATAATTGGACTTTCGTGAAAGGGTTGTCGAAAGAAATATCAAATGGGTATATTTCAACATACAGACTATTATGCTCATAAGGTAAAGTCATTTGGAGACTCGTTTCAATATAATACCAAGCTTCATTAATGACATAGTCTATTTCACCCTGTAAGTTGAATTTAGCATATTGTCTTTCAGGTAAAAATCGATCTTCTAAATGTGCAGGATAACGTTCACTAGGAACACCTACAAATATTTCCATGCCTTGATCAAGTGGGCAGTTAACCACAAATAGTTCATATGGACTGACATCATTATATCGTTGTAATTCTTTAATTTTACCTTCAACCAATAAATCTTCTAAGAAATCAGGTACTTTATAAGGGTTATCTATTTCCTCTGAATCTAAAAATTTAGCATAACCTACTAATGAAATACCTGGCGTATCTTCCAAACGATACGTATAGGGTGCACGTTCAGTAGTAGTAAGTTTAATATAAAGCCTTGGTTGCATTTTTAATTCGTCTCGTTTTGTATTGACTTGAATAGGAGAAACGCCATGAAAGTCACTAAAATCATTGGCAAAATCATTAGTATCTTTGTAGTTGTACTTTTTTGCGACATCCACCAAGCGCGTTGAACCGCTTAAAATATCTTTGGCTGCTAAAGTTAATCTTCTTGATCTAGCATATTCTGTTGGTGACTGGCCCACAATCATTTTAAATGATTGGTCAATATGGAACGGTGAAAGACCAACGTAATCACTCAATGCTTGCAAATATAGAGGCTCTAGCAAATGATCTTCAATATACACAATTGCCTGTTGAATTTGCTTGATAACGTCCAAAACTTTCACTCCTAATTTAGTTAAATACAAGTATATATTTAACTTTGTTTCTATACATAATGTTATGAATAATTGATGATTAATACTATTTTACATCATTTTTGTTCTACTGACATCTCAAAAATATTAAATAGGATAAAATGTAAACAAGTTAAAAATTACTTATGTATGATTCAATCAATAGTCTAAATCATAACACAAACGAGGTATAAGAAAAAAGCAACAACACAAGCTATATTTCAAACTTGTATTATTGCAATATTTAAAAACTATAAATTAGTGTATATCGTCCCACCAATGGAAACCATCTCTACTTAAAAGTAATTCACTAGCTAATGGGCCGTTTGTCCCAGCAGTGTAGTTAGGGAATTCTGGTTCACTTTGATTCCATTCTTCTTGAATCGCATCAACAAATTTCCAAGTTGATTTTAATTCTTCCCAATGCGTAAAGTTCGTCGCATCACCATTTAAACAATCAAATAATAAATTTTCATAAGCATCTACCGTGTTCATTTTATCTTGTGCGCTCATCGCATATGATAATTGAACTGGCTCAGTTTCGATACCTTGAACATTTTTTTTGGCGTTTAAATGAAGTGAAACGCCTTCGTTAGGTTGAATATTAATTACTAATAAATTGGAATCTAATTTTTTATCTGTTTTGTAATATAGATTCATTGGTACTTCTTTAAATTCTACAACGACTTGAATGGTCTTACTCTTCATGCGTTTACCAGTTCTAATATAGAATGGCACACCAGCCCATCTAAAGTTATCGATTGTTAATTTACCGGAAACAAAGGTTGGTGTAGTAGAATCTTCAGCTACGCGATCTTCGTCTCTATAACGCTTAACCTTTTGACCTTCAATGATACCTTCATCGTATTGTCCACGAACAAAGTTTTGACGGACTTCATCAGGTTGTAATTTACGTAGTGATTTCAAAGCTTTTACCTTTTCTGCTCTGATATCTTCACTTTTCAGACTGATGGGTGCTTCCATTGCTAGTAGGGCGACCATTTGTAACATATGGTTTTGTACCATATCTTTCAATGCACCACTAGACTCATAGTAACCGCCTCTATCTTCAACACCTAAAACCTCAGATGAAGTAACTTGGATATTTGAAATATATTTGTTATTCCATAACGGTTCAAACATCGCATTAGCAAAACGTAATACTTCAATATTTTGTACCATGTCTTTGCCTAGATAGTGATCAATACGATAAATTTCTTCTTCTTTAAACGAATGACGCAATTGTTCATTTAATTCTTCAGCAGATTCTAAATCTGAACCAAACGGTTTTTCAATGACTAAACGTTTGAAACCACTTGTATCTGTTAAGCCAGAAGATTTTAAATAATCTGATATAACACCAAAGAAATTAGGCGCCATAGCTAAATAAAATAATCTATTGCCTTGTAATTGGAACTCATGATCTAATTTATTACTAAACTCTAATAACGATTGATAACTTGCTTCATCACTTACGTCATGCTTGTGATAAAATACGTGCTCCATAAACTTATCTAGATGCTTAGTGTCTTTGACATGTTCTTGAATTGACGACTTCACTTGACTACGGAAATCATCATTTGATAAGTCTCTTCTACCAATTCCAACAATCGCAATATGTTCATTCAAATTTTCTTGCTGATATAAATGGAATAGCGATGGAAATAATTTTCTGTGACTAAGATCACCAGTTGCTCCAAAAATAGTTATTAAGCATGGGATATCTTTATTTCTAGTATTCAAGATCAAAACCTCAATTCTTTATTAAATCTGTATTTATTATAGACCAATCTACTGCTATGTTCCCACAATTTTGCTTGTGTTATCATATTTTATTATATTTTTCGTTCTTTTATATGATAAAATATGAAGCAGAAGAGGAGGCATATGCATGGAAATTACGTTTTTTGGGACAAGTGCTGGTCTACCAACTAAAGACAGAAATACGCAGGCAATTGCTTTAAATTTAGAGCCTTATTGTAATAGTATTTGGCTTTTTGATGTCGGTGAAGGGACACAACATCAAATACTGCATCACTCAATTAAATTAGGGAAAGTAGATCACATTTTTATTACGCATATGCACGGAGACCATATTTTTGGATTGCCTGGTTTATTAACAAGTCGCTCTTTCCAGGGCGGAGAAGGTAAACCACTTACAATTATTGGGCCTAAAGGTATAAAGTCGTATGTAGAAACTACACTTAATTTATCAGAATCTAAGTTAAATTATCCTGTTACATATATCGAGATAGAAGAACAACTATCTTACCAACACAACGGTTTTAATGTTGAAGCGTATATGCTAAACCATGGCATACCATCATTTGGATACAGAGTAGAAGCGCCCTATAAATCTGGTAAAATTAATGTTGAAGCACTTAAAAAAATTGGTTTAGAACCTGGACCTAAATATCAAGATGTTAAAAATAATGAAACATTCGAATACAAAGGAACAATATATAATTCCAACGACTTTAAAGATGATGCTACAAAAGGGCCAGTTGTAGCGATATTTGGTGATACAATGCCATGTAAAAACGAATTGCTTATCGCACGCGATGCGACAGTAATGGTACACGAAAGCACATATATAGAGGGTGACAAAACATTGGCTAATAGTTATCATCACAGCCATATTGATGACGTTTTTGAATTAATCAGAGAAGCTCAAGTAGACTATAGTTTGATTACGCATATCAGTAATCGTTATACCAAAGAAGAAGTTAATGAAATTAGTAAAAGATTAAAATCTTTAGATGATACACCGCCATTTAATTTTGTTAGTGATTTTGATTCATGGCAGTTTTGAAAATAGGATTGAGAAATAAATAATATTTCAATCTCGAATATCATAGTAGCACTAGGTAACTGGAATGCAAATGTAAAGTCTATTTCCATTAAAAAAGCGGGGCAGAAAGTCTGGTTTTTAATCAGATTTCCTGTCCCGTTTCCGTGTAACAAACATAAATGAATCTCAAAGTTAATATGCTTTAGTTTTAAAAATCAATAGTTTTTTATTGCAATTTAAATTACAATTATGCTTAATCATTATCTTGGTTTGATAATTCAATACTTCTATTAACTGCAGCACGTAGACAATCTTCAAAAATACCTTCGATGTCGTGCTCTGCTAACGCATTAAGTCCTGATTGAGTCGTTCCACCTTTAGAAGTAATATTCTTTCTTAACTGTTCCATACTTAATTCTGAACGTTCAATCATTTTACTTGTACCTATAATTAAATTACGAATGGATTCTTCTACTTGGGATTTTTCTAGGCCCAAACGCGTACCAGCAGTAACGTATTGTTCAAATACATGATATAAAAAGGCTGGCCCACTACCTGTAATGGCTGTAACTTGATGCAAATTATCTTCTGAAACTTCAATAGCAGAGCCAAACGCATTTATTAAATCATCAACTTCTTCTTTAGATTTAGCTCCGAAATTATTTGAGAAACTAATACCGGTTACGGAATGTCCTACTTGAGCGTTAGTATTTGGCATAGTACGTGCGATAGGATTGCTTGTTTCTAATTTATCTTTAATATAACTAATCGGTAACCCAGCCATGATTGAAATAAATTTATTTTTTTCGTTGATATGAGGTTTAATTCGCTCAGCTAAACTATCAAAATCATACGGTTTAGTGCCTAAAAACACATAATCAGCATCTTTTAATAAAGCGGCGTCGTCATAACTATAATTAACGCCTAATTCGTCTGCATATGCTTTTAATGCTACTTCATTAGATCGATTGGTTAAATAAATTTTATCGGAATCAATTACTTTAGAGTTAACAATTCCTGTAAATATTGCATGTGCCATATTACCAGCACCATAAAATACGAGTTTCATGTAAAGACTTCACTTCCCCTTTGTTTTTTATGTTTCCATACTAACATAGTTTTAAAATATGGCTAATAATTTTAAAAAATGCATGACAAAATGCAATTCAATACATATACTAGTACTAAGTTCAAAAAGGTAGGGATTTCATTATGATTGGTAAACATTATGTTTTAACAGGTGGCACAAGCGGGTTAGGTCAATCTATTTTACAGTCACTACTTCATAAAAGCGTGTATGTAACAGTGCTTGCAAGAAACCCAGAGAAATTAAATTACATTAAAGCGCAATACGACACAAATCACTTAACTATAATCAAATGTGATTTACAATCTCAAGCACAAATTTTAGATTTAGATATGCATTTTAAACATACAAAAATTGATGGTTTCATCTATAGTTCCGGACTAGGTTATTTTAAATCAATAGAAAACCATACAGTAACTGAAATGCAAGAAACCTATAATTTAAATGTGGTCCATTTTAATATTTTATTAAAAGTGTTACAACCTTATCTATCTAAAAATCCTTCTATTGTTGGTATTGGTAGCCAATCTGCTTTTTTAACACAAGGCTATGCAGCGCATTATGGCGGAAGTAAAGCGGCCTTGAATCAAGTGTTAAACGCATTACGCATAGAAAAACCAAATTATCATGTCATGACTGTCAACACTGGCCCAATAGCAACACCGTTCCATGATAAAGCAGACCCAACCTTAAAGTTTGCTCAAAAATATAAAAAAATGATGCTTAATCCTGATGTATTAGCAGACCAAATTATTAATAGTATCATAAACAAAAAGATAGAACTCAACGAACCCAAATGGATGCATATCATGCTAAAGTTTTATCAATTACTACCTCGTTTTATTGAAAAAAACTTTGTGTCATTGTTTAAAAACAAAGCTTAACCTTTTTACACAATGTCTAAATGATAAATCCAATATATCAAATAATTTTTTTATTATTAAGCTAGAGTTCTATAACTTTTATACTCTTTTTAGTTTAAAAAAGTTTAAAGCAAATAGTTATATCCAAATAACATAAGGCGTATTACTTCGGATAATTCAGGTGAATGGGATAGTCAAAAATGGTATCTATGAAAGTTGTGCTATTTTAGCTAACAATTGAATTGTATTCTAAAAAGGAGATAGGCGTTTTTAAGTTTGAGTCTACTGCTGCTGACAAAAGATGAACTTAAACTATTTATTTCTAATAACGCTATTTTTACAAAATAAAAAAACGTCAAGTTCCTTATAACTTGGAACCTAACGTTTTTGACTAAATGAAAAAAGAATTAATTTAAATGCTGTGTATAGTTTAAATCTTTAACACGATCTTGGGCTGCTTTTAATTTTTCTAGGCTTATATCTTTCGAATGTAGGTAGTTGTTTACATTTTCGTCTAGCTGTTCTGGGCTACTTGCACCAACGATAATAGAACCTAAAGCATCGTGTGAGGTTAAATAATTAAAGGTAAGCGCAGTTAAATTACTTTCTATTTCTTTAATTGAAGCAATTGTTTCTCCTAGTTCTTGATACGTATAATCAAAAATACCTTCGCTAAATTTTGAATCTAACACACTATTACTTTTTGCTGTTAATAGGCCTTTAAATACTGGCCCACGAGCTAAGACTTTTACTTTTTTAGCATGCACATCATCTAATAATGGCTCTGGTCTGTTATCAATTAAATTAAATTGAGACATAAGTGTTTCGATGTCGCTGTGTTTTAAATAATAATCAATCACGTTAGGTCTAATTGACGAGATACCGTAAGCTCGTATGATGCCTTCCTTTTTTAATTCGTCAAAGGCGCTAATCGTTTCATCCAAAGGATCACCGATTGTTCCGCCATGCAATTGATATAAATCTAAGTGGTCTAAACCTAATCGTTGTAGCGAACCTTTAACTGCTTCTTTAATATAAGATTTAGAAGGATCCCATGTTGTAGAGCCATCATCTTTCAAACGATTACCCACTTTCGTTCCAATTACAATATCGTCTCTGTTTTGATATTTTTTTAAAGCTTCTCCTACTATAGCTTCGTTTACACCTTTATCATACATATCAGCTGTATCAAAATACGTGATACCATGTTCTATTGCACGTTCTATGATAGGTTCTGCTTGCTTTTTATCAGTGCCGAGACTCATACAACCTAAACCTAACTCTGAAATTTCAATGCCACTTTTTAAAACATTTTTTTGCATGTTGTTTCTCCTTTCGATACACTTAAATAATAGGGCGTAGACATAATAAAGTAAGATGAACATTTTCATTATTAACTATCTATACATAGCTAAAAAACAAATAAATCATTTAACGCATTGATTTGTTAAATCGCTAACCCCTTAATTACTAATGTGTTTATCTTAACAATATCTTAAACCAATTAAAAGGACTGTGATTATTTATGAACTTATTTGAAAAAACAATACATAGAGCTTCCATTTATAAAGGCGCGATCATCGATTTGGAAGTCCACGATGTTGAACTACCCGACGGTCAAAATTCTAAACGTGAGCTGATATATCACAATGGCGCTGTTGCTGTTTGTGCTATCACGCCAGATGATAAGATTATATTAGTCAAACAATTTCGAAAAGCATGTGAAAAACCACTTTTAGAAATCCCAGCTGGTAAATTAGAAAAAGGGGAAGAGAGAGAAGCTGCAGCAAAACGTGAGCTCCAAGAAGAGACCGGTTATATTGCTGAAGAATTAGAACTTATTTCAGAAATGTATGGTTCTCCAGGTTTCTCAAATGAAAAAATATCTATATATTTAGCTAAAGATTTAAAAAATGGCGAAATGCATTTAGATGAGGATGAATTTTTAGAATTAGAATACTATCATATGAGTGAGATACAAACAATGCTAGATAATAAAGTATTAGAAGATGCAAAAACCATTATCGCGTTACAATATATTTTACTTAATTATAATCATTATAAATAAGAGGCGAGAATACTTGCGCTTTTTATCAATTATTGGTATTTTATATATATAAATCATAACTAAATTAAAATGATTATAATTATTAGTAGGGGAGTGAGGCTTCCGTGGAAGAACGTTTAAATCGCGTGAAGCAGCAATTACAGCAATCATCTTATAAATTGACTCCACAACGCGAGGCAACTTTGAGAGTTTTAATTGAAAATGAAAAAGATCATTTAAGTGCTGAAGATGTTTATTTAAAGGTCAAGGATAAGGCGCCAGAAATTGGACTTGCAACGGTTTATCGTACACTAGAATTATTAGCAGAACTCAAAGTAGTTGATAAAATAAATTTTGGCGATGGCGTAGCTCGTTTTGACTTAAGAAAAGAAGGTGCAAAACATTTCCACCATCATCTAGTTTGTATGGAATGTGGGAAAGTAGAAGAAATCGAAGAAGATTTGTTACCTCGTGTGGAGGAAAGAGTCGAAAATGAGTTTAATTTTAAAATATTAGACCACCGTTTAACGTTTCATGGTGTATGCGCTTCATGCCAAGCTAAAGGAAAATAAATCGAAAATGACTATTTCAGAAATAGAGGTAGTATAGTGAATAATATGATAGATGAATATTTAAAATTTATACAACTTGAAAAAGGATTAAGTGTAAATACAATAGGCGCATATCGCCGCGATTTAAAGAAATATGCTGAATTTATAGAATCACGCAAAATCAGCCATATAGATTTTGTAGATAGACAATTAATTCAAGAATGCTTGGGACACCTTCATGATGAAGGTGCCTCTTCGAAATCATTAGCTCGATTTATTTCAACCATACGAAGCTTTCATCAATTTGCTTTAAGAGAAAAATACGCTGCCAAAGATCCAACTGTATTAATTGAAACACCTAAATATGATCGTAAATTACCAGACGTATTAGAAGTCGAGGAAGTACTTAGATTATTAGAAACACCTAATTTATCTAAAAATAACGGTTATAGAGATAGAACAATGCTAGAATTGCTTTATGCTACAGGTATGCGCGTTTCTGAACTTATCCAAATTGAATTAGAAGATATTAATTTAATTATGGGGTTCATACGTGTATTTGGTAAGGGGAATAAAGAACGTATTGTACCATTAGGCGATACAGTTATTGAATTTTTAAATACTTATCTTGAAACAGTTCGACCTCAACTTTTAAAAAACACTGTAACTAATGCACTATTTTTAAATATGCATGGAAAACCTTTATCAAGACAGGCTATATGGAAAATGATTAAACAAAATGGTATTAAAGCAAATATTTTGAAAACTTTAACACCTCATACTTTAAGACATTCATTTGCAACACACCTGCTGGAAAACGGAGCAGATTTACGTGCAGTTCAAGAAATGTTAGGGCATTCTGACATTTCAACTACGCAATTGTATACACATGTGTCTAAATCACAAATTCGTAAAATGTATAACGAATTTCATCCACGAGCATAAACACAGACCAGTTTATTCGGTTGAATAACTAGTCTGTGTTTTTTAACATAGTATATGTGGAAAATATAACTTCAATAAAAAGCCACTATAATTTTATTGTGCATTATGTCGCGCTTGTAATGCACGTTGTCTAGCAGCTTCAACTTCAGTACGATCTCTTTTTAAATGGTGATCTATAATATAACTATCTTCTATTTTATAAAAAGTCACTATATAATTAGGATATCTTTTTAATATGTCTTCTTCCATTTCGTTTGTAATAGGTAATTGAATTGGCGTAAAAGTTCGTTCTCTATTAACTGTGTTTATCAAAGTTTGTATTTGCTGTTGATATGCTTGTATATCAAGACCAATGTTTAAAGCTGAATCAAATTTTCGAATCACACTTAATGCCTTTTTAAAAGATTTAACAGCGCCTACAAAATTTTGTCTTCTGTAATGATAACAACCTGTCGCAGTTAAGATTAAACTAACAATTGCGTCCTCTTTACTATAATGCGGGTTTGCTTTCCAAGCATCTTCTAAAATGTCATGACAAAGAAAGTAATGTTGTTGCGTATGAAATTGAAAATAAAAATCTTGTAATGCATTTCTTAACATGAATATCGCTCCAAATTTAAATGTTTATACTAAACATGCTATAATATTTTAGTGAATTCCGCACTTAACTTGCTAATATGAGGTAGATAAAAATGTATGAAGTAAAACTCGATGCCTTTAATGGACCTTTAGATTTATTATTGCATCTTATTCAAAAATTTGAAATTGATATATATGATATTCCTATGAAATCATTAACAGAGCAGTATATGCAATATATACATGCGATGAACCGATTAGAAATTAACGTGGCAAGTGAATATTTAGTTATGGCATCAGAATTACTTATGATTAAAAGTAAAATGCTATTACCTCAATCAGAAGACGTTGAGGATATAGACGATGATCCACGTGAAAATTTAGTTGAACGATTAATAGAATATCAAAATTATAAAGCGTATACAGTTCTTTTAAATGAAAAAAGAGCAGAAAGAGAACAATATTATGCTAAACATCCAACTGATTTAACGCATTTAGAATCAAATGAAACTTGGGATTCAAACCATACGATTGACTTAACTGAATTGATCATCGCCTATCAAAAAGTAAAAAATCGTGTCGAATATCAAACGCCTAAAACAGTCGATATTCGAAAAGATACATTTACAATTCAACAAGCTACTTCTCAAGTTACCAAACGTTTGAAAGATCATGAATCATTTAACTTTTTTAGCTTATTTAATTTTACTGAACCATTAGAAATGGTGGTTACTCATTTCCTTGCAATACTAGAAATGTCAAAATCAGGTATTGTAAATATAGAACAGCAAAAAAGCTTTGAAGATATAAATATTTTAAGAGGAGTTAACTATGGCATTGAACGATAAAGGAGTTCTAGAAGCATTACTTTATACAGCTGGGGATGAAGGACTTGAAGAAAAGCAAATTCTAGAGATATTAGAAATTGATCAAAATACATTGCATACTTTAATCACCGAATATGATGCTTCTGGGCTAGAGATCCAACATTTTGGCAATAATTATGTACTTACAACAAAAAAAGATGCTTCAGAATATATCGAAAAATTAATAGAACAAAAATCAAAATTGAAATTATCACAAGCAGCTATGGAAGCTTTATCTATTATTGCATATAATCAACCCTTATCTCGTAGTGATATCGAAATGATTAGAGGCATTAATTCAGATGGTGCCGTTAAAACTTTGATAGCGCGTGGTTTAATTGAAGCGAAAGATGAACAAGATTCTAGAAGCCAACAGCTATATACAACAGAGTTATTCCTAAATGTATTCGGCATTGAACATTTAGATGATCTACCAACTACAGATGAAGAAGATGAAGAAATTGAAGCTTTCTTTAGTAACTTAGTCAACCAAAAAGGAGATAATAATGAGTAAAGAAATAGAAAGATTACAAAAACGTATTGCAAACAGCGGTTATACTTCAAGACGTAAAGCTGAAACCTTAATCACAGAAGGTAAAGTCAAAGTAAACGGTGAAACAGAAACTGAACTAGGTACAAAGGTAAAGCCTACTGACACGGTGGAAGTAGAAGGCGTTAAATTGGAACAAGAAGATAAATTATATATCCTTTTTTATAAACCAGCGCAAGTGATTACGAGTGTGTCTGATGATAAAGGTAGAAAAGTAGTTACTGATTACTTTAAACAAATCAAAACAAGGATTTATCCAGTTGGTCGTTTAGATTATGATACATCTGGTTTACTATTGCTAACGAACGATGGAGAATTCACAAATTTAATGACGCACCCACGTTACAAAATTAAAAAGAAATACGTCGTTAAATTAAAAGGTTATCTTATGCGTGAAGAAGTTAAAGCGTTAGAACAAGGCATTAAATTAGAAGATGGTAAGACGCAACCTGCCAACGTAAAAATTAAAAATCAAGATAAAGACAAAAATTCAACGCTTGTAGAGATTACAATAACGGAAGGACGTAATAGACAAGTTAGACGTATGTTTGAGCATTTTGGTTACCAAATATCAAAATTACAACGTATAGAATTTGGGCCTTTAGATTTAAAAGGATTGAATGCTGGTGAAGGCAGAGTGCTTACACCGCATGAAGTAAAAGTATTACGTCAATTGGCTGAACATGGTCATTAATTGTGAGAACCTATAGGCAACAACCAGATATTGATAAAAAATTCACAAACTTTTCATTCTTAAGCACTTTTATGCTTCAACCTATGATATAATGTGATTGAAATTGAAAGATAGCAGTGTGGGAGGGTACGAAACCTATGTCAAACGAAATACTTATCGTTGATGATGAAGATAGAATCAGACGATTATTAAAATTGTACTTAGAAAGAGAATCTTTTGAAACACATGAAGCTAGAGATGGACATGAAGCGTATAAAATGGCAATGGAACATGATTATTCATGTATTTTATTAGATTTAATGTTGCCAGAGATGGATGGTATTGCTGTTGCATCTAGATTAAGAGAACATAAAGAAACACCTATTATTATGTTAACTGCAAAGGGTGAAGAAACAAATCGAGTAGAAGGATTTGAATCCGGTGCAGATGATTATATCGTTAAACCTTTTTCACCTCGCGAGGTTGTATTACGTGTCAAAGCTTTATTAAGACGCACTCAGGTAGCACATACAGAACAAAGCGAACCCCATGCACGAGATTTAATCGAGTTTGAACATCTTGTGATTGATAATGATGCGCATAGAGTACTGGCTGATAATAATCAAGTAAACCTGACACCAAAAGAATATGAACTTTTAATCTTTTTAGCGAAAACACCAAACAAAGTCTTTGATCGTGAACAGCTTTTAAAAGAAGTCTGGCACTATGAGTTCTATGGTGATTTGCGTACAGTTGATACACATGTAAAACGTTTAAGAGAGAAATTAAATCGAGTTTCAGAGAATGCAGCTCAAATGATTCAAACCGTTTGGGGTGTGGGTTATAAATTCGAGGTTAAATCTGATAATGAACCGACTCAATAATGTCGTAGTAAAACTGTGGTTAACTATAATCTTTATAGTAACGACAGTTTTAATTTTATTAAGCGCAGCCCTTATAACGTTTATACAATCTTACTTTACGCAAGAAACAGAGGATTCATTACTCAAAGATGCAAAAAGAATTAGCTATTTGGTTGAAAGTTCAGATGATAAAGCAACAGCTATTAGACACAGTAAATCATTAATCGAAGGTCCAGTAGGTCTGATTATTATGAATAACAAGCACATGGATAGTGCAAATAAAGATGAAACTAAAGAAAAGATGTTCAGAGAAATTAAAGATAATAAAGATTACGAAAAAGTATTCGACAAAGGAGAGCAAATATCAGAACACGTCACGGTTGATATAAAACAACAACAAAAGACATATGTATTAATTGGCTATCCATCTAAAAATCTTGATTCCAGTCAGCATAATAGCAAGTACAGTGGTGTATTTATTTACCAAGATTTAAAAACGATTGAAGATACAAACAATGTCATTACTGTCATTATTTTAATTATTGCTATAATCTTTTTAGCTATAACGACAGTATTTGCATTTTTCTTATCTTCTCGTATCACAAAACCACTTAGAAAATTAAGAACACAAGCACTCAAAGTTTCTAAAGGGGACTATGCACAAGTTGTTCCTGTTAATTCACGAGATGAAATAGGTGAACTTTCACGGGCTTTTAATACGATGAGCTCTGAAATACAACAACATATAGATGCACTATCATCTTCTAAAAATATACGAGATAGTTTAATTAACTCGATGGTCGAAGGCGTACTAGGATTTAATGATAAAAAAGATATTATTATATCTAATAAAATGGCACAAAACATTTTAAAAATATTGGATAAACATGATTTAGAAAAACTAGATCGTCAAAACGAATTAACATTTAAAACAAAACAAACACAATTCGAAGAATACGAGATTAGCACACGTTATTTTGTTATTATTTCAAGTTATATCGAACAAATACAACCAGACGGTAGAAGCGGTATTGTTGCAATTATTCGTGATATGACAAATGAGCATAATATTGACCAGATGAAAAAAGATTTTATTGCTAATGTATCACACGAACTCCGCACACCCATTTCTTTATTGCAAGGTTATACAGAATCAATCGTAGATGGTATTGTAACTGAACCTGAAGAAATACATGAATCATTGTCTATTGTACTGGACGAAACGAAACGTTTAAATCGTTTAGTAAATGAGTTACTCAATGTAGCACGGATGGATGCTGAAGGGTTAACCGTAGAAAAGGTTGTACAACCCATCGATCCGTTATTAAACAGAATGCAACAAAAATACCAAAAACAAGCAAATGATTTAGGTTTAACTATGAATTTAAATCCCAATACTCAGAATCAATTGTGGTATTTTGATACAGATAGAATTGAACAAGTGCTAACTAACCTTATTGATAATGCTACTAGATATACTGAACCTGGCGATTTAATTTCAATTAGTTATGGCGAATCTGATAATGAAAATATACTTTATATCACTGATACTGGTTCTGGTATAGCACCTGAGCATTTACAGCAGGTATTTGATCGTTTTTATAAAGTTGATACTGCACGTAAACGTGGCAAACAAGGTACTGGCTTAGGGTTATTTATTTGCCGTATGATTATTGATGAACATGGAGGCTCTATAGAAGTAAAAAGTGAACTAGGTGAAGGTACGACTTTCATTATTAAACTACCAAAACCAGTGGATCACGATATTAGTAAATAAATTTGCTAACATATAATTGTAGCAATCTCTCTTAATATTAAATAATTCAGAAATAACGTATTTAATTTAGAAAGAATGGGCAATAAGTTAAACCTGTATCATTTTATAACCATTCCATATTTGTATTTAAAAGTACATGGATACCTTCATCTAAAGTCGAGGTTAGAAATCAGTTAACATATTCTGTTTTCTAATCTCGTTTTTAATTTTATAAATGCTACTGTTTTAATGAATAAGAGCATGTCTGTTGTTTTTATCTGAGTAATAGGCTATGATATATTTATAAAAATTAAGAAATTCATCTTCGGGGCAGGGTGTGATTCCCAACCGGCAGTAAATAAAGCCTGCGACCTATTTATCTTTTAAAGATAGATGGCTGATCTAGTGCGAATCTAGAGCCGACAGTATAGTCTGGATGGGAGAAGATGGAGGGTTTTTGTTATGCAATTAAATCCTCCTTTTCTATGCAAGGTGAATGGAAGGAGATAATTTAATATGCAACAACAAACCAAAAGACTTATTACAATAAGTATGTTAAGTGCGGTTTCATTTATTTTAATGTTTATCAAATTTCCGATACCATTTTTACCACCGTATTTAACGTTAGATTTCAGCGATATTCCAGCATTGTTAGCTACTTTTAGCTTAGGCCCAATAGCAGGAATTATTGTATTGTTTATAAAAAACTTGCTTAATTTTTTGTTTAATATAGGCGATCCAGTTGGCCCTATTGCCAACTTTTTAGCTGGAGCAAGCTTTATTTTAACAGCTTTTTACGTTATCAAACATAAATCTACAATTAAAACACAAGTGGTTGGCTTTAGTATAGCTACGATTGTCATGACAATCGTCTTAAGTATTTTAAACTATTTTGTTTTATTACCGCTTTACGGAATGATAATGAACCTTTCTAATGTAGTTGAAAACATTAAAATCGTTGTTGTTTCAGGCGTTATTCCTTTTAATATTATTAAAGGAATCATTATTTCATTAATATTTATACTTTTATTCAAACGTTTAAAGCATATTTTACCTAAATAAATATATATAATAACCATAAGAAAGCTGGATGAAACCCATTTTATAAATAGGAGTTCAAAGTCCAGCTTTTTTTATGATGTGGTCTTATGGATACAATTATAAAACTAAATTGATTATTTAAAAATAAAAAAACCCAGCGTTTTCATTTGTTTAATGACTACACTGAGTTTTATAAGATGTTTTATTTGAATAGATGCTTTATTCAAATTTTAAAGGGTCTCCGTCAAATGATTCTTCTTCAATTTTAATGGAATCTGTTGGGCAACCTTCTAATGCGTCTTCCATATCTTCATATAATTCTTCTGGTACTTCTGCAGTACCTTGGTTGTCATCTAGTATAACGTACGCGATACCTTCGTCATCGTAATCATATATATCAGGGGCAGCAGCACCACAAGCACCACATGCAATGCATGTATCCATATCAACAATTGTATATTTAGCCAATTTCTTCGCCTCCTTTAACAAACATGCTACACTAATAACACAATTAGTATTGTAGTTACTGTTTTAAATTTTTTCAAATGTTTTCGTTTTATAAAATGAGGGAGTAAACATGTATAATATAATTCACTTATCACTTACACAAGCACACAATTACAAAACTGAAAAAAGCATATATAATATTATCACAGGGAAAAAGTCTCATCAAACCTTTTTTGACGCCTGTAGTCAGCAACTCTTATCATTGTATCATAGCTTACCCAACCTAAAGTATCCATCATTTGTGGGAAATGTTCATGATTTCAAAATGAACGAAGATTCGGAACAACGTATACGCGTTCATCCGCGCCATACATACGATAGCTTATTAAATACATTTAAAGCAATTCAACTGCTAGTCCAAACAGTTTCTAATACAGAACATGGGATGTTTCAATTTATCCCTGTTACCCATCACAGTACAATTCAACAACGGGTAAAAGCAGTATATAAGGAAATTAAAAACGCTGACACACAATATAAATTAATTGAAGAGTTAAATGTTTTATTCAAATCGATTATAGAAAAAAATAACACACTTTACATACACTATTACTTGCAAGGTTTTGAAGAAAGCATGTATACACGACAGCAAATCAGCCTAATAGAAAATGTCTCTCAAAAAAGACTGTTTGAATTAGAATTAAATGATTTGGTCATGATGATGTTTGAATTAGAAGAACAAGCAAAGTATCCCATTTTAAACCAGTTAATCATACTACCGACACTATTATTTAAGACTGAACAAACGTTTAGCGGAATTAAAAATGGTCTGAGCTTTAATCAATTAGCAAATATGCAAAACGTTAAGCCTAATACAATTGAAGACCATATATTAGAGTTATTTATAAAAGGTTATTTATCTAAATACAAAGATTATTTAAATAGTCAACATGACACTTCATTTTTAAGATTTTATATCGGAAATCGTGGTGAGCGGTTAAGAAATTATAAAGAAAAATTTCCAGAACTCAGTTATTTCGAAATTAAATTATTGATTGTTGGATTTGAAAGAGGTGATTTAAATGTTACAACATGAATTACAGAAGTGGTTCGGGTTTGACTCGTTTAAACCTGGACAGCAAGCAATTATCGAACATGTACTCAATGGCAAAGATACTTTAGGCATATTACCTACAGGTAGTGGGAAGAGCCTTTGTTATCAATTGCCAACTTATATTAAGCAAAAACCAACACTTATTATTTCACCCTTAATATCTTTGATGGACGACCAAGTTATGCAATTAAAACTTCATGGTGAACACTATGTTTCGTGTATTCATTCTGGTTTAGATGAAAATGAAAAACAACAAAATATGCAATTATTAAAACATAGTCGTTTTATATTTTTAAGCCCAGAATTTTTGTTGCAACCGCATAATTTCAAACTCATTCAAAACTTGGATTTAGGCTTGATTGTTTTAGATGAAGCACATTGTCTTTCTGAGTGGGGATACGATTTCAGACCTCATTATGCGCTTGTGGGCAAAATTATCGACCATTTTCCTGAAGCCAATGTACTTGCATTAACTGCTACAGCTCCGCCATATTTAACATCTGACTTAAATCAGATGCTAAATAAAAACTTCATTATTGTAAAAACTACAATGAATAGAGAAAACATATCTCTAACCCATAAAAACTTCGAAGACGATCATGCTAAGTTAAAATGGTTGCTACCACTTTTAGAACATTCAGGACCGACTATTATATACGTTTCATCAAAAAAAATGTGTCTCAACTTAGCAAAAGCAATTTATCAGTATGGGTTTTTAACAGGTATTTACCATGGAGATTTAACTTATCAAGAAAGGCACACAGTTCAACACCAATTTATAAACAACGAAATCCCAATTATTGTTGCAACAAGTGCATTTGGGATGGGCATCAACAAAAAAGATATTCGCACTATTATACATTTCCATTTAACTACTAGTCCATCTAATTATATGCAAGAAATTGGACGTGCTGGCAGGGATGGTGCATATAGTCAAGCTATAAGTCTTTTCCAGCCAGATGATAGTTACCTATTAGAAACGTTGCTGTTCGCTGATGTTATTACAGAAGAGGATGTAAACACTTTTGAGTTAGGCATGTTTTTGCCTCCAGAAAAGATAGAAATATTAGAGGTTTTATTTAGCTATTACTCTATTAAACAATTACGGCATATCTTTGCGACTGCGTTTCAAAGGAAAAAACAAGGCTATCATCGTATGCTGGGCTATAAACAGTTAGATCAATGTCGAAGAGCTTATATGGTTGAATTTTTTGGAGAGGAATTATCAGAAAAACCAAACCACTGTTGTGATAATGATTCAGAATTAATTGATATAAATATCGTAAATAGAAAAAAAGTAAAAAGAAAAATGGATTATAATGAAAAATTACAAAATCTTTTCAAATAAAAGATAAATGCTTTACTTCCGTTTTTCAATCAAGCTATAATACTAAATACATACTCATTTTATAGTTGTTTTATATATATAATTTATACATATTTACTACTTTTCAGGGTAAAACTGTATATAATAAATTAAAATACGGAAGGATGATGAATTTGTCTAATAATAATTTTAAAGATGATTTTGAAAAAAATCGTCAATCCATTGATCCAAAAGAACACAAGGATGATGTAGAGAACTCTGTCAATGATTCCGTTGACAATGTAAAAGAGGAAGTTTCTGATAAAAAAGACGAACAATTCCCTCCAAGAAATGCTCAAAGGAGACAGCGTAGAAGAGAAACCGCAACGCATCAAAATGAAGATAATCAATCTAATATTGATGAAAAAGACAGTACATCTAGTCAAGTTGACGCCGATCAACAGCAAGATAATGATACATCATCAAAATCAAATGAAATGAATAAAAACCAAGACCCTTCGGAAAATAATAATATTAATCAAAATCGCAGTGAAAAAGAAAATACAGCAGCTCAAGACAAGCAAACTAAAGATCAAAGTAGCAAGAAAAAAGGCGCTGCTGCCACTGGTGGTGCTGCCGCTGCTGCAGGTGCTGGCGCATACGCTGCGAAAAAACATAAAGATCAAAATAATAACGATGGAAAACAAAACAATGAAAATGAAGTAAAAGAAAGTAAGAAAGAGCAATCAAATAACGCTGCTGCAGGCGCAGGTGTTACCGCTGCTACAACGAAGAAAGATAATCAATATGATAGTTCTGATAAAAACAATACCTCTGAAGATAATAATCAACATAGTGATAAGAAAAAAGGCGCTGCTGCCGCTGGTGCTGCAGGTGTTGGCGCTGCAGGTGCGAGTGCCGCTCATTCAAATGCTTCTGGTGGTAATGATGGCAATAATGATAACAATAACGATGATAAAAATGATGACGACAATAATGATGAAAATAACAAGAAAAAAGGCGGTTTATTCAAAAAAATATTGCCTATTATTGCTGCAATCCTCATTTTAGCTGCAATTGGAATTTTTGCTGGTATGGCCTTAAATGGTAATAATGACGATAGCAATAGTGATGATAAACAAGTAGCTGATAATAAAGATAAAAATGATGATTCTGATAAAGACAGCAAGAAAGATTCTGATAAAGATTCTGGTAGCGATAAATCTGATAAAGATGATGACCAATCAGCATCAGATAATAGTAATGATAGTTCAAACCAAGCAAATTCTGGTTCAGAAAGTAATGCATCTAACAATCAAGATCAAGCTGCTACTTCTGACCAAAATAATCAAAACAATCAAAGTGACCAATCACAACAAGAAGATCAAGCCACTAATCAAAGTGACGGTTCAAATGGTTCATATGACCAAAATCAGAATGCGAACTCGCAGAACAATCAGCAAGATAACCAGCAAAATGATCAAGCATCAAGCAACAATTCAGGCCAACAAACACATACTGTAAATGGGCAAAACTTATACAGAATAGCAATCCAGTATTATGGAAGTGGCTCAACTGAAAATGTTGAAAAAATTAGAAGAGCAAATGGCTTACAAGGCAACGATATTCATAATGGCCAGCAACTAGTTATTCCAGAATAATGTTTGCTTATGATTTAGCAATAAGAGTAGGAATAGGAAATCAAATCTAATTTTGATTTTTGTCCTACTCTTATTTTTATTGTAATTAAATTTTCAAATTCTATCTCTTGGCTTTTTTTTATGTCCTGGTATAATAAATGGGTGGTAAAAGGAGGACAAAAATATGCAAACAGTAGAAAGTATTATCATAGGAGGCGGTCCTTGTGGTTTAAGTGCCGCTATTGAACAAAAGAAAAAGGGAATCGATACATTAGTAATTGAAAAAGGGAATGTTGTAGATGCTATTTATAATTATCCAACACATCAAACTTTCTTTTCTTCTAGTGATAAATTAAGTATTGGGGACATTCCATTTATTGTCGAAGAAAGCAAACCACATCGTAATCAAGCACTAGTCTATTATAGAGAAGTGGTCAAACATCATCAATTGCGTATCAATGCTTTCGAAGAAGTCCTTACTGTTAAAAAAATCAATAATCGATTTACGCTTACGACTACTAAAGACGTTTATCAATGTAGATTTCTGACGGTAGCTACAGGGTATTACGGTCAACATAATGCGCTTGAAGTAGAAGGTGCAGAGCTACCAAAAGTGATGCATTATTTTAAAGAAGCACATCCTTATTTTGATCAAAATATCGTCATTATCGGTGGTAAAAATTCAGCAGTAGATGCAGCACTTGAATTAGAAAAAGCAGGCGCTCATGTGACGGTAATCTATCGCGGCTCTGACTATCCGAAGGCCATCAAACCTTGGATATTACCAAATTTCGAATCATTAGTAAGACATGAAAAAATTAATATGGCATTTGAATCTGACGTTACGAAAATCACTGAAGAAAGTGTCATTTATGAACAAAATGGTGATTTAATTGAAATTCCTAATGATTACGTTTTTGCTATGATTGGTTATCATCCAGATTACAATTTCTTAGAATCAATCGGTATAAAAATTAATAGCAATGAATATGGAACAGCACCCGTTCACAACAAAGAAACTTATGAAACAAATGTCGAAAATTGTTATATAGCTGGTGTTATTGCTGCAGGAAATGATGCTAACACAATTTTTATTGAAAATGGTAAATATCATGGTGGTATTATCACTCAAAGTATATTAGCTAAAAAACAAACACCACTGGAGTCTTAATTTATTAAAAAAGAGTGAGACAAGTTACATAAAATTTAAAATCGGTTTATTCTAAAGTTTGTAATGTGACAAGTCTTACTCTTTTTTGATTTATCTTATAATGGCGCTTCAAAATATTTTTTTAATTGTTCGTCATTTAAATGATTACTTAAACCGATTAAAAGTTTTAATCTTGCTTTTTGGCCGTTTAAGTCATTTGAGAAAATGACGCCTTTTTCTTCTAACGTTGCTCCGCCCCCTTCATAAGCATATATAGGACCTACAATACCGTTAAACGATCTCGACACAAGTATAATAGGGATATTATTCCGTAAACATTGATTTAAACCTTCTAAGCAAGTGGGAGGCAAGTTGCCTTGACCCAATGCCTCTATAATGATGCCATCAACTCGGTTATCACTATGAAAAGTTAGTACGTCGCTTTTCATACCCATATACGATTTAACAAGTGGTATATTTAGATTTTGGTTTATCTCCGTTAATACTAAATGTTCAAATGGGCGGTGATGAAATTGTACACTTTGTTTAGTGATTACACCTAATGGACCGTGATTCGGGCTCTGGAAAGTATTTGTATTGGAAGTATGGGTTTTGGTAACATTTCTAGCTGTATGGATTTCATCGTTAAAGACAACCATAACACCCATGTTCATTGCTTCATCACTTATAGCTACTCTAATTGCAGACAAAAAATTATAAAGTCCATCTGCGCCAATTTCGTTTGAGGAACGCATTGCACCAGTTATAGCAATTGGCTTAGAAATATTTAGTGTTAAATCTAATAAATAAGCTGTTTCTTCTAAAGTATCCGTACCATGCGTGATAACGTAACCATCATAATAGTTCTCTTTTTCAGATTTTATGATAATTTGTTTTAATTCCTCTACATATTTAATATTCATGTGTGGCGAAGGTACATTAAAAGGTGTTATTTCAGTCACATCAGCATATTTTTTTATAATATTTTGATGATTGGAAATAGGATTATCAGTATTCGTTACGACTTTATTTGATTCATCTTGAGACATGCTAATTGTACCGCCAGTATGTATGACAAGAAGTTTTTTCATGTGTGCATTCCTCCTATTTATAAAATACATATTTATGATAAAATATTATTTATAAAACAACAAGGAAGGGTTACTAAAATGAAACCAATTAATATCGCATTAGATGGACCTGCAGCAGCGGGTAAGAGTACAATAGCTAAGCGTGTTGCAGCTAAATTATCTATGATATACGTAGATACTGGCGCAATGTACCGCGCCATTACATATAAATATTTACAATTAAATAAGACTGAAGATTTTTCAAGTCTTGTTCAATCATCAGTATTATCTTTGACATATGATGAAGAAAAAGGACAAAGGGTAATTCTAGACAACCAAGATGTTACGGATTATTTAAGAGAAAATGATGTAACAAATCATGTTTCTTATGTAGCTTCAAAAGAGCCTGTACGTACATTTGCTGTAGAAAAACAACAAGAATTAGCAGAAAAAAAAGGAATAGTGATGGATGGAAGAGATATAGGCACAGTTGTGTTACCTGAGGCAGAATTAAAAGTATATATGATTGCTTCAGTGGAAGAACGCGCCATTCGTCGTCAAAAAGATAATGAATTAAGAGGTATTCAATCTAATGTTGAACAATTAAAGCAAGAAATTTCTGACCGTGATCAATATGATATGAACCGAGAAATATCTCCGTTAAAAAAAGCAGAGGATGCAATTACTATTGATACTACGGGCATGAGTATTGAAGATGTTACAAATGAAATTTTAAATTTAGTCAGTAAACTTTAACCAATTTATTGCACGTTAACCTTTGATTAAGATTTAGGTCTCTTCTATTAAAATAATGTAAAAAAGTTATAAAATACCAAAAACAGGGTATAATATCATAGAACATTTTTTATTAACGGGTACTGCATATATATCAATGTAAATTGCTATTGAAATTAGAATATTAAATAAAGCAAAATATCAATTTACATCATTTTAACGATTGGAATTAGGATGCCTACTATAAAGTGGAATTTCTTGACAATTCTGTCAAATTATAAGATGTTATAAATATGTAGTGTAATAAGGAGGCAGACAAGATGACTGAAGAATTCAACGAATCAATGATTAACGAAATTAAAGAAGGGGATAAAGTTACTGGCGAAATTCAAGAGATTGAAGAAAAACAAGTCGTTGTACATGTAAATGGCGGCAAATTCAATGGTATTATCCCTATAAGTCAACTTTCAACGCATCATATTGACAACCCAAGTGATGCTGTAAAAGTTGGAGACGAAATCGGTGCTTATGTTACCAAAGTAGAATATGATGAAGAAAATGAAACAGGTGCTTATATTCTATCTAAACGTCAATTAGAAACTGAAAAATCATATGAATTTTTACAAGAAAAATTAGATAATGATGAAATCATTGAAGCTAAAGTCACTGAAGTTGTTAAAGGTGGGTTAGTTGTAGATGTTGGTCAAAGAGGATTTGTACCAGCTTCATTAATTTCTACTGATTTTATCGAGGATTTCTCTCATTTTGATGGACAAGTTCTAAAATTAAAAGTTGAAGAATTAGACCCAGCAAATAATCGCGTCATTCTTAGTCGTAAAGCTGTAGAAGCATTAGAAAATGCAGAGAAAAAAGAAGAGCTACTAAACAAATTGGATGAAGGCGATGTAATTGACGGTACCGTAGCACGTTTAACGAATTTTGGCGCATTCATAGATATTGGTGGCGTAGACGGTCTAGTACATGTTTCTGAATTATCACATGAACATGTTAAATCACCTGAAGATGTCGTTTCAATTGGTGATAAGGTGAAAGTTAAAGTTAAATCTGTAGACAAAGATTCTGAACGCATTTCCTTATCCATCAAAGATACGTTACCAAGTCCATTCGAATCACTAAGAGGCGAAATTAACGAAGGTGAAAACATTGAAGGTAAAGTAGTTAGACTTACAAGTTTTGGCGCCTTTGTTGAAATTAAACCTGGCGTGCAAGGATTAGTTCATATTTCAGAAATTAGTCATTCACATATTGGTACGCCTGGAGAAGTATTAGAACCTGGAGAAGTAGTAAGTGTTAAAATACTAAGTATTGATATTGAAAAAGAACGTATTTCACTTTCTATTAAAGCAACATTACCAGATGAAAATGTCGTTGAAAGCGATAGTGAAACGACACAATCTTATTTAGACCATGGTAATGACGACGAAGACAATCCAACATTAGGAGACGTTTTCGGAGATAAACTTAAAGATATTAAGTTTTAATAGATACACTTGAGACCAATTTTAAATCTTGTCCTATTTGAATTAGGGCAAGATTTATTTTTTTAATGTACATAGAAACAACTACGTAATTATTCTATCACTGAATACCAAAATGAATTCATTAATAATTTCTTTTGAAATACTTTCCCCTTATGATAGAATTATAGAGATTAAAAAAGAGAGGAAGTTAGTTATGACTAAACCTATAGTTGCTATTGTAGGAAGACCTAATGTGGGTAAATCTACAATTTTTAACAGAGTCGTAGGTGTACGTGTCTCTATTGTTGAAGATACACCAGGTGTGACTCGCGACAGAATTTATTCATCAGGTGAATGGTTAACGCATGACTTCAATATCATTGATACAGGCGGTATTGAAATTGGAGATGCACCATTCCAAACACAAATAAGAGCGCAAGCTGAAATTGCCATAGATGAAGCTGATGTCATCATTTTTATGGTTAATGTACGAGAAGGATTAACACAAAGTGATGAAATGGTAGCACAAATGCTATACAAATCAAAAAAACCAGTTGTTTTAGCTGTCAATAAGGTCGATAATCCTGAAATGAGAAATGACATATATGATTTTTATTCACTTGGTTTTGGAGACCCATATCCAATCTCTGGTTCGCATGGATTAGGATTAGGGGATTTATTGGATGAAGTAGTTAAACACTTCAAAGAAGAAGAACCAGACCCATACGATGAAGATACCATACGTTTGTCTATTATCGGTCGTCCTAACGTCGGTAAATCAAGCTTAGTTAATGCTATACTAGGTGAAGATCGAGTGATTGTGTCCAATGTGGCAGGTACAACCCGAGATGCCGTCGATACTGAATATAGTTATGATGACCAAGACTATGTACTTATTGATACTGCTGGTATGCGTAAAAAAGGTAAAGTATATGAAAACACTGAAAAATATTCAGTGTTACGTGCACTTAAAGCGATTGAACGCTCTAATATCGTATTAGTAGTTATTGATGCAGAACAAGGTATCATCGAACAGGATAAGCGTGTTGCTGGCTATGCTCATGAAGAAGGTAAGGCTATCGTTATAGTTGTTAACAAATGGGATGCAGTAGATAAAGAAACAAATACAATGAAAAAATTTAAAGATGAAGTTCGTAAAGAATTTCAATTCTTAGATTATGCTCAAATTGCATTTGTTTCAGCTAAAGAAAAGAAACGTTTATCTACGCTATTCCCTTATATCACTGAAGCTAGCGAAAACCATAAAAAACGTGTTCAAAGTTCAACATTAAATGAAGTTATTACAGATGCTATTTCTATGAATCCAACACCAACTGATAAAGGTCGTAGATTAAATGTATTCTATGCTACTCAAGTGGCGATAGAACCGCCTACTTTTGTCGTATTTGTAAATGACATAGAACTAATGCATTTTTCTTATAAACGTTACCTTGAAAATCAAATAAGAGCTGCTTTTGGATTCGAAGGCACACCTGTGCACATTATATCAAGAAGAAGAAACTAATAAATGGAGGGGTTACATGTCTAATATAACTGTATTTGGTACAGGAAGTTTCGGTACGGCGTTAGCAAATGTCTTAGCGGAAAATGGACATCAAGTATTAATGTGGGGAAAAAATAAAAATACTGTTCAAGAAATCAATGAAGAACATTTAAACACAAAATACCTTAAAAATGCACAACTTGAAACATCGATTACAGCAACTCATGATATTAATGCTGCGATAACACATGCAGATGTTTATCTAATGGCTCTACCTACGAAAGCAATGAGAGAAGTGGCTAATGAAATTGATTCACACTTAACCACTCAAAAAATATTTATACATGTAGCAAAAGGAATTGAAAACGATACTTACAAACGTGTATCTGAAATGTTAGAAGACAGCATATCTGAGGAGCATAATGGTGGCATAGGTGTATTATCAGGGCCAAGCCATGCCGAAGAAGTTGTAATCAAACAGCCTACTACAGTCGCTGCTTCTTCTAAATCACCAGAAGTGAGCAAGCTTGCACAAGATTTATTTATGAACGATTATTTAAGAGTATACACAAATGATGACTTAGTAGGGGTTGAACTGGGTGGCGCTTTAAAAAATATTATAGCCGTTGCGAGTGGCGTGATTTCTGGAATGGGCTTTGGAGATAACGCAAAAGCTGCATTAATGACTAGAGGTTTAGCTGAAATTAGTCGCTTAGGTGAAAAATTAGGCGCCGATCCACTTACGTTTTTAGGGCTCGGTGGTATTGGAGATTTAATTGTTACTTGTACTTCTACACACTCTAGAAACTATACACTCGGCTATAAGTTAGGCGAAGGTAAATCTTTAGATAAAGCGTTAGAAGAAATGAATATGGTTGTAGAAGGTGTATATACTACCAAATCTGTTTACAATTTAGCTGAAGCGCACAATATTGAGATGCCAATTACTACTGCTTTATACAAGGTTTTATTTGAAGATCAACCTGTCGATGAAAGTGTAAAAGACTTAATGGGACGTGGCAAAAAGTCAGAATAAAAAAGTACTATTACACTTTTTTGCAAATATATAACATTTTGATATTAAAATCCTATTAATTCAACGTTTTTTGCACATAAATCATTGCAGTTGCAGTAATCCTTGTGTTAAAGTCATAGCATAATGATATTAAGATATCATTATAGACCCCAGGGGAGGTGAATTCATAATGAACAAGACAGATTTAATCAATGCTGTTGCAGAGCAAGCCGACTTAACTAAAAAAGAAGCTGGTTTAGCTGTAGATGCAGTATTCGAATCAATTCAATCATCACTTTCTAAAGGTGAAAAAGTACAATTAATTGGATTCGGTAATTTCGAAGTACGCGAACGTGCTGCTCGTAAAGGTCGTAATCCACAAACTGGTAAAGAAATTGATATTCCTGCAAGTAAAGTTCCAGCATTCAAAGCTGGTAAAGCTTTAAAAGATGCAGTTAAATAATTCTTTACTTAAAAGCGAAGCCCTTTTAAAGGGGCTTTTTCTTTTTTTATAAGCTCTTTTAAATAAATAACTAAAAATTGATTGTTAACTATGCCTCTTAATATGATATCATTCGGTATAATGGTGTTATATTAAGAGCTTTTTAAAAATGATTAAACATAAACTTTTAATATATCGTTTTTCTTCAAAAATAATCAGTAAAAAGCTCATGGTTTATTTCACAAATTTTATAATTCACAAAATACATAAAACGTAAATATTTATCACTTTGAAAACCGTCGATTTTAATTTTCCTTATATAATGTTAATATGTATATTGATAATAACGTGAGGTGTGAACATGGAAACGACATTAAGCATTTTTGAAAAACAAATTACCCAGCGCTTGAAAGGTATACATTATCATGACACTATTTATGTAAATAAAATGTTAGCTCAAATTCTTGATACCTATGATATACCTGAAGATGCTAAATTAGCTTGCCTCACTATAGATACTGCGATGCGTCATTTAGATGAGGTTTCTAAAAACCTATCCTCTAAAAAATCCATTTTGATTGGCGATTTGCTAAGCGCTCACTTTTATACATTATTAGCTAAGTTAAATGATCCAATTTATCAAAAGGAAATGAGTAAAGCGATTGTGGAAATCAACGAAATGAAATCATCCATTCATAATGGCGCAATTCCAGAAAAAGATATAGGGCATTACATTTTAAAGATAGAAAACAAATTTCCATTTATTACAATTAATCGATATGTGTCCAATAGCAAAATAGCAAATATCGATCAAAAATTATTAACTAACTTGTTAGAAAATCATCCTTCATATTTAAAAAATTATTCAAAAGATGAATTAAACACAATTTTAGAAGAAGTTAAATCAGAAATTTATTCAAAAAAGAGGTAATCAAACATGGCAGATAATAAAGCGAAAAAAGAACAAGTCCATAATGTGTTTCAAAATATTTCTGGAAAATATGATCGTCTCAATAATATCATTAGCTTTGAACAGCATAAAACATGGAGAAAACGTGTTATGAAAGAAATGAATGTTAAACCAGGTAGCAAGGCATTAGATGTTTGCTGTGGAACGGCAGATTGGACTATTTCTTTAAGTAAAGCAGTGGGGCATACTGGTGAAGTATTAGGTGTAGATTTTAGTGAAAACATGTTGGAAGTAGGTAAAAATAAAACAAAGGATATGCAAAATATTCAGCTTATTCACGGCGATGCTATGAATTTGCCCTTTGAAGATAATGAATTTGATTATGTCACTATCGGCTTTGGTTTACGTAACGTACCTGATTATTTAGCTACGCTTAAAGAACTCAATCGAGTTCTAAAACCTGGTGGCATGGTTGTTTGTTTAGAAACAAGTCAACCGAGTGCTCCAATATTCAAACAGTGTTACAAATTATATTTTAAATTTGTTATGCCTGTATTTGGAAAAATATTTGCAAAATCAAAAGATGAATACGAATGGTTACAACAATCTACTTTTGATTTTCCAGATAAAGAAAAATTAAAACGCTTATTCTCACAAGCTGGATTTAGTAACATTAAAGTACGTAGCTTCACTGGTGGCGTTGCAGCGATGCACCTAGGCTATAAATAAAAATGAAACAACCAAAGGTGATTACTGTGTCAAAGTTAAATATAAATAATGAAATTAAGATAATTGAAAAACAATTAGAAAAATCATTGATAAGCAAAGACCAAATCCTAGAGAAAGCTTCTTATCATTTATTTTCATCAGGAGGTAAACGTGTAAGACCTGCCTTCGTTATTTTGAGCAGTCAATTTGGTGAGGAAATGAATGAAGACGTGTACCGTGTAGCTGTTGCGCTTGAATTAATACATATGGCGACATTAGTCCATGACGATGTTATTGATAAAAGTGATAAACGCCGAGGTAGTCTAACAATCGCTAAAAAATGGGACCAGGATACAGCAATACTTACTGGAAACTTTTTATTAGCTGTGGGTTTAGAACATATTTCGAACATTGAAGATAACCGTGTACATAAAGTAATATCTAGTGCAATTGTTGAAGTATGTATGGGTGAGTTATACCAGTTTCAAGATCAATTTAACGCGAAGCAAACGATCACTAATTATTTAAGAAGAATCAATCGCAAAACGGCATTGCTAATCCAATTATCTACAGAAGTAGGCGCTATCGCTTCTCACGCTGATCACAAAACCATTCGAAACTTAAAAATGATCGGTCATTACATCGGGATGAGTTTTCAAATTGTGGATGATATTTTAGATTTTACTAGTACAGAAAAGAAATTAGGAAAACCAGTAGGTAGTGATTTAATGAATGGTCATTTAACGCTTCCAGTATTACTAGAAATGCGTAATAATCCAGATTTCAAACTAAAAATTGAACAACTTAGTCCTGAAAGCGAACAATCATTATTCGATGAATGTATTCAAACAATCAAAAACTCAGATGTCATTAAGCAATCACAAGCGATAAGTGATCGATATTTAGAAAAAGCACTTTATCTCATTGATCAGTTAGAAAAAGATGATGCGAAACCATTATTTAAAAAAATAATCAAAAAAGTAGGGAAAAGAAACGGGTAATTATGTGAAAACCATTGAAAGCGCTTTAATTAACTGTTAATATATTAATGTGCTATAAAACATAATAATGTTTTGTTTTATATTTTTGTTCAAAGTATTTAATTTTATCTTTGTACATTATACATAATTAACAGGGGGATAAACACACAATGGAAAGAACATTTCTAATGATTAAACCGGATGCGGTTCAACGCAATATGATAGGAGAAATTGTTTCTCGTATAGAACGTAAAGGGCTTAAACTAGTAGGCGCTAAATTAATGACAGTACCTAAATCACTTGCTGAAGCACATTACGCTGAACATACAGATAAACCATTCTACGGTAATTTAATCGACTTTATTACTTCTGCGCCTGTGTTTGCGATGGTAGTAGAAGGTGAAGATGCTGTCCATGTCGCTCGTCATATCATTGGCGCAACAAATCCATCAGAAGCAACACCAGGTACTATTAGAGGGGACCTTGGTTTAACTGTCGGAAGAAACATTATCCATGGTTCAGATTCAGTAGACTCAGCAAATAAAGAAATCAATCTTTGGTTTAATTCTGAAGAGTTAAGTGAATTTACAGAATCACGCGAAATGTGGTTGTACGAATAATCGTTTACAAGATAACTCAAATAATGTAGTTAATATGAAAATAAATAAAGTACATAAGTGTAATTTTAAGCGCAAACATATTAAACATTTGAAAATCTACTTTTACTTTCCATTACATTAAAAGTAAATAGGAAAGAGAACAGCTGACTGTATAGATTAAATTACAGTCAGTTTTTTTATTTTAAGTATCATACTATTGGAATAGCAATATTGCTTTCTAAAATAACAATTGAAATCCATGCTCAAGTCATTTAATATCATAAGTTATTACTGAAAAAATATTCAAATGTTATCATTGTACGTAGGTATATCATATAAACATTAACAATTTTGAAATTTTTCTGTTAATTTGAACTATTGAATATGATAAGATAAAGGACATATAATCATTTAAAGTACTAAAGAACGGAGTGGGTAAATAATGAGATATTTAACTTCAGGAGAATCGCACGGTCCACAATTAACGGTAATTATTGAAGGTGTGCCATCAAATTTAGAAATCAATGTATCAGATATTAATGAAGAAATGTTTAAACGTCAAGGCGGATACGGTAGAGGGCGTCGTATGCAAATTGAGAAAGATAGTGTTGAAATTGTATCAGGCGTACGTAATGGGATTACACTTGGTAGTCCAATTACGCTTATTGTTACAAATGATGATTTTAAACATTGGAGAAAAATTATGGGGGCAGACCCAATAAGTGATGAAGACCAAGAAAACATGAAACGCGTCATTACCAAACCACGACCAGGTCATGCAGATTTAATTGGCGGTATGAAATATAACCACAGAGATTTAAGAAATGTATTAGAACGCTCTTCTGCTAGAGAAACAGCAGCACGCGTAGCTGTAGGTGCAGTTTCTAAGATTTTACTTAAACAACTTGATATTCATTTTTATAGTAGAGTCATGGAAATTGGCGGTATTAAAGATGATTTAGAATATGACCTTGAAACAATTAAATCTAATGTTGATAAAAATGATGTCCGTGTAATTAACGATGAAATCGCACAACAAATGAGAGATAAAATAGATGATGCGAAAAAAGCAGGTGACACTATAGGTGGAGTTGTCCAAACAGTTATTGAAGGTGTACCTGTAGGCGTTGGTAGCTATGTGCATTATGATCGCAAATTAGATGGTAGAATAGCTCAAGGTGTAGTGAGCATCAATGCATTTAAGGGTGTGAGCTTTGGTGAAGGCTTTAAAGCAGCAGAAAAACCTGGAAGTGAAGTACAAGATGAAATACTTTACGATACAACAAACGGCTACTATAGAGGGTCAAATCATTTAGGTGGGTTTGAAGGTGGCATGTCTAACGGTATGCCTATCGTCGTTAATGGTGTGATGAAACCTATCCCAACATTATATAAACCGCTTAATTCAGTAGATATAAATACAAAAGAATCTTTCAAAGCCTCTGTTGAACGTTCTGACAGCTGTGCTGTACCTGCTGCAAGTGTTGTAGTAGAAAATGTAGTTGCTTTCGAACTTGCAAAAGCGTTGCTAGAAGAATTCCAGTGCAATCATATCGACCAATTAAAAACACAAATTGAAGAACGTCGTTTATTAAATATTGAATACTAAGATTAATTTAAAAATTTTAAGATTAACTAGGTGATATCTATGAAACTACAAACCACTTATGAATCAAATAATTACCCTATAATTATAAAACATAATGCTTTAGATCATTTACATCAATACATTAAGCAATATAAGGATATTGTGCTTATCGTCGATGGTACAATTGATAAAGAATGGAATGAAACTTTAAATTTCATCACGTCTGAATACGATGCACACAAACTTGTTATACCATCTGGAGAATCTACTAAATCTCTAGATTTTTATGGACAGTCAATAGAGACCTTGCTCAGTAACAAGTTAACTCGAAATACTTGCATTATTGCAGTGGGCGGAGGCGCTACTGGAGATTTTAGTGGTTTCTTAGCTGCTACATTGTTAAGAGGCGTCGACTTTATCCAAGTACCTACAACGATATTGGCGCATGATTCTAGTGTAGGAGGAAAAGTAGGCATTAATTCAAAACATGGCAAAAATTTAATAGGCGCTTTTTATAGACCTAAAGCAGTTATCTATGATTTGAATTTTCTTTCAACATTACCTTATACAGAAGTACTCAGTGGTTATGCTGAAGTATATAAACATGCTTTGTTGAACAATGATAATGATGTAAATGAGATTGAAACTCATTTTACAAATAAAAAAACATTAGCTTCTTTAAATGAAATTGAATATTATATTTATAAAGGTATCGAGACAAAATTGAATCTTATTGTCCAAGATGAAAAAGAATCGCATGTACGTAAATTTCTAAATTTAGGTCATACGTTTGGTCATGCAGTAGAGTATACATTTAAAATTCCACATGGCCATGCTGTGATGATAGGCATTATTTTTCAATTTATTGTAGCGAATAAAGTTTTAAACCAAAATTTTGATATAGCCCATTATATTAATTATTTAAAATCTTTAGACTACCCTTTAAATATTATAGAATCATTTGAATTCGACCCGCTTTATGAGCTTATGTTAAAAGATAAGAAAAATGATCAGTTAGGTGTGCAAATGGTCTTATTAGATGGCATTGGTCATCCTGTGGTTAAGCACGTAGGTAAATCAACTTTGTTAGAGAGTTTTAAAGATTTACAAACATATTTTAAAAAGTAGGTGGCATATTTGGTTAATAGTAAAACAGTTGATATAAAAGGGCCTCTTGTTGGAGATATAGAAGTCCCTGGGGATAAATCTATGACGCATAGAGCAATTATATTGAGCTCACTAGCATCAGGAAAGTCAACGATATATAAACCACTATTAGGCGAAGATTGTATTCGTACTGTAGAAATTTTTCGTTTGCTTGGCGTCGAAATAGAGGTCTTAGAAGATAAGATTGAAGTTAATTCCCCTGGATACAAATACTTCCAAACACCACACCAAGTACTTTATACCGGTAACTCTGGTACTACGACACGTTTAGTTGCTGGTTTATTATGTGGGCTCGGCATCGAAACGGTACTCTCCGGAGATGCTTCTATTGGGAAAAGACCTATGGATAGAATTATGAAACCTTTAGGCTTAATGAATGCTAATATTACAGGCATAAATGATAACTTCACGCCATTAATCATTAAACCCGCACGTATTAAAGGGATAACATACCAAATGGAGGTTGTCAGTGCGCAAGTAAAAAGTGCCATATTATTTGCGAGTTTATTTGCAAATGAGAAAACAATGGTTTCTGAAATAGGCATTACACGTAATCATACAGAAACGATGTTCGAACATTATCAAATTCCAATCAAAACAGACGGGCAGACAATAACATTGCCTGAAAATAGCATTGAACACATTAAAGCAGCAGATTTCCACGTACCTGGTGATATTTCATCAGCAGCTTATTTTATCGTCGCGGGCTTGATAACACCTGACAGTGATATTACAATTCACAATGTTGGCATAAACCCAACTCGTTCAGGTATTATTGATATCGTGACACAAATGGGTGGAAATATAACACTATTCAATCAAAATGATAATCCAGAACCAACCGCTTCTATCAGGGTACAATATACACCAGATATGAAACCATTACATATCAAAGGTGATTTGGTACCAAGATCGATTGATGAATTGCCAGTCATCGCTTTACTTTGTACTCAAGCTAGTGGTACAAGTATTATAAAAGAAGCAGAAGAATTGAAAGTTAAAGAAACAAATCGAATTGACACAACAGCAAACATGTTGAATCTATTAGGCTTTATGTTACAACCTACAAGTGACGGCATAATTATTCATCCATCTGAATTTGAACAAACAGCTACAGTAGATAGTTTTACCGACCATCGTATTGGCATGATGCTTGCTGTCGCTTCATTATTGACTGATGATTCATTAACAATTGGTCAATTTGATGCTGTCAATGTTTCCTTCCCAGGTTTCTTACCTAAATTTAAACAATTAGAAAACGAGGGATAAAAGTATGGAAGATATCTATAAACTTATAGATGATATCAACTTACAGAAGTTAGATAACTTAGATACACGTGTAAATGACGCGTTAAGTTCTCCAAAAGACGATGCACTCTTTATTCTTGGTGAAACATTATACAATTATGGTTTAATGCCACAAGGACTTGAGGTATTCCGCACGCTTTACCACAAATACCCAGACGAAAGTGAGCTCTTAATCTATTTTATTGAGGGACTTATTGCTGAAGATCAAACTGATGAAGCTTTAGAATACCTTAGTACAGTGGAATTATCTACAGAGCGTTTGATGTTAGAAGCAGATCTATATCAACAATTAAATATGCTTGAAGTAGCCATTGATAAATTAGTAGAAGCCATTGACATTGAACCCAATGATCCAATTATACATTTTGCATTGGCAGAATTACTTTATTTTGATGGCCAATATCTACGCGCTTCTTCAGAATATGAAACTGTGCTTGAAACAGGCGAATATCAAATAAACAACATTAATCTATTCTCACGTTTGGCTATTTGTAGTTTGCAAAGTGGTAATTATGGTGATGCGATTAAAATGTTTGATGAAATTAATGAAGATGAAATGGACTCTGAAATATACTTTAAAAAAGCGATTGCATATGAAAAGAATGATTTAACTCAAGAAGCCATCAAATTAGTTCAAACATTATTATCAAAAGACCCAGATTTCCTCCAAGGCTATTTTTATTTACAACAATTATATGAAAACGAACATAACCATGCAGATGCGATTGAAATTGGTAAAGAAGGATTACGACTAAGTCAATTCTATAAAGAATTAATGGTCTCAACAGGTAGTATTGCTATTGAACATGGTGATGCAAATGAGGGTGTAGAATTGTTATTACAAGCTTTAGAAGTAGATAACGCATACCAAGAACCACTCTTAATCTTAAGTGATTTCTTTAGACAAGAAGAAGATTACAACGCACTTATTGGACTATTGCAACATGTTGACGAAGAAGACTTAGATCCAGTGTTCATGTGGCATTTAGCACATGCGTTAGGCCAAGAAGAACGAGATAAAGAAGCTCAACACTTTTTTGAATTGGCTTATCCAACAATGCGTACACAATCTGCATTCTTAAGCGACTATTACTTCTATCTTGTAGAGATTGGTTATATTAAACAAGCTCAAAATATTTTAAATCAATTACTTGAAATGGACCCGTCAAATGAAACTTGGCACGATGAAGCTGAGCGATTGCAATCATTCTAATTAGTTAGGAAGGTGAGTATAATGACTGATACACTACAACAAGTAAAGGCTAGTTTTATTGAATATATATTATTCCAATATCGTTTTAAATCTAGAATAAGTGTATGGGTATTGAATTTAATAAAATCCTCACCTGAGTTATTGCAACACATTCACTTTGTTGATGCATATATTTCTAATCACAACACGCTAGAAATCGCGACAGATAATACAAGTCAACCAGCGATAAAATTCACAATGCAAAATCAAGTAATGATTAACAATGACAAAATATTTGATTATATCGCGGATCAAAAGATATCTTTTGATATTAAATTATATTTAAATCAAGAAGAAGTGCGAGATACAAAATTAGATGAATTATTATTAACTCAATTGCTAAATTCGCCATATTATGCGATATATATTCAAGATATATATCGCATTCCATTATCGAAACAAAGCGAGTCTTCTATCATCAAACATTTACAAGATAACATTGACCTTAGTTTACAATTGCACGACAAGGATTTATTTTATCAATTATCTCAAATTCTTAATACTTTTAAGTTAAGAAATTTAAATATATTACCGAAGGATTGACAGTATGAATATGAATACGCTCTGGCAACTTATTATTTATAACAAAGGTATGTTGTATTTCTTATTAGTATGTAATTTATTAGGGACAATTTATGGGTATATTTGGTATGGTTCACAAATAAGTATTACACAATGGCAATTCATACCTTTTGTGCCCGATAGCCCAACTGCATCGCTTTTTCTATGTATTGCTATCGCAGGTTTGATTATAGGCAAGAATTTGCCTATTATTGAAGCGCTCGCATTTGTTTCACTCATTAAATATGGTGTATGGGCTGTCATTATGAATATCATTTTATTTATTCAATACGATATGATTACAATCACAGGTTGTATGCTCATACTATCTCACGGTATTATGGCAATTGAAGCTTTCATTTTTTATCCAAGATTTAAAGTGACTATCGTAGCATTTTTTATAGCGATGGTATGGGTTTTCCACAATGACATCATCGATTATGTATTTATGCAATATCCTTATTATGATTTTATTGCGAGTCATGTCGAATCAATAGCTTATTTGGCATTTTGGTTAAGTATTATGCCTTTAGTGTTATATTTAAGTTTAACTCGATTTAAAAAGGATAAAATATTTGACCATTATTAACGTCCACAGTAAAATATTAATAAAGGAGTGAGGATTTTTGTCTTTTATTTATATGATTATATACTTTGTTATTTTAATGGTCTTGCCTCTATGGGCACAGCACAAGGTTAAATCTAACTATGAAAAGTATTCACAAGTAAGATCTACTAGTGGTAAAACAGGGCGAGAAGTGGCTCTTGAGATACTTCATTCAAACGGTATTTACGACGTAGATGTTGTAGAAGGAAAAGGTTTCTTAACAGATCATTATGATCCTAGTAAAAAAGTGCTTGTCTTATCACCAGCAAACTTTAGCAGACCTTCAGTAGCTGGTACTGCCATCGCAGCGCATGAGGTAGGCCACGCGATTCAACATGCGCAAGGTTACTTCTTCTTAAGATTTAGAACTTCGCTGGTACCTCTAGCTAATATTGGTAGTTCATTAGGTTATATGGCAGTATTTGCTGGTATTATTTTAACTAGTTTACAGAGCACATTAGGCTCTACCGCACTTTGGATTGGTATTGCTTTAATGTCATTTGCAGTATTGTTTTCAATTATCACATTACCAGTTGAATTTGATGCAAGTAGTAGAGCGATGAAACAAATTAAAAGTTTAGACATCGTTAACGAAAATGAATATCGACATGCTAAGAAAGTACTATCTGCAGCTGCTATGACATATGTAGCATCAACTGCTGTAGCATTAGCAGAACTTGCACGTTTCATTTTAATTGCTAGATCAAGTGAATAAACTATTAAGATATCTCCTATCATGTTTACATGGTAGGATTTTTTTATACCGCAAATATGATTATTGATTATAAAGACAGTGAAAATCTTAGATGTGCCACAAACCGCACTATGTTTCGTCCTTATTTGAAGTGTACGTGTAATGAGTCCTTTTTAAATTATCCAAAATGAATAAACTATCAACTGATTTTTAAATATAATCTAAGGGTTGCAGGAATAATGCATGAAGCATAAAATTAGTCTATACTATATAAGAAACCGTTAGAATGTGAGGCGTTTAATATGAAATCAATGAAAGATATGCAAACTGAAGTTGATACGTATATCAGTCAGTTTAAGACAGGTTACTTTTCTCCTCTAGCAAATCTGGCAAGATTATCTGAAGAAGTAGGGGAATTATCAAGAGAAATCAACCACTATTATGGGGAGAAGAAGAAAAAGGATACAGAAGAGGTTAATTCAGTAAAAGCTGAGCTCGGTGATAATTTATTCGTGTTATTGTGTATTGCTAATTCCTTAGATATAGATATGACTGAAAGCTTTAACGAAACTATGGAAAAATTTAATACACGTGATAAAAATCGTTTCGAAAGAAAATAGATTAATATAATCAAAGAAAGGGTGTTCCACCTATGAAAATAGGCATTACATGTTACCCATCTATGGGTGGTTCTGGTATTATCGCAACTGAATTGGGTATCAAGTTAGCGGAAAGAGGTCATGATATCCATTTTATAACATCAAATATACCTTTTAGAATTCGCAAACCTTTATCGAATATTACATTTCACCAAGTTGAAGTAAATCAATATGCAGTGTTTCAGTACGCGCCATATGATATCACTTTAAGCACAAAAATTGCTGAAGTCATTAACGAATATGATTTAGATCTATTACATATGCATTATGCTGTACCACATGCGGTTTGTGGTATATTAGCTAAACACATGTCTGGTAAAGACATTAAAATAATGACAACACTACATGGAACTGATATTACCGTATTGGGTTATGATCATTCTTTAAAAAATGCAATAAAGTTTGGAATAGAAGGTAGCGACATTGTTACAAGTGTAAGTAAATCACTTGCACAACAAACAACAGATATCATTGAAACTGATAAAGAAATTATTCCTATTTATAATTTCGTTAGGGAAAAAGAGTTTCCTACAAAAGGTGATACACCAAGCAAAGCAGATTTAGAATTAAAAGCATGTTATGGTATAAATCCTGAGGATAAAGTGATTATCCATGTTTCTAATTTTAGAACTGTCAAACGCATTGACACAGTTATTGAAACGTTTGCTAAGATACATCAACAGTTACCTTCAAAACTTATTCTTTTAGGTGATGGCCCGCAATTAATGGATATGAAAGAAAAAGCACGTGAACTCAATATAGAAGATTCGGTACTTTTTTTAGGTAAACAAAACTGGGTAAGTGAATTTTATCAGATTTCTGATTTAGTGTTATTATTAAGTGAAAAAGAGAGCTTTGGCCTCACGTTACTTGAAGCAATGAAGTCAGGTGTCTTACCTATTGGTTCAACAGCAGGTGGCATCAAAGAAGTCATCAAACATAAAGAAACAGGGTTTATTGTTGATGTAGGAGATAGTAACACGGCAAGTACATATGCATTGGAATTACTAACGAATGATAAATTGTATAACGAAATGCAACAACGTATGTTAGAAGACGTTGCAAAACGCTTTTCTTCTGATTTAATCGCTGACCAATATGAATACTATTATAAAAAAATGTTAGAGGATAATAATGACTAAATCAATATTTGAACAAGCAAAACCTATTTTAAAAACTTTACAATCAAATGAATATCAAGCATTTTTTGTTGGTGGGTCCGTCAGAGACTTTTTAATGCATAAACCAATTCATGATATCGATATTACTACAAGTGCGATGCCTGAAGAAATCGAAGCCATATTTGAAAAGACAATCCCTATTGGTAGAGAGCATGGCACTATTAATGTAGTTTATAATGGCGAACATTACGAAGTTACAACTTTCCGAGCAGAGGGTGACTATGAGGATCACCGTAGACCTAACGAAGTTTTTTTCGTTCGCGAGTTATACGAAGATGTTAAAAGACGTGATTTTACGATGAATGCTATAGCAATGGATGCAGACTACCATATCCTCGACTACTTTGGTGGTCAACAAGATATCGATCACCATATCATAAGAACTGTGGGAAATGCACACGAACGATTTAATGAGGATGCTTTGAGAATCATAAGAGGCTTACGTTTCCAAGCACAACTAGGTTTTACAATAGAAAAGAACACTTTTCATGGTATGAAATCACATATCAGTGATATTAAATATCTATCAATTGAACGTATTGTTATTGAACTTAAAAAATTAACATCGGGTCGCTATATCGATCGTAGTTTCCAAAATTTACAATATTTTAAAGCGTTTAACTACATCCCATTTTTTAAGCACTATGATTTATCGCAAATGATTTTAGATGAATCGGTACCATTTTCATTGTTTATAGCTTTATTAAAAGTACAACAACCGAATGTAAAAGGTCATCTTAATGACTTAAAAATAAGTAACAACGAAAAAAAACATATAGGTAAGTTAGAAAGCATATTGACCCAGTTACCGAACATTAAATCAAAATCGGATTTTAAATTATTTGTTTACGATTATAGTCAAAAAGACATATTAAATGTATTAACCTTTACAACGTTAATCGTCAAAAATAATTTGCCAAATGTTTCACCTTTAATCGTTAATGCACAATCTGTCAAAGAGATCGCTAATCAGCTCCCTATTCAATCTAGAAAAGAAATCGACATAAATGGTAAAGATTTGCTTAATCTCGTAAATAAACCAAGTGGCCCTTGGCTCAAGACAGCGCTAAGAGAAATTGAGTGTGCCATTATAGATGGAGACGTCCAAAATATTAAACCAGAACTCATTAAGTGGGTGAAAACGCATGTCTAAATATAGTAAATATGTGATGCAACTGTTATATCAACATCAATCCAATTATATTTCTGGTCAATTTATTGCGGAACATCTCTCTATATCTCGAACAGCAGTTAAAAAGGTGATTGATCAACTTAAAAGCGAAGGGTGCGATATAGAATCTATTAACCACAAAGGTCATTGTTTAATTGAACTCCCAGATAAATGGTATAGTGGGATTGTAGAGTCTTTAATTGATGCACAAGCGATGTTCAACCATGTCGAGGTGTTAGAACAGATTGATTCCACACAATTATTAGCCAAACAAAAACTGGTAGGGAATTCAGAGACCTTTATGATTTTAAGTGACGAGCAAACAAACGGTAAAGGGCGTTTCAATAGACCATGGGATTCACCCCGTGGTAATGGGCTATGGATGTCTATCGTTTTGCGTCCCAAAGTATCATTTGAAATGATTACTAAATTTAATTTGTTTATGGCATTAGGTATTAAAGATACAATGCAACGATTTTGTAATGATAAAGTAACTATAAAATGGCCGAATGATATCTATATAGATGGTAGAAAAGCATGTGGTTTTTTAACTGAAATGGTGGCTAATAGTGATGGTATAGAAGCAGTTATATGTGGTATTGGCATCAATATGAATCATTTACCTGATGATTTTCAAGGCGAGCTACAACAGAAAGCTACAAGTATGAGAATACATGCTAACCAAAAAATACATCGTTATCAATTATTAGAAGTATTGATTCATCAAATCGAAAAACGTTATAACCAATTTCTAAATCAACCATTCTCTACTATTCGAAAAGAGTATATTGAAGCTTCGAATATTTGGAATAGAACCCTAAAATTTACTGACAATGGAAACCAATTTCAAGGAGAAGCAATCGATATTGACGACGAAGGTTATCTTATCGTTATTGACAACCAAAAAGAATATCATAAATTAATGAGTGCGGATATTGAACTTTAATATAAAAGAAAGGAGGAATGCATATGACACAACCTTGTTATGCTGTTGTTGATTTAGAAACAACAGGTAATCAATTGGATTATGATGAGATCATTCAAATAGGAATTACTTTTGTGCGTGAGAATAAAATCATTGGCACCTACCATTCTATGGTTAAGACAGATTTAGAAATTCCTCCTTTTATACAGGCATTAACTTCAATTGAAGAAGAAATGCTAGATCAATCACCATATTTCCATGAAATTGCCGAAGATATTTATAAACAAATTGAAGGTTGTATTTTTGTAGCGCACAATGTAACTTTCGATCTAAATTTTATCAAAAAATCTTTTAAAAATTGTAATATTAAATATCGACCAAAGAAAGTGTTAGATACTTTGGAATTGTTCAAAGTAGCTTTTCCAACAGACAAAAGCTATCAGTTGAGCGAATTAGCTGAATCGCACGGCATCGCTTTAAACAATGCGCATCGCGCTGATGAAGATGCGGCTACAACTGCACAGCTTATGATTTTGGCATTTAATAAATTTGAAGCATTGCACATAGATACTTTGAAACAACTATATTATCTAAGTAAAAATTTAAAATATGATTTACATGATATTCTTTTTGAAATGGCAAGAACTCATACAAATAATGTATTAGAGGACGATTTTACACAATTCGAACAAATTATTTACAAAAAACAAAAAGATTTTAAAGCGCCAACAGCAAACTTTAATGGCACACTAAAAGATTTATATTCCGACCTCACAGAGAAACTCAATTTGACCTATCGGCCACAACAATTATATTTATCTGAAATTATATTAGAACAATTGATGAATAGCGAAAAAGCAATGATAGAAGCACCGTTAGGCAGTGGTAAATCATTTGCTTATTTACTTGCATCACTCATGTATAATATTGAAACAGGCAAACATGTAATGATTTCAACTAATACAAAATTGTTACAAAATCAATTATTAGAAAAAGATATTCCAGCAATTAAATCAGCTTTAAATTTTAAAATAAATGCGTCGTTGATTAAAAGTAAACGAGATTATATTTCTTTGGGATTAATGAGCCAAATTTTAAAAGATGAGTCTAATAATTATGAAGTCAGTATTTTAAAAATGCAATTACTCATATGGATCACAGAAACTAATACTGGTGATATTCAAGAGTTAGACTTAAAAGGCGGTCAAAAAATGTATTACGAACAAAAATTAGAGACTTATGTGCCAGTTCGTAATGATATCAATTATTTCAACTTTATTAAACGCAATGCTCAAAATATTCAAATCGGTATTACCAACCATGCTCATTTAATCCACGCATCACACGACAATACAATTTACCAATTATTCGATGATTGTATTATAGATGAAGCACACAGATTACCAGATTACGCATTAAATCAAGTCACAAACGAATTAAGTTATGCTGATATTAAATATCAATTAGGTCTGATTGGTAAAACTGAAAATGAAAAATTGTTAGCAGCTATAGACCATTTGGAGCAACAACGTATCCTCGAAAAGTTAGATATACCTCCAATTGATGTTTTTGGCTTAAAAACGAATATTAATGAAATACATGATTTAAATGAGCAACTGTTTAGCACTATGTTTCATATGATACAACAATCGGAAGTTCACGATGATGACGCACATAAAATTCATTTCGTATATCATTTTGATGTAACTCCAATTTTGAATGATTTACATTCTATTATTCATAAATTAAATATGACATTAGAATTCTTCAATGGTATGAGCCACAAAACAATTAAAACAGTTAGAAAGCAACTATTATATATCACTGATAGGTTTAGAGCGATTGAAAATAGCTTAAAAAATAGTCATATTAGTTATTTATCAATTAAAAATATCCATCAAAAATCTACAATAAAATTGAATGTTAAAGATTACGATGTCAAAGAGATATTAACCAAACAAGTATTAGATAAATTTAACGCTTTAACCTTTATCTCTGGTACATTAACATTTAATCACTCATTCGAAAATTTCAAACAATGGTTTAATAAAGATATAACATTCAACACCTATGAAATTGATACTTCTTCAGTGTCTCCGAATCAAACAACTGTCTTTATACCAAATGATGTAGCGTCATATAACTATAAAAATATAGACGATTATGTGAGTTCTATCGTTAATTACGTTATTGAATATACTACTATCGTTGAATCAAAATGTTTAATACTATTTACAAGCTACAAAATGATGCACATGGTACAAGAATTATTAAATGAGTTACCTGAATTTGAAGATTATGTCGTATTAACACAGCAACAAAACCAAAACTATAAAATTGTACAACAATTTAATAGTTTTGATAAAGCAATTCTATTAGGTACTGGCACATTTTTTGAAGGCTTTGATTTCCAATCCAACGGAATAAAATGTGTTATGATTACAAAATTACCTTTTATGAATCATAACAATACAAAATATTGGTTAATGGAATCTGAATTTACTTCAACATTTAAAGACTTTGTTTTACCGGATGCCGTTACTCGATTTAGGCAAGGTTTAGGAAGGTTAATAAGAAATGAACAAGATAAGGGTATTATAGTCTCTTTCGATGATCGTTTAATCCGAAGCAACTACAAACAATTCTTTGAACAATCATTAGAAAATTATCGTCAAAGAAAAGGCGATATCAAACAATTCTCAAGTTTACTTAAAAAGTTACAAAAAGAGACAAAACGCCGCTAAAAGTTGATACACGCAACTAGAACTTGCAACTTGATTTTGTTAAAATATATAAGGATTAATAAAAGAAGATTACAATAAAATTAGGAGTTTAGTTATGAAGACAACGATAAAAGAAGCAAAACATTATATTAACCAAGAAGTAACTATTGGTGCTTGGTTAACAAACAAACGTTCAAGCGGTAAAATCGCATTCTTGCAATTAAGAGATGGCACAGGTTTTATGCAAGGCGTTGTGGTCAAAGCTGACGTAGATGAAGATACTTTCCAATCAGCTAAAGATATTACGCAAGAATCTTCACTGTATATTACTGGTGTTATCACTGAAGACAACCGCTCTGATTTAGGCTATGAAATGCAAGTTAAATCAATTGAAATCATTTCAGAAGCACACGATTATCCAATCACACCTAAAAATCATGGTACAGAATTTTTAATGGATCACCGCCATCTATGGTTACGTTCAAAGAAACAACACGCGGTTATGAAAATTAGAAATGAAATTATTCGTGCAACATACGAATTCTTTAATAATAATGGTTTTACAAAGATTGATCCACCAATATTAACAGCAAGTGCTCCTGAAGGCACAAGCGAATTGTTCCATACCAAATACTTTGATCAAGATGCCTTTTTATCACAAAGTGGACAGCTATATATGGAAGCGGCTGCGATGGCACATGGCAGAGTATTTTCATTTGGTCCAACATTCCGTGCGGAAAAATCAAAAACACGTCGTCACTTAATTGAATTCTGGATGATTGAACCAGAAATGGCATTTTGTAACCATAATGAAAGTTTAGAGATTCAAGAACAATATGTGTCACATGTTGTTAAATCAGTTTTAAATCATTGCAAATTAGAATTAAATGCATTAGAGCGTGATACATCTAAACTTGAAAAAGTCGCGACACCGTTTCCACGTATCACATACGATGATGCAGTTATATTCTTAAAAGAACAAGGCTTTGATGACATCGAATGGGGTGAAGACTTTGGCGCTCCCCATGAAACTGCAATTGCAAATCATTATGATTTACCTGTATTTATCACTAACTATCCAACAAAAATCAAGCCTTTCTATATGCAACCAAACCCAGAGAATGAAGAAACAGTCCTTTGTGCTGATTTAATCGCGCCAGAGGGTTATGGTGAAATCATTGGTGGTTCAGAACGTATCAATGATCTTGCATTGCTAGAACAACGTATCAATGAATTTGAATTAGACCCGGAAAGCTATAGTTACTACCTAGACTTACGTCGTTATGGTAGTGTGCCACATAGTGGTTTCGGATTAGGGCTTGAAAGAACAGTCGCATGGTTATCAGGGGTAGAACACGTGCGTGAAACCGCGCCATTCCCTCGTTTATTAAACCGTTTATATCCATAGTACAATCAATGAAACTAACTACGTCCAGTCTATTTATGGCTGGACGTTTTTATAACAACTATATAGGTAGGAGGAAATTATTTGGATAAAGATATACTTAAAACAAGGCCTGTGGTTATTCGTAAAGAATTATTAGATCACTACAATGAGTTAGGTATCAATGAGCGTGAACTAGTCATTCTAATTAAATTAATCTACGCATCTGAAACTACGAATAAACAGCCGCCCATTGAATCTTTACAAAGAGGCACATCACTAGATTCAAGAGAAACTACTTCTATCATACAAAGTCTGATTCAGCACGACTTATTAGAACTAAATGTTAATAAAGATGAAGAAGGTAAGTTCACTGAATATATGAACCTCGACCAATTTTATAATAAATTAAGTGATATAATCGATCAAATTAATGTAGATAAAAGTCACAAGCAATCTGAGCTTGAATTTAACACGCTTTTTCAAAAAATTGAGCAAGCATTCGGTAGGCCTTTATCACCATACGAAATTGAGACTTTAAACCAATGGTTGGATGTAGACAAACATGAATTAAGTATCATTCAAGCAGCTTTGGATGAAGCACAAAGTCAAAATAAACTTAATTTTAAATATATTGATAGAATATTATTAAATTGGAAAAAGAACAATGTAAAAACCATTGAAGATTCAAAAAAAATAAGCCGACAATTTAACCAACCTAAAATGAAACACACAATTAAAAAAGTACCTAAATTTGATTGGCTTAATGAGGAGAATCAAGATGATAAGTAATAAAAAAGCATTAGAAATGATCGATGTTATTTCAAATATGTTTCCAGATGCAGAATGTGAACTTGTACATGAGAATCCATTTGAATTAACCATTGCAGTATTGTTGTCAGCACAAACTACAGATGTTTCAGTAAATAAACTGACTAAACATTTATTTAAAAAGTATAAAACCCCCGAAGATTATATTAATGTTGATATTTCAGAACTCGAAAACGACCTTCGCACCATTGGTTTATATAGAAATAAAGCTAAAAATATTCAAAAGCTATGTCAATCATTGTTAGAAAAATTTAACGGCATTATCCCAGAGACACATGCTGAACTTGAAAGTCTAGCAGGTGTGGGGCGTAAAACAGCAAACGTAGTTATGAGTGTAGCTTTTAATGAGCCTTCGTTAGCTGTGGATACACATGTAGAACGTGTATCTAAACGATTGGGTATATGTAGATGGAAAGACAACGTAAGACAAGTTGAAGATAAATTATGTAAAGTAGTCCCAAGAGAGCGATGGAATAAAACACATCATCAGCTCATTTTCTTTGGACGCTATCACTGCCTAGCACGCAGCCCTAAATGTGATATATGTCCATTATTTGATGTATGTAGAGAAGGACAAAAACGATATAAAGCAAGTTTGAAAGAAGTGTGAACTGATTGATTTCAAAAGAAGACTTTAAAGACATGGAATTACAAATTGATGCATTTTCTAAACAGAAAAAATTAAAATCACCACAAGCTAAAGCATTATTAGATCAATATTTTGATATGATTGAAACTTTTTTTTTACAAATCAATGGTATTAATACAATTGACTTTAATCATTTATCCGACTATCCTATTGTGCCTATGAATTTTGAAGAGCGTTATCATTATATGGTTGCTCGGAAGTATCATTTTATGGGCTATAGACAAATGAAAACACTCAAATCAGAATTAATTAAAATGAATGCTTCGTATCAAATTCGTCAAAAAAAGAAGGGAACGGGACAAAAATCACATTTTTCTGAGTAGATGACGAAGATTGGTTATGGCTTTGGTTACTAAATAGAATATAAACGTACTGCTATAAAAGTAATTGTCTCCATAAAAGGTGTGTAAAAGAAATTTTAGACGTAGACGCTTAACCTATTATTATGGTTACGCAGCCCTTGGCTCATGCGTAAGTATGCTTTATATAACCACCAAAATAAAAGAGAGGTCTTTGAAGCATAAATGTCTCTAACTCATAAAAAAACGTCAGTTTGTATTGTCACTGAACCAGATTTCTACGCTTTTTTTACCAAAAAACAGGACTGATTTTTGTATCAGTCCTGTTTAGTATAGAGCCTATAAAATGAGCCCCAAAAAGTTTTCTAACTAAAGCATTCTTTTTGGGGCTAAATTTTGGGATGGGTATCCCAAGCACTTCTTATTGTTATGAGTTCATATTAATAACTATTTCACTCAAAACATTTAATTAATCGTTACTCGAACTATTTCTATTAGAATCGGATGATGAGTCACTGTTACTATTACTGTTACTACTGCTGCTTCCACCTTGACCTTGTGGTTTTTTGCTCGTTGTATTGTCATCAGAATGACCTGCAACAGATAAACTATCTTTACTATCACCATTTACTGAATCAGGTTTTGTAAAGTCTTGACCATCTCTAGGTGAAATTGTACTCATTACATCTTCAAATAAAAATTGTGGATATTCTTGTTCTTCGTGACCAACAAATGAGTTGACGCCACCTTGTTTAACTTCATTGAATCCCATCCAAACGGACATACTATATTTTGGTGTAAATCCATTCATCCAAACGTCTTTTGCGGCATCATCAGGTAATCCGTACTCTTGATATGTTTGGTTACCATAAGTACCTGTACCAGTTTTGGCGCCAACATTCACACCAGAAATATTATGACCATAAGCAGAACCATATGCTTCGAATGTACCTTTAAGTACCTCTGCTAGCATGTAAGAAGTAGAGTTTTTCATCGCTTTTTTACTAGTGTGATCATAATTAATTACTTCTCCGTTTTCTTTTTCTACTTTTTTAATTGAATGCGCATTATTATATTCGCCGCCATTTGCAATAGCTGCAAATGCTGATGCTAATTGAGTAGGGGAGAATTCTGATGATGAACCACCTAGTACTTCAGAAGGCCCAATCTCTCCTTCATAATCTAAACCTACATTGTTAGCAAATTGTTTTGGTGCATCATTACCAGCATTTTCTTTGGTAGATTGCCAAGTTTTTAACGCTGGTATATTGAAACTTTGACGTAGGGCATCATATAACTTAACTTCTCCGTGACCTTCCATATCATAGTTTCTAAATGTCACGCCATCTACTTGATAAGATTCTTCGTCCTGGATAGCATGATTTGTAGCCCAATTCATATTTTCTATAGCTGGGCCATAAGCTAAGAACGGTTTTAATGATGAACCAGTAGGGTGCGCGTCAGTAGCCAAGTTTCTATCAACAACATCTTTGTAATTTCTACCACCAGATACTGCAACTAATCCACCAGATTCACTATCTACGATAGAAGCACCAACTTGTTGGTCTTCATTTTTATAGTAGCTACCATTATTTACACGATCTTGTAAAGTTTGTTGAACATCTTTATCCATATTTGTGTAAATTTTAACACCACTATTTAGAACTTCGCCTAAGTTTTTACCTTTAAATTCCTTATTATTCATTAATTCTGATTTTACGAAGTTAATATATGAGTCATATTCTTCAGTTGAATTATCTTCGCTGACTTTGCGTTCTTCAGAACTTCGGTTAACTAAGTTATCTTCTATAGAGGTGTCTTGCGCTTCTTCTTTTTCTTTCTTAGAAATTCTATTATGATATTCCATTAAATATAAAACAGTGTCTTTACGCGACTCTGCTGCTTCTGGATGATCATAAATATTATATGTGTTCGGAACTTGCGGCAATCCAGCAAGATATGCTTGTTCAGCTAAATTTAAATCTTTTAAATTTTTATCAAAGTAATACTTAGCTGCAGCTTTCACACCATAAACACCGTCTGAATAGTAAATTTTATTTAAATACATTTCAAAAATTTCATCTTTACTATATTCTTGTTCGAGCCTATACGATAAGTAAGCTTCTTGAGCTTTACGCGCAATTGATTTTTGATCCGTTAAGAACGAACGTTTAACCACTTGTTGCGTTAGCGTTGAAGCACCTTCTGAACCAAATCCACCTGTAAAGTTTTTAGCTACGGCGCCAAACAAACGTTTGTAATCAAGTGCACCATGATCATAGAAACGATTATCTTCAGTTGCTAATACTGCAGCTTTCATGTTTTTAGGCACTTCGTCTAAATCAACATGTTCTCGTCGTTGTCCATTATCAATGGTTTTAATCAAATCACCGTCTTTATCGTATATTTTAGCAGGAATTGGATCTTGTAATTTTGATTCTGTAAATGCAGGCGCTTTCCAAGCATAATAAGCAAATAACAAAATACCAATTAATGCTAGAACAATAAATGCTATGATGAGAAATCCAATTATCTTGATAATTGTTCTTTTTATATTCCTATTCTTTTTTTCTCCAGACTTACTATTCTTATTAGAATTCGTAGTCCTTTTCTTCTCCGTCATACGCGGTCCTCACTTTCATCTAATATCAACTTATCAACTGCTTTGAGGTAATTCAATCTTGGTTGATACTGATAAGGAATATAGTAACCATTTTTTCTTATTTCTTCAACCGTAATCGACTTTTTAATCTCTTTTTTAAACCGATGCCAATAATATTTAAATTTGCTATAAGGCAATAAATAAACTTCATCTATTAATTTAAAGCGTATTAATAAAAACACTGTACCTCCTTGTTCAAAACAAGCATCCATATGTAACACTTGATGTTCATGCATGTTATTTAATGGAAAGGAAGTTTTATTTTTTGTTTCCTTCGCTTCAAAATCTAAGTAATGCCCGTTATAAATACCATTATAATCAGTAGTCGAAGGCGTTCTGAAATAAGCCTCATTAATCACTGCCTTACTTCTCATAGGATAATGAACGTTTACTATTTGTACCGGCGTTGGCTTTTTATGTATAACAGCTTGTCCGAGTTTCAAATAGTGGGTGTTTGATAATTCAATATCATTCTCTAGTGACATGCCTCTGCCACCATAGTTTATTTTACCCTTTTCTTCCTTATGAGTTCGTCCGACTTGAGACTTATTTCCATAAAATGGTTTCCCATTAGGATAATTCATCGTTTTTCACCACTTTAATTTGGTTTCAAAAACTTTTTTCATTATACCTGAAAACTGTCTTTTTTTCCAAACTATGATATATAAAGCAATGTATCTGTACATACATCATGTATATTTTAACGTGCTTTGTTCAATTAAACAATATTAGACGTTAAATATGCTTTATATATGACATAAATGTAAGGTGTGCATTTCAAAAATGACTATTAAATTCATTTGTGGTAAATTTAGTATGTAGGAGGAAACTTCATGCAACAATTATTCACCCAACTATTAAATGATGTACAAGTTATGCAAGACAGATATGAATTTGTCAAAGCAGATGTCGTAGACTATGACTTTTATAAAGACGTTGTACCATTCACTAGAAACATAGATGAACTATTAGTTTCATTAAAAGCTTACGAAGCTAAAATGCTTCAATTACCTTATATGAATAAGAGAAAATTTGATTTATTAATATCAAACATTGAAGCTTTATCAGTAGAATGTCATTTCAAAAGAACAAGCCGAAAGCTATTCACTGAAAAAGTGAAAGCTGTACAATATGATTTAAGTTATATACAAAGAAGTGATATCAACTTATGATAAAAACAATTTATGTCACAGGTTATAAATCGTTTGAACTTAATATTTTTAAAGATGACGCACCTGAAGTTTCTTATTTAAAAAAATTTATTGCTCATAAATTAAAACAGTTGATTGAAGAAGGACTTGAATGGGTATTAATACAAGGACAGATGGGTATAGAATTATGGACGGCTGAAGTGGTTATTAATTTGAAAGCAACATATCCTGATCTCAAACTTGGTATCGTTACACCATTTTATGGCCATACTGATAAATGGAATGAACAAAATCAAGCAAAATATAACCGAATTGTACAACAGTCTGATTTTGTAGATAGCGTGTTTCACACGCCTTATGTAGGGCCACATCAATTTAAACAGACAGATCAATTTATGCTCGATCATACAGATCAATCGCTACTCATTTACGATGAGGAACAAGAAGCCAGTCCAAAATACTTTAAGCAAATGTTAGTTGATTTTATGGAAAAAACAAATTATACTTGTGACATTGTTTCGTTCGATGAATTAACGGAATTTATTAACGATTTGCAGTGGTCTCAAGAACAAAGTTTCGAATGAGGTGGGAAAATATGTCAGATATTTCATTAAAATTATCAGCTAAAGATATTTATGAAAAAGATTTTGAAAAAACTATGACACGTGGCTATAGAAGGGAAGAAGTAGATGCTTTCTTAGACGACATCATAGCTGATTATCAAAAGATGGCAGATTTAGATAATGAAGTTGTTAAACTTTCTGAAGAAAATAATAAACTAAAAAAAGAACTTGAAGAATTGAGATTACGTGTAGCCACATCTAGACCACAAGAAAATAAAAACTTTTCATCTAATGGTAATGTCAATAACAATTCTAGCAATAATGGGAACAACGTAGATATTTTAAAAAGAATTTCCAACTTAGAAAAAGCTGTGTTTGGAAAGTAATACAACCATTATAATTTAAACGAATATACCAACGTAGATTTGTAGTATCTACATAAAGATAAGTTTTGAAAAATCAAAACTTATCTTATTTTATTTGTTTTGAAATGTTAAAAATGATATACTACTAAGGATGGTGTTTTGGGTAATCGCTATAGCGATATAGAGGAAAGTCCATGCTCACACAATCTGAGATGATTGTAGTGTTCGTGCTTGATGAAACAATAAGTCAAGGCATTAAGTTGACGGCAATGAAATAACCTAAGTCTTAGGATACGGTTAAAATAGTTTGAAAGTGCCACAGTGACGTAGCTTTTATAGAAATATAAAAGGTGGAACGCGGTAAACCCCTCGAGTGAGCAATCCAAATTAGGTAGGAGCACTTATTTAACGAAATTCAACGTATAAATAAGGCATACTTTTTATAGTATGTAGACAGATGGTTACCACCGGCGTACGAGTGTAACTAGTACACGTTGGCAGTACAAAGGTACAAAACATGGCTTATAGAAACATCATTACTAGGCCCAAGCTCTCCCATACAGGAGAGCTTTTTAATTGTTAAAAATACGAATTTAAGATAAATTATAACTTTCTAATAAAAACTTCTTACACAAAGTGGGCAAATACGTCATAATTGTGATTGAACAGACTTGAAATAATCATAATTTTAATTCAATCATTTTCTGTTAAAAAGATATTTGAGACTAAGATATTAAGTTACATCATAACCTCTAGAATATGGTCATATCTATTTAAAATAACTTTTGATAAAATATAATTAAAACAATATAAAAAAGGAGCAAAACAATGTATCAATTACTAGCTGTATGCCCTATGGGATTAGAAGCCATCGTTTCAAAAGAAATTCAAGAGCTTGGTTATGAAACAACTGTGGAAAATGGCAAAATCTTTTTTGAAGGCGATGAAACTGCAATAGTTAAATGTAACTTATGGTTGCGTACTGCAGACAGAATAAAAATTGTAGTAGGTCAATTTAACGCTAAAACATTCGATGAATTATTCGAGAAAACGAAAGCATTACCTTGGGAAACATTAATTGAAAAAGAAGGGAATTTTCCAGTACAAGGCCGTAGTGTTAAATCAACATTGTTTAGTGTTCCAGATTGCCAAGCAATCGTCAAAAAAGCGATTGTAGAACGTTTAAAAGAAACTTATCAAGAAAAAGGTTGGTTAAATGAATCTGGTGCTAAATACCCGATTGAAGTCTCACTATTAAAAGATAGCGCCTTACTCACAATCGATACTTCTGGCTCAGGGTTGAATAAACGTGGTTATAGGTTGGCACAGGGCGAAGCGCCAATTAAAGAAACGCTTGCTGCTAGTTTGATTAGACTAGCAAATTGGACTGGAGATACACCCCTAATTGATCCATTTTGTGGTTCCGGGACAATCGCAATTGAAGCATGCCTAATTGCTCAAAACATTGCGCCAGGCTTTAATCGTGACTTTGTTTCAGAAACTTGGGAGATCATGCCTGATGGATTATATGACCAATTACGAGATGAAGCAGATCAACAAGCGAATTACGATAGACCATTAGAAATCTATGCGTCCGATATTGATCCAGAAATGATAGAAATAGCTCGCAGAAATGCTGAAGAGGTCGGTTTAGCAGATATTATTAATTTTAGCGTTAAAGATGTTAATACATTATCGATAGAATCAGAAGAACCAATCGCATTAATTGGTAATCCACCTTATGGTGAGCGTATTGGTGACAGAGAAGAAGTTGAAGCAATGTATCGCTACATCGGTAAGTTAATGCAACAACATCCTTATTTATCATCATATATATTAACAAGTAACAGTGAATTCGAATTTTTAGTTAATAAAAAAGCAACTAAAAGAAGAAAATTATTCAACGGTTATATCGAATGTACATATTATCAATATTGGGGTGATAAAAAACCTAGAAAGTAAACCATTTTAATTTTTAGAAAGAGGTGCCACAATTGAATAGTGAATTTAAAAAAGGTATATTATTTGCTTTTAGTGCCTACATATTATGGGGGATCCTTCCTATATATTGGGATTTAATAGAAGACATTGGCGCATTTGAAATATTAGCGTTTCGGATCATACTATCAATGATATTTATGTTATTGGTTGTCGTATTCACTAAAAATACCGCGCCTTTCAAACGCGATGTCCAACAACTGATAACTAACCCTATACAACTTGTAGCTATAATTGTAGCTGGTTATGTAATCACGGTTAATTGGGGGACGTTTATATGGGCAGTTACAAATGGTCACGTGTTACAATCGAGTTTAGGATATTACATCAACCCACTTGTAAGTATTTTACTAGCGTTGATATTTTTAAAAGAACGTTTTAATAAATTCGAATGGATAGCTATTGGATTTGCAGTAATTGGTGTATTATATATGACTATTAAGGTAGGAGTATTTCCTGGCATTTCATTACTACTTGCTTTTTCATTTGGTATATATGGCCTGATTAAAAAGATTGTACCTATAGATGCGATTAGCAGTATTACAATAGAATGTATCGTTACTGCTCCAGCTGGGATTATATATTTATGGTATATATGGCAACAAGGTAGTCTAACATTTGGGTATAATAGTTCTTCATTTTGGTTGATTTTCTCAGGTGCCATAACTGCAATTCCGCTTATACTATTTTCAGCAGGTGCTCGAAGAATACCACTTTCTTTAACTGGTTTCATTCAATATGTTGGTCCTACAATCATGTTTATATTAGGTGTTTTCTTATTCAAAGAACCATTTAGTATGGACCAATTTGTTACATTTATTTTTATTTGGGTTGGTATCATTATTTATAGTACTTCTCAATATATTAAGATCAAAAAAAATAAAAACCCAGCAATCAATTAAAAACACTCATTATTTCTCTAAAGGTAATGCTCGTATAATTACCCTTAGAGATTTTTTATAATATATTAAATCGATATATACATTTAAAATGCACAAGCTATTAACTCTTTTTTAAAAAATAATACACCAAATATATTATTAGTATAAATAGCTTATTTGTAGTATTGTTAAAAGAGATAGAGAAAACGGTTGATTCAAAATAAACATTATATTATCAAGATAATTAAAAAATAAAATTTATTTCGCTATTTTTAAAGCATATATAATAATGGAGTGATTTTATGACAAGAGTATTAATATTAGGGGCAAATGGAGCTGTTTCTAAAGCCGCTATTAATTCATTTTTAGAGAACACATCTTATACATTGAGATTATTCTTAAGGGATGCGAATAGATTACCTGACTATGCATCAGACCGTATAAGAGTACGTGAAGGCGATGCTACAAATTTTGAAGACGTTAATCATGCGATGGAAGATGTTGATATCGTCTTTGCCAGTCTCTCTGGAGAATTAGACAAAGAAGCAAGCAATATTGTTAAAGCAATGGAACAAAATAAAGTTGACCGTTTAATATTTGTGGCTGCTTTAGGTATATATAATGAAGTTCCAGGTGAATTTGGACAGTGGGTCGATGAGCAGATTAGAGATTATTTACCTGTTTACAGAAAAGCAGCCGATATCATAGAAAATTCAAATATTAATTATACTATTTTAAGACCAGCATGGTTAACAGATACTAACGAAATTGATTATGAAATCACACATAAAACAGATCAATTTAAAGGGACAGAAGTTTCTAGAAAAAGTGTGGCTGCTGTAGCAGTTAATATCGCTAAAAATCCCAAACTTTATTTAAAAGACAACATTGGTATTAGTAAACCAAACACCAATTTTAATAAGCCGAGATGGAAATGAATAACGTTTATAAATAAACGAGGCATCATTTCAATCTAATTTTTCTCTCGGTATGTAAATGCCACCATTTTAGGTGGTATTTTTTAATTTGGAGTTTATAATATATTGCGCATATTTTTCAGTAATAAAATATATTTTCACAGTATGCCAAAGAAATACTAAATACAATCTAATTTCATAAACTTACTTTAGACCCACATTAATTTGTTATACAATAGAAATAATTACATAAAAGTAATAAAGGGGATACAATCTTATGTCTAAAACGAAGCAACTCGATATTTTATATAAATTAAAAAAAGAGGTTGAAAAATCCAAAAATCATAGACTTGTCCATATTATAAACCAAGTTATTAAAAAAGTGTTTTTAGAACAATATACAGCGACTTTCGTAGGGCATTTTTCAGCAGGTAAATCAACATTAATTAATTTATTATTAGAAGAAAGTATACTACCTAGTTCACCTGTACCAACAACTAGTAATACAGCTATTGTTTCAGTAGCTGAAGAACCAGGCATAATCGCAAACTTAACTAATCAGAGGTATACATTATTAAATAGTTATGATGAAGTTAAACAAATGAACCGCGAAAATATAGATGTGGAATCAGTAGAAATTAAATTTCCATCCAAGAAGTTTAACAAAGGGTTTACGCTACAAGATACACCAGGTGTAGATTCGAACGTCACAACGCATCAATCTAGCACTGAAGAATTTATGTATACAAGCAATGTATTGTTCTATACAGTAGACTATAATCATGTCCAATCAGCAATGAATTTCCAATTTATGAAACAACTAAACCACGCAGGTGTTCCTGTCGTTTTTATAATTAACCAAATCGATAAGCATAACGAAGACGAAATACCTTTTGATTTATTTAAAGAAAGAGTTGAAAAATCAATAAACGAATGGGGCATTGATTTAGATCAAACTTTTTATGTTTCTAAATTTGATCATAAACATAACCAAATCCAAACATTGTCAGATTATCTCGTTAAAAAAGATGAAGATAGAGAGCAAATGTCAGATTATGTCAATCGTATTGTTAATTTTATAACAGAAGAACAATTATCATTTATTCAACATGAAATTCAACACATATTAACAGAACTTGATATTTTTGAAGAAGATTTTGACCAAGCATATTTAAATTTTCAACAGCATCAACAAGTTAGCGAAGAAGCCAAATTATTAAATAATCCAGATAAACTATACGACTTCTTGAAACAAAAACGCAAAGCTATCTTGGATAATGCGTATGTAATGACACATGACACTAGAGAAAAGATAAGGACTTATTTGGAAAGCCGCACAAAAGATTTTAAAGTAGGTGGCATATTTAATAAAAAGAAAAAGACTTTAGAAACACAACAAATTAGACGCCAAGTGCTTCTTGAACAATTACAAGAAAAAGTTAATCAAGAAATACGTCAACCTTTAAGAGAAGACATGTCATTTTTAACTAGATTTATCAATGCTTCAAAAGTGAACGACGCGATTTTAAATCAACATTATACTATACCATCTAAACTTATAGATGACTTATATCAAATGCAGATTTCAATTAGTAACCAGTATGTATTAACTTTTTCAGACGACTTAATGAAATCTATTAAACAGTTTATCTCTAAAGAAACGGAACCATTATTTAAAGAAGCAATCCACCATTCTCAAGCCAATGATATCGGTATTGAGCAAGAAGATGATTACAATGATTATGTAAAATTTATTGAAATGCGTAATTTAAGAGACTCCTTAGAAACGCAAAATTATATGCATTACTACATCCATATTGATGATTCATTAGACAAGTTGATAGATAGAGAAAAGATCACCTATCAGCCCAAACCACAGCAATCAGAAACTAAAAAACGTAACAATGTGAAAACGAATGTCGCTTCAAACGATCAACCATCAACACAAGACATTAGATCTTCTTTAAAATTAATTAAGGATATACCACTGTTTGAACAAACAAAAGAAGACATTCATAATACATTGGAACGGCTTGATAATCAAACAGTTAAAATTGGTGTTTTTGGCACGTTTAGCGCTGGAAAAAGCAGTTTAATTAATGCACTTCTGGGAGGGACGTATCTTGTAAGTTCTCCAAACCCTACGACAGCAGCAATGACAGAATTAAGCTATGGTGATGAAAGTCAAATTACACTTAAGCCCGAAGCGCAAATCCTAGAAGAACTAAATCAATTATTTGAAGTTGATAACCGAAGTTTCGACACAATCGAATCATTTTTTAAACAAAATACAAATAAGCTAACATCTTCATTAGAAAAAAATAAATTAGCCTTTATCAACGCCATTGAAAAGCACTATGCAATGTATCAAGATATGTTAAAAGAAGGTCTGACGCACGCAATCAATCAAGATGAAATTAAAAAGTGGAGTGCAGAAGATGAATTCGCAACATTTGTGAATACCGTTCATTTGAAATTACCTTTAGAATGGTTAAAAGACAAAATCATTGTAGATTCACTCGGTTTACATTCTAATAATCAACGTCACACAAACGAAACAGAAAAGATTTTGACTTCTTCTGATTTAATACTTTACGTGAGTTATTTTAATCATTCTTTCACGGAAAATGACAAACGTTTCATTGAACATATGAAAGAAATGAATCAATTAAATGAAAATCAGGCCTTTAAGATGGTGGTAAATGCCACTGATTTAGCAGAAACTGAAGAGGATCTAAACGCTGTTATTGAATATGTAAGTGATGCGCTTAACCAAGTGAATATGCATTCTGATATTTTTGCTGTTTCTAGCCGAGAAGGCCTGAAAAATGGTGATTCAGGTATTGAAAAATTAAAAAGTAGCGTAACATATTTTACAGAAGTGGCATCAAAAGGTATCTTACAACAACAAATGGTCAAACAACTAACACACATTTCAAAAGTATTTGACCAAATGATTGAAGAAGCACAACACAATCAAACTCAAATCAAGCAACGCAAAAGCAAACTTGAAAATTATCAAAATCAAACGATAATGAATTCTAATATCTTACAAATTGCTGAACAACGTGCTGCAAATGAAGTGGAAGATCAAATTTATCATTTAAATGAACGCTTAAAAATACAATTATTGGACGAAGTTAAATCCATTTATAATGGTCAAATGACTCGAAGTAATAATTTTAATGAACAGAAACGTAAATCTACAAAATCATATTTAGATCAAATTCATCAAAGGTTATATCTAGAGCAATCTTTACTCGTTGAACGTGTTAAAAAATATTTTATCCAACAAATACATGAAGAACTTGCCCCTTTAAAACAAAAATTAGCACAGGTACATGTATTTATTGAGCCTGAATTTAATAAATCCAATATCGATTTAGAAAACCCTTATCTAAAAATTGAATTAAGTGAAATGATTTCATCTTTACCTAAAACACTTACGAAAAAAAATATAATACAATCTAAAACACAGAATGAAATCCAAAGAGCAATTACTCAAAATACAATAGAATTGCTCAAACCATGTATTGCTGATTTAAGAAAAGGACTCATAGAGATTATAGATATCTTAAACCAAGATATTGAGAAGAAATTCACCCACTACGAAAAAGATATCCATTCACAAATTAAACAACTATTATCATTTGAAATGGACAACACATTAATTCAACAGCTTCAAGAAACCAACCATAAATTAAAAGCACAATTGTAAATTGAGAAAGAGGTACTCACAATGTCTAAAAAAATATTATTAATAGATGGCATGGCTTTATTATTCCGCCACTTTTATGCCACAAGTTTGCATAAACAATTTATGCGTAATTCTTATGGCACTCCTACAAATGGTGTTCAAGGATTTGTTCGCCATGTATTCACAGCAATAAATGAAATTCAACCTTCACATGTAGCTGTATGTTGGGATATGGGAAAATCTACTTTTAGAAATGATATGTATGATGGTTATAAACAAAATCGCCCAGCACCACCTACAGAACTGATTCCTCAGTTTGATTATGTTAAAGAAATTTCAAAACAATTCGGTTTTGTAAATATCGGGGTTCAAAACTATGAAGCGGATGATGTTATAGGTACATTAACTCATCAATATTCAGATCAAAACCAGATTTATGTAGTTACCGGAGATAAAGATATCCTACAATGCATTAATCCAAATGTAGAAATATGGCTCACTAAAAAAGGATTTAATATTTACAATCGCTACACGCTGGATCGGTTTCAAAGTGAATATGGGTTAAACCCATTGCAACTAATTGATGTCAAAGCATTTATGGGGGATAGTGCTGATGGCTATCCTGGCGTTAAAGGAATTGGAGAAAAAACTGCTATAAAGCTCATTCAAAAACATGGTTCTGTTGAAGCAGTTTTAGATGCACTACACGAATTAACGCCTAGCCAACGTAAAAAAATTGAAGACAATATATATAACTTAAAATTATCAAAGAATTTGGCGAAAATTCATACCGAAGTGCCATTAAATACAAATGAGTTATTAAGTGATATGAAATTTGGTACTGATTTAGCAGAGGTGCTAAATATTTGTAAACAGCACGAACTATACGTATCTGGCAAATATTTATCGACACATTTTAATTAATACAGGTTGAAGTATAGCGTAGTGATCTAATCTTTATTATTACATTTTTGATTCGTCCGACTTAAAAACGGATCCAAGTTAAGAAGTATCGATATAATGATTTGAGTCAATCTCGTGTATATACGATGCTAAAGCAAAAAAATGATATGAACCAAGGATTATATTTACTTACCGTTAATGTATGAAGAAAATGTACAACATTCAAAGCACTCGCGTAAGTATTATTCGTTTTCACAAATAAAAAATAGTCATTTAGAAATGAGTTTATGCGTTTTTATCCAAGCCATTTACTGTCCATATGTGATGGAAGCTGAGACATGTTTATTTATGTCTCAGCTTCTTCTTATTAGTTTGGGTGATTTTATATAATGCATTTTTAGCATGATGATTTGCTTCTTTATTTTGGTTTCTTGGAACCCATCTCACAAACAACAAATCAAAATTTTTTTCTAATGCTTGAATTTGGTCAAAATAGTGCTTGAATTTTTTGTTTTTTACTTGTCCTTTGTTCATACTATCTTCTATTAATTTTGAATCTGTATAGACAAGCGCTGTAGTAATATAATGTGCTTTTGCACATTTTAATGCATATACGAAAGATGCCCATTCCGCACTATGGTTATCTGTTATACCTAAATCAAAATCAAAATGAATTCTTTCGTGTTCAGTAACCAATACTACTGCGCATGCACTTTGTCCAGGATTTCCTGCAGTAGCTGCGTCAAAATATATTTTTGCCATAAATTCACCTTCAAATATAAAAGTTAATTTTATATTAACAAACGAATACGATTTAGACTAATAAAGGGCGGGTATTTTTCTTGAAAAAATAGATTAAAATAACGTAAGCTATGAGAGTTAACAAATATATACATAGCTAAATAACTTAAAAAGGTGATTAAAGTGAAAAATATGTTTATTGTACATGGTTATCAAGCTAATACAGAAAGCCATTGGTTTCAATGGTTAGCGGATCAAATGAAGCCCTATGGTTACAATGTGGAAATCGTATATCTTCCAGATTCAGATTGTCCTTCTTTTGAGGCGTGGTACCAGGCTATTCAAAACAGTATGCAAAATAATTTAAATTCAGAAACGATTATAGTGGCTCATAGTTTAGGTGTTATTTCAACGTTAAATTATTTAACTTCTATGCTTAACGTCCCAACAATCAAAGGGCTTTTTCTCGTTTCTGGTTTTAATGAAAAATTATCGAATTTAATAGAATTAAATCAATATATAGATTGCATCAATATTAATTTAAATAACTTGCATGCACAACATATTGTTACTATCGGCGCAATAAATGACCCTGTGGTTAATATCGATGCAACAGATAGATTATCTGAACAATTAAATGTCAAAACGACTTATGTCAATCATAATGGCCATTTTTTAGCTACAGAAGGTTATAACTCTTTTAATTTCTTAAAAGATAAAATTATCGAAATTTTATAACTCTATTAAATATGAAAACTGAGCCGTCAAACCATAAGTCTTTGTTTCAAGATCTGAAGATGGCAAATGTGTATCTACGTATAAATTTTTTAATATCCTTTTTATCCATCAGGCACCTAGTTATTCAATTTATTTGATTGTGATTTTATTACAAGGAAGTGTCTTATTTTTTATCTATATTTATATAATCATACTGCTTCCGTAATAAACTTATACCCAATGAAAAGTATGAATGAGAAATTTTCGCTCGAATGGTAACCATAAACAAGCATATAAATACAAAATCTGAAGATTTTAAGTATAAAACGCATTTCCATTAAAATGGAAATGCGTTTTATACTGCATATTGACGTATGAATATTTGTGGCTGTGGTTTGTTTTATTGATTATCTTTAAGAAATGATATTGAGTGATTAATAACCCTCATCTAATTTTTGTATTTTTCCTTTTCTATACATAGATTTTGCCCAGTAGCCAAAAGGAACGTTGAATACGGTAGAAATGATTTTTAGTAAGTAAGTTGTTATAAAGATTTCAAATACTGCTTCATTTGGCATTGCGCCAAAAAAGGCTATAATAACAAATAATGCTGTATCTACAATATTACTTAAAATCGTACTACCATAGGCTCTTATAATAAACGTTTTGTCAGAACTAAAAACCTTTTTAATTAGTGAAAATAGTAAAACATCCAAATGCTGACCAATAATATACGCAATAACAGAGCCTAAAGCAATTCTTGGAACAATATTAAAAATGGATTCTAATGCATTTTGTGTATTATCTACTGGGGAAGGTACAAAATGAAGTGAAAATTGCATTACTATAATCATTACTAAGGTTGAACTAAAACCTAACCAAACTGCACGTTTAGCAATTTTACGACCATATATATCATTTAAAATATCAGTTGCTAAATAAATTGAAGCAAACATCACATTTCCTAGTGTGGCCGAAATAGTAAAAATATCGATTGTTTTAATAACTTGAATATTGGCAATAATTGTTCCAATTGCAATCCATGCAATTAAGCCATGTTTACCAAATAATCGATACATAGCCACCAATAACAAAAAAGTTACTAAAAAGGTAATAACTCCAAATATTTCATTAAACAATTTTATTCCTCCTAAATTTTGATGATGCGGGTGTTTAGAAACCGCAAAATAAGCAACTACATTATTTTACTAGAAAAAACAAAAAAATCAAGTTCTATTTATAATTGAATATTTAACGTTTTATTAATAGTTAGAATTACAAATTAATGATTAAACAATCGTTGTTACAAATGATATAATGTCAGCAAGTCTCAAATCTTAATTTTATGATTTATTTGGTACTTATATTTCATTTTTAGCAATACAGGAGAGTGAAGCGTATTCTAACCTATTCTGAAAAAGAGGCGATTGATGCAATTGATCAATTGATGAACACATATTGTAAAACGTGCTTGTTAAAACGTCATATCAAAAATACAAAAGGGAAGACACAAGCACATCATTTCTGTATAAATGAATGTTCTGTTGGAAAACAAATAAAACAAATTGGTAATGAATTACAATAAGGAGGAGAATCTATAATGGAAATTTTAAATGTAGCAACTACACCAAATCCAAACACAATGAAAATCGATTTAAAGTTAGAAAGCGGGGACAATAAACCAAATACGTATACTAAGGTGAAAGAAGATCAACCTGATTTTATCAATGCAGTACTAGAAGTAGAAGGTGTTAAGTCGATATTTCAAGCGATGAATTTTATTTCTGTAGATAAACAATCAGATGCTGAGTGGGATCAAATCCTACCTAATATCACAACAGCACTGGAAGAAATATAAGATAGGGAGGCTGCCTTAATGGAAATTGTACGTGTGGAACCTACGCCAAGCCCCAATACGATGAAAATTGTATTGACTAAAAAAAGGGAAGACAACCAATCTAATACTTATACATCAATTAATGAAGGGCAACCTGATTTTATCAATGATGTTTTAGCGATTGATGGTGTTAAATCTATATTTCATGTAATGGATTTTTTAGCAGTCGATAAAAAACCAAAATTCGATTGGGAAGAAGTATTACCTAAAGTAACAGCAACTTTAAATGACGAAGAAACCACCTCTGCTGAGCAGCTTCCAGATGAACATTTTGGTGAGATAAAGGCAGAAGTATTAAAATTCAAAGGTATTCCATATCAGATTAAACTAACAACAAGTTCAGAAGAAAAACGCAAACAATTGCCTGAAATTTATGTTGATAGCATGTTAGCTGCCCAAAAAGATAATGACAACGTGGTATTTCAACGTAAATGGGAAGATTTAGGCATACGGTACGGCGAAATGGATGAAGTTTTAGAAGATGTGTTAGAGGAAGTTACTGCTATGTATCCTAAAGAGCAATTAAAGCAACGTGTGGATGAAGCTTTAGCAACTGATATAATTATTCCAGAAACAAAATATAAACATGTCTCATTAGAAGACTATCAAGCAACTGAAAATTGGAAAGAACGCTTAAGAATGTTAAAATCATTCCCAACGCCCACTATCGAAGACTTACCATTGTTAGGCGACGTTGTCAGTGAAGCGCAGAAAACACCTTTAAGACGGGAAGCTGTCATATTGCTTGGAATGATTGAAGATGAAGTTGTGTTGCCTTACTTATATAAAGGGTTACACGATAAAAGCCCTGGCGTAAGAAGAACAGCTGGAGACTGCTTAAGTGATTTAGGTTTTAAACAAGCCTTACCTGAAATGGAAAAAGCGTTAAGCGATCCACATAAAATTGTCAGATGGAGAGCTGCCATGTTTATGTTCGATGAAGCTGGACCTGAACAGTTACCAGCTTTACGTGAACATGCAGATGATTCAGCTTATGAAGTCAAATTACAAATAGAAATGGCAATCACTAGAATTGAAAATGGGGATGAAGCATTAGGCTCTGTTTGGAAACAAATTGCCAATAGAAATAAAGCATAAATTAAAATGTACCCAAAGTATAGGAGTGTTATATATGAATGCATATGAAGCTTATATGAACGAACTTGCTACTCAAATGCGTAGCGAATTAACAGAGCATGATTTTAATAGTTTAGAATCTGCAGATGAAGTAAATGATTTTATGAAAAACGTATCTGAAGATGAAACTACTTTTGTTGTAATTAATTCGACTTGTGGATGTGCTGCTGGTTTAGCGAGGCCTGCAGCAGTAACAGTTGCAGAGCAAAACGATAAAAAGCCTACACATAAAATAACTGTTTTCGCAGGTCAAGATAAAGAAGCGACTGAAGCAATGCGTTCTTTTATACAACAAGCACCATCTAGCCCATCTTATGCGCTGTTTAAAGGAGAAGAATTAAAACACTTTATCCCGCGTGAACATATAGAAGGAAGAGATATTCAAGATATTTGCATGGATATTAAAGATGCATTTGATGATTATTGCGATTAATCATCAACCTATCAAATCATTTTATACGTAGTTACTTAAACGAGGCTGGGGCATAAATAATGTCTCAGCCTCAAATAGCATATAGAGAACGCAAAGCTAGCATAAAATATAAAGCGCTGCGCTAAAGCATTACTTTTTCTTTTATGTTATTTATAAAAATATGTAGTCCTTACGTGCGTGTTCTAACACTTATATTCCTTCTTCTTAAGTTAATGATACTTATGTATAGAGCCTTGAATTATGTTGTTCTCTATGAAAAAGAATCAGCACCTTAAATCTTGTATGCTTTTTATGAACCATCTTTGCTTAGTGAGATAACAAAAACCATTAAAACGGTAATTTCGTTCTCGACTCTGCTTAATCACTTACATACATTCATTTTATTTAAACTTGTATATTATTTTTTACACTATCAAAGGTTATCTCTTTAAATTATCCGCATTTTAAAATATGATTAAACCTAAATAACATTACTATTGAAAGGAGTGTGGGAGTCATGTTAAATACATTTGACCAAGCATACCACAATCTTTGTACGGAGATATTAGAAATTGGCAAACAAAAAGATGACCGCACAAATACAGGTACTATTTCCAAATTTGGACATCAATTGAGATTTGATTTATCAAAAGGATTTCCCTTATTAACGACTAAGAAAGTATCTTTTAAATTGATTGCTACTGAACTACTTTGGTTTATTAAAGGCGATACAAATATCAAATATTTACTTCAATATAATAATAATATATGGAATGAATGGGCGTTTGAAAATTATATAAAATCGGACGAATATACAGGACCTGATATGGCAAATTTCGGTCACAGAGCTCAAACAGATGATGCATTTAAAGAAGTATACCAAGAAGAAATGCGTAAATTTAAAGCATTAATCTTAAACAATCCTGATTTTGCAACAAAATATGGCGATTTAGGTAATGTTTATGGTAAACAATGGCGAGATTGGGAAGATAAAAATGGTAACCATTTTGACCAATTAAAAACAATAATTGAGCAAATTAAAAAAAATCCCAATTCAAGACGCCATATTATTTCTGCTTGGAATCCTACAGAAATAGATACAATGGCTTTACCACCTTGTCATACAATGTTCCAATTCTATGTCCAAGACGGTAAATTAAGTTGTCAACTATACCAAAGAAGTGCAGATATCTTTTTAGGTGTACCATTTAATATCGCAAGCTATAGTTTATTAACTCATCTAGTCGCTAAAGAATGTGGTTTAGAAGTTGGGGAATTTATCCACACATTTGGTGACGCGCATATTTACTCAAATCATATTGATGCGATTGAAACACAATTATCTAGAAATAGCTTCGAACCACCACAACTTAAAATTAATTCAAATGCTTCTATATTTGAAATTAATTATGAAGATTTAGAAATAGTTAATTATCAATCTCATCCTGCAATTAAAGCGCCAATCGCTGTATAAATTTGGCCACTGTTTAATTTTAGCTTTAGCTAATCTATAATATTTAAGTAAGTATAATATCAGATAAACGAGATCATACTCACTATTAGGAGGATCATTATGACACTTTCAATACTTGTTGCTCATGATCAGCAACGCGTTATCGGCGTGAACAATCAATTGCCATGGCATCTACCAAATGACTTAAAACATGTTAAAGAACTTTCAACTGGCAATACGCTTGTTATGGGGCGTGCAACATTTGACTCTATAGGAAAACCTCTCCCTAATAGAAAAAATGTAGTTCTAACAAGAAATAAATCATTTAAACACGATGGTGTGGATGTTATTCATTCTATTGACGAAATCTATGAATTGCCTGGACATGTCTTCATTTTTGGGGGTCAAACATTATTCGAAGAAATGATTGATAAAGTAGATGATATGTATATTACGGTAATAGAAGATAAATATAACGGGGACACTTTCTTTCCACCTTATACTTTTGAAGATTGGGAAGTTGAATCTTCTATTACAGGAAAGCTAGATGAAAAAAATACGATTCCGCATACATTTTTACATTTAGTTCGTAAAGAAACGGCATAGGAGGATAAGATAATGAAAACAAAAATTGTGACTGATTCAACATCAGATTTATCACATATTTATTTAAAAGATAATGAGATACACGTCATCCCGCTTAATTTAACCATTGACGGTGACACTTTTGTAGATCAAGTAGATATTTCCTCTGAAGCATTTATTCAAAAAATAGAAAATGATGCCGACGTTAAAACAAGTCAACCTGCAATCGGTAAATTCATTGAACTATATGATGAATTAGGTAAAGATGGTTCTGCAATCATTAGTATTCACATGACTTCAGGATTAAGTGGCACGTATCAAACAGCATTACAAGCAAGCCAAATGACCGATAGTAAAGTAACAGTGATTGATTCAAAATCTATTTCATTTGGACTCGGTTACCAAGTTCAACATGTTGTAGATTGGAATAATCAAGGGTTTTCATCAGAAGAAATTGAATCGAAAATTAGTGATTTACAAAAAAATATAAAGTTATACGTTGTGATCGGACAATTAAACCAATTAATTAAAGGCGGTAGAATTAGTAAAACTAAGGGATTAATTGGAAATATGATGAAAATTAAACCAATTGGCACATTAATTGATGGTAATATTGAATTAATTCATAACTCACGTACTCAAAATGGCAGCATTCAATTTTTGAAAAAGGAAATTAGTGCTTTTATCGGGGACAAGAAAATTAAATCCATTGGTATTGCACATGCTAATATTATAGAATTTGTCGATAAAATTAAAAAGCATTTTTCTGAAGAATTTAATTTTTCTCAATTTGATACGAACGTCACGACTCCTATTATATCCACACATACTGGCCAAGGTGCGATAGGCTTAGTTGTATTAAAATCATAAATTCATATATAATAGTATCAAAATAAATTATTTATTTTGATGCTTTTTAAACCTTTAAAACAATTTAATGGCGTATCCCTTAAAATAATGATAACTTTATGACAAGATAGTAAAAAGGAGGTATATCATGGCATATGCAACATTAGCTGGAGGGTGTTTCTGGTGTTTGGTAAAACCATTCACTTCTTATCCGGGTATAGAAAATGTTGTTTCAGGTTATAGTGGTGGACATGTCGAAAATCCTACTTATGAAAGTGTGAGCACCGGACAAACCGGACACGTTGAGGCAGTACAAATCACGTATAATCCTGAAATTACTTCCTTCGAAAACATTTTAGATGTTTACTTTAAAACATTTGACCCAACGGATAATGGCGGCCAATTCTTTGATAGAGGGGAACATTATCAACCAGCCATTTTTTATCATAACGAAGACCAAAAAAAAGCTGCAGAAGCAAAAATTCAAGATTTAAACGAACAAGCTATATTTAATAATCCTGTTATTACGCCCGTAAAACCATATAAAAATTTCTATCCAGCTGAATCATATCATCAAGACTATTATAAAAAGAATCCATTACATTATGAACAATATCAACGAGGTTCTGGCAGAAAAGGCTTTATAGAAAAACACTGGGGGAAACAAAATGATTAAAAAAAATAAAAGCGATTTAACAGAAATGGAATATTTAGTTACTCAAGAAGCGGGGACCGAACCACCTTTTCAAAATGAATATTGGAACCACTTTGAAAAAGGTGTATATGTTGATAAAATTTCTGGGAAACCTCTATTTACCTCAGAAGAAAAATTCGAATCAGATTGTGGTTGGCCTAGTTTCTCTAAAGCTTTAGCTGATGACGAAATTATAGAGCTTGTAGATAAAACATTTGGTATGGTGCGTACAGAAGTAAGATCTGAAGATGCTAACAGTCATTTGGGACACGTTTTCAATGATGGACCAAAAGAAAGTGGCGGTCTAAGATATTGCATTAACTCAGCAGCAGTACAATTTATACCATACGAAAAGTTAGAAGAATTGGGTTATGGAGATTTAATATCACATTTTGAAAAATAAGGAGCGAACAAGACATGTTTAAAAAATTATTTGGTAAAGGTAAAGAAGTTAATAAAGAGATTGCTATTTATACACCCATTACTGGTGAATATGTGAAAATAGAAGACATTCCAGACCCTGTTTTCGCACAAAAGATGATGGGAGAAGGCTTTGGTGTCAATCCTACAGAAGGTGAAGTAGTATCTCCAATTAATGGTAAAGTAGATAATATCTTCCCAACTAAACATGCTATTGGGTTACAAGCTGATAACGGGCTTGAATTGCTCGTACACGTAGGTTTAGATACTGTACAGCTTGACGGTGAAGGTTTTGAGGTACTAGTTGAAAGTGGTGACACTGTTAATATCGGAGATCAGTTATTACGTTTTGATTTAAATTATATTAAAGAAAATGCTAAATCAGTTATTTCTCCTATCATTATTACAAATTCAGACAACACATCTGCAATTGCCGTTGCAGAAGATTTAAATTCAGTATCAAAAGGCGAAACTAAAATAGTTGATGTGACAATGATAAAATGAAAGATCATTCATTTTATCAATTTGCATTAACCGCACGTGGTAGAAAAGATGAAAAAGGCGAATTAGCAGAAGAAATATTTGATGATTTGTCTTTTCCAAGACAAGAAAAAGATTTTCACATATTATCAGATTATATTGAAATGCAAGGAAACTATACTGTTTCAATGTCTGTATTTGATAGTTTGTATGAAGAGTATACTGAATGGTTAAAATTTTAATTTTAGTTTATATTTGAGAGTATATATCAAAGTGTATTAAAATAATAAAGTATCATAGAGAGTGCTGGGGTTAATCTTTAATGATTCAATCCCAGCTACTTTTATTTCCAACTAAATGAAATTTTGATATGAATTATACATACGCATTAGGAAGTGATTAAATGTCGGAACGTTCAGACATCCAAAATGAAAATAATAAAGCGCCCGGTAACGAAGAGACAAACACACAATACTTACCAAAAAGAATGAATTTCAAACGTAAACACTTTATCTTAATATTAATAAGTACGATACTTATCACAGCAGTCATAACTGTGTTTGCAACTATAGGTATTAGTCATTGGGCTAGCGGTCTTGATGGAAATCAAAGAACAGAAATGAAAAAAGTTGAAGAAGTTTATAAAATTTTAAATAATGAATATTATAAGAATACCGATTCAGAAAAGCTATCTGAAGCAGCAATTAAAGGTATGGTTAAAGACTTAGACGATCCATACTCAGAGTTTATGACCAAAAAAGAGACTAAATCATTTAATGAGGACGTTTCAGGTGATTTTGTAGGGATTGGTGCAGAAATGCAAAAAAAAGGCGATACCATACAAATTACAAGTCCAATAAAAGATTCTCCTGCTGATAAAGCAGGCATTCAACCAAAGGATACCGTGACTAAAGTAGATGGCAAATCTATTAAAGGCCAGCCTTTAGAAGCTATCGTCAAAAAAGTGCGTGGTAAACAAGGTACGGAAGTAACCCTTACAATCGAAAGAGAGGGTCAAGCACATGAAATTTCAATTAAAAGAGATAAAATACATGTTAAAAGCGTAGAATACGAAAAACAAGGCAATGTAGGTGTATTTACAATAAATAAATTCCAAAATAGTACATCTGGTGAATTAAAATCTTTAATTATCAAAGCACATAAAGATGGCATACGTAAAATTGTTTTAGATTTACGTAATAATCCAGGTGGTTTACTTGATGAAGCTGTGAAAATGGTCAACATTTTTGTAGATAAAGGTAAAACTGCAGTACAACTTGAAAAAGGCGACCATAAAGAACAAATTAAAACTTCAAATGATGCTTCAAAAGAAGCTAAAGACATGGATGTTTCTATTTTAGTAAATAAAGGCTCCGCTAGTGCTTCAGAAGTGTTTACAGGTGCTATGAGAGATTATGACAAAGCAAAAGTATACGGTTCAAAAACGTTTGGCAAAGGGATTGTACAAACTACACATGAATTTAATGATGGTTCACTGTTGAAATTTACTAATATGAAGTGGCTGACACCTAAATCTCATTACATTCATGGTAAAGGAATCAAACCTGATGTAAAAATTGATGAACCGGAATATCAATCATTAAATGTTATTCCGAATACTAAGACATATCAATTGGATGATCAAGACAAGCATATTAAAACGATAAAAGTAGGGCTTTCAGCTTTAGGTTACCAAACAAATAATAAATCTCAAATTTTTGATGAAAATTTAGCAGATGCTATTAAAACATTCCAAAAAGATAATCGACTAACAGTGAATGGAAAATTTGATAAACAGACAAATAATAAATTCACTCAAGCTTTAGTTGACAAAGCGAATAAAGAAGATACCGTGTTACAAACTTTACTAAAAAAATTAAAATAACATCAAAGAGGTGTAAATTTTATGATTAGACTTGGTACAAAAGCAGACTTACCAGCAATTTTAAACATCGTTAACGAAGCAAAAGCAATCATGAGACAAGATGGCAATCATCAGTGGGATGAACAATATCCCTTAGAAACACATTTCGAAGAAGATATTAAAAAAAAATCACTCTTTGTGCTTGAAGCAAATTCGACTATTTTTGCATTTATAGTTGTCGACCAACAGCAACCTGAATGGTATGATGAACTAGCGTGGCCAATTGATAGAAATAGCGCGTATGTTATTCACAGGTTAGCGGCTTCTTCAAAGTTAAAAGGTGCTGCAACAAAGTTATTTAATTATGCAGTTAATCTTGCACTAAATAACGATATTCATGTAATATTAACAGATACTTTTGCATTAAATAAACGCGCACAAGGTTTATTCAAAAAATTTGACTTTACCAAAGTAGGTGAAGTCAATATTGATTATCCTCCTTTTGATAAAGGAGAACCATTCTATGCCTATTATAAAAATTTAGAAGAATAGAGGTAATATTATGACAAAAATCGCATTCACCGGCGGCGGCACTGTTGGACATGTTTCAGTAAATCTAAGCTTGATACCAACAGCTTTAGAAGAAGGTCATGAAGCTTTTTATATCGGGTCCAAAAAAGGTATGGAGCGTGAAATGATTGAGTCTCAATTACCACAAATAAAATATCATACAATCTCGAGTGGTAAATTAAGACGGTATATCTCTTTTGAAAATATAAAAGATATTTTTAAAGTATTAAAAGGTATTTTCGATGCGCGCCGTATTTTAAAAAAAGAAAAACCTGATTTATTATTTTCAAAAGGTGGTTTCGTATCTGTACCAGTAGTTATTGCCGCTAAATCCTTAAAAATACCAACAATTATCCATGAGTCTGATTTAACACCTGGACTAGCCAATAAAATCGCGCTCAAATTTGCTCAAAAGATTTATACAACATTTGAAGATACATTACAATACCTTCCAAAAGACAAAGCAGATTTTGTTGGTGCAACAGTCCGAGAAGATTTAAAATCTGGCGATAAAAATAGAGGGTACCAACTTACAGAATTTAAAGATGATAAAAAAGTGTTGTTAATCATGGGAGGCAGTCTTGGTAGTAAAAAGCTAAATGAGATTATTAGAGATAATTTGGATGCACTACAAAAAGATTACCAGGTTATCCATTTAACTGGTAAAGGGTTATTAGACCAAAATTTGGTAAATAAACCAGGTTACGTTCAATTTGAATTTGTTAAAGATGATTTAACAGACTTACTAGCCATTACAGATACTGTTATTAGTCGTGCTGGTTCTAACGCTATTTATGAATTTTTAGCACTTAGAATCCCTATGCTATTAATTCCTTTAGGCCTTGATCAATCTCGTGGAGACCAGATTGATAACGCGAAAAATTTCGCGTCTAAAGGCTTTGGCAGAACCATTCCAGAAGACACATTAACTGAACATCAACTGATAAATCAGTTAAATAACATTGAAAATAACCGTGATTCTATTATAACTCAAATGCAAACATATAAAGAAAGTTTTACACGTCAAGATTTATTTCATAAAATTATTAAAGATGCAACAAAATGATGAAAGGGAGGTTTTGCAATGAGTCGTTGGAAAAGAATAAGCTTACTTATCATTTTCACCTTAATATTTGGTATCATTGCATCCTTTCATGAATCTAGATTAGGAAAATGGATAGATAATGAAGTCTATGAATTTATATATGCTTCAGAAAGTTTTATCACAACTACTTTTTTTCTAGGAGTAACTAAAATAGGTGAAGTATGGGCGATGGTTTGTTTATCACTTCTATTAATTGCTTATTTAATGCTCAAAAAACTAAACATTGAAGCATTGTTTTTTGCAATTGCTATGAGTTTATCAAGCATATTAAACCCTTTGTTAAAAAATATATTTGATAGAGAACGCCCTACGCTCTTACGTCTGATAGATATTTCAGGTTTTAGTTTTCCAAGTGGGCATGCTATGGGTTCTGCAGCGTTCTTTGGTAGCATAATATACATCGCTAATCGTGTCCTGAAAGGAAAAACAAAGGGTGTCATGATAGGTCTTTCAGCGTTATTTATACTCTTGATATCATCATCAAGAGTATATCTAGGCGTTCATTACCCTACAGATATTATTGCTGGTATTATCGGAGGCACTTTTTGTGTGGTATTATCCACGTTGATCCTAAGACACAACTTAAAAATATAAGCATTTATATGCACCCAACTAGAAAACGACATGCGTTTATCATCAATTAAAACGCAATAAAAAATAAGCTAGACGTGAAACCGTCTAGCTTATTTCTATTGTGTCAAAAATTATTACAAAAACCGATTTTACACTGTAAAACCGGTCTTTATATATACGTTGTCTCGCAACGTTAGTCTTTTACGGGCATATAAAAGGGGATATTTGTGAAAATGATCAATCCTATTAAACAAATATGTGTGGGGGGAATGTCTATATAGTATTGATAATCATTTTCAATTACATTATACAACATTGAGAATAATTGTCAATTAGAATCATGAAAAAATTTAACATTAATTTTTTAGTTTTTTTGTATCAATGCCAATCATCATTTTATGCCTTTCACACCTAGATACTTTCTCTATACAGTCATTTCATATATTATATATTTTGAGGTGTAACTAATGACAAAAATTTTAATAGTTGAAGATGAACAAAATCTTGCACGTTTTATTGAATTAGAACTAGAACATGAAAATTATGACGTAGATATTGAATATGATGGAAAACCAGGTTTAGAAAAAGCATTAAATAATGAATACAATTTAATCTTGCTAGATTTAATGTTACCGAATATCAATGGTTTAGAAATTTGTAGACAAATTAGACAAAATAAAACAACCCCCATTATTATTATCACTGCTAAAAGCGACACATACGATAAAGTAGCAGGGTTAGATTATGGTGCTGATGACTATATTGTAAAACCATTTGATATTGAAGAGTTATTAGCTAGAATAAGAGCTATGCTACGCAGGCAACCACAAAAAAACGTGATTGATATGAAAGGCATAATCATAGATAGAGACGGATTTAAAGTCACAGTAGACGGAGAACCTTTAGACTTAACAAAAACAGAATACGATTTATTAACATTACTAGCAGAAAACCGTAATCATGTATTGCAAAGAGAACAAATCATTGCTGATGTATGGGGATATGATTCAGAAGTTGAAACCAACGTTGTTGATGTTTACATTCGTTATTTAAGAAATAAACTTAAACCCTACGGTAAAGATAAGTACATAGAAACCGTTCGAGGAGTAGGTTACGTGGTAAGAAAATGAAACAACGTAAATTAAAAACAAAATGGATGATAATCACAACAACGATTACATTTTCAACAATCTTTATATTCAGTTTAATCATTATTTTCTTTTTAAGTAATGCGCTACGCCATAATGAATTAAACGAAGCAGAAAGGAGTTATACAGATACTTTACAATTATTCGAATCAAAACAACTAAAAGAGATCACCCCATTAGATTTGAATGCATCTTTAGGAAACTTTCAAAAAGTTATACTCTTCAATAAAAAAGGAAAAAAACAAATTGAAACAACAAATGATAATTCAATAACATATTCTCCTAAGTTTAACCCTAAGGATATTAATACTGCTACGATTAAAAAACGTCATAACAGTGATTATCTAATTATTACAAACCAAATTGACACAAGCCATTTCCAAGGATATAGCATTATTGTACATTCTTTAGATCGCTATAATGCACTTGTTAATTCTCTATATTTTATTGCATTGATATTTGGAGTGATTGCCACTTTTATTACTGCAATGGTTAGTTACTTTTTCTCTGCACAAATTACGAAACCTTTGATATTAATGTCTAACAAGATGCAACAAATACGTCGTGATGGTTTCCAAGAAAAAGTGGATTTAGTAACAAATTACGAAGAAACAGATAATTTAATTGTAACTTTCAATGAAATGATGTTCCAATTAGAAGAGTCATTTAATCAACAAAGACAATTTGTTGAAGATGCTTCACACGAGTTACGAACGCCCTTACAAATCATTCAAGGCCATTTAAATTTAATTCAACGTTGGGGAAAAAAGGACGCAGCCATTCTTGAAGAATCACTTGATATCTCATTAGAAGAAATGGAAAGAATTACTAAATTAGTAGAAGAGTTATTATTATTGACTAAAGACAACAATAATAACAGGGAAAATGAAATTGAAAGCGTAGAAATCAATCAAGAAATTACTTCTAGAATTAAATCTTTAAAGCAACTACATCAAGATTATAAATTTGAATTTAGCCCTTATAATAAACCACTTAATATTAAAATGGACCGCTATCAATTCGAACAAGTATTAATTATCTTTATTGATAACGCTATGAAGTATGATCAAGTAAATAAAAACATCCTTATTCAAACTAAACTAAGAAACAAACAAATATCTATAGAAATTACAGATCATGGCGTAGGTATACCCAAAGAAGATATTGAGTTTATATTTGATAGATTCTACAGAGTAGATAAATCACGTTCCAGAAAACTGGGCGGTAATGGATTAGGGCTCTCAATAGCTAAAAAAATTATTGAATTAAATAACGGCACCATCCATGTCGAAAGTGAAGTAGGCAAATATACAACATTCAAAATTACATTTTGACCTATGTTACCGGTTACTAATGCATCTAAACTATGTTACGCTATTAAATGAAAATTCAATTAGCAGAGCCAAATTATATGAGGTTCTGCTTTTTTTATATAACCAGTTATTGGTACTTTAATTTGGTTATATTTAATGCTATTATTGATTTGTAAGCGTTTTAACTATTTTGTGGAGGGTGTAATATGAGCAACGAAAGTCAGGTTTCCCAGGCACCTGTAAATTTCGGGGCTAATCTTGGGTATATTTTAGATTTATATGATATGTATCTCAATGATCCAGCTTCAGTTCCTGAAGATTTACAAGTCCTATTTAGCACAATCAAAAACGGTGAAGCAAACATCGCAACAAATACAGCTGAAGGGCAACATAACGTGACCAAAGCTGATAGCACAATCAAACGTGTTATGCGTTTAATTGATAACATACGTCAATACGGGCATTTATTGGCAGATATTTATCCAGTTAACAAACCTGTAAGAGAAAATGTTCCAAAATTAAATATCGAAGACTTTAATTTAGATCAAGAAACACTTGAATCTATTTCTGCAGGTATTGTATCTGAACACTTTAAAGACATTTACGATAATGCTTATGAAGCAATTGTTCGTATGGAAAAACGTTACAAAGGACCTATTGCATTTGAATATACACATATCAATAATAATAGGGAACGCGTATGGTTAAAACGTAGAATAGAAACACCATACAAGGCGACTTTAAATGACAATCAAAAAATAGAATTATTTAAAAATTTAGCGCATGTAGAAGGTTTTGAGAAATATCTACATAAAAATTTTGTAGGAGCAAAACGTTTCTCAATAGAAGGTGTAGATACACTAGTGCCAATGTTACAACAAACGTTAAGATTAGCTAGTGATGAAGGCATTCAAAATATCCAAATAGGCATGGCTCACCGCGGTAGATTGAATGTGCTTACGCATGTATTAGAAAAACCGTATGAAATGATGATTTCAGAATTTATGCATACTGATCCAATGAAATTTTTACCAGAAGATGGCAGCTTAGAATTAACTGCAGGTTGGTCAGGTGACGTAAAATATCATCTAGGCGGTGTGAAAACAACCAATTCATATGGCAGCGAGCAACGCATCTCTCTTGCAAATAACCCGAGCCATTTAGAAATCGTTGCACCAGTTGTTCTAGGTAAAACACGTGCAACACAAGATGATACAAACAAACCAGGAGCTGTTCAAACAGACTTCTATAAATCAATGCCTATTTTAATACATGGTGATGCAGCGTATCCTGGTCAAGGCATCAATTTTGAAGCGATGAATTTAGAAAACTTAGATGGCTATTCAACGGGCGGAACGCTTCACATCATTACTAATAATAGAATTGGCTTTACGACAGAGCCTGAAGATGGGCGTTCTACAACGTATTCATCAGACGTGGCTAAAGGTTATGATGTTCCTATTATGCATGTAAATGCAGATAATGTTGAAGCTACTATTGAAGCGATTGAAATAGCGATGGCATTTAGAAAAGAATTCCATAAAGATGTTGTGATTGATTTGGTTGGTTATCGTAGATATGGCCACAATGAAATGGATGAACCTTCAATCACGAATCCATTACCTTACCATAATATTCGTAAACACGACCCAGTAGATATTTTATACGGCAATCAATTAGTTGAAGATGACATCATCTCAGAAGATCAAATGAACAATATATTTGATGAGGTTCAAAAAGAACTACGTGCTGCTCACGATAAAATTGATAAAAATGATAAAATGGATAACCCAGATATGCAAAAACCAGATAGTCTTGCAGAACCTCTTGAAAGCGTCGGTATCGATATAAGTTATGAACAACTTAAAGAAATTAACGATGCCATGTTATCATACCCATCAAACTTCAATGTACTTAAGAAGCTAAATAAAGTACTAGAGAAACGTAGAGAACCTTTTGAAAACGAAGATGGATTAGTTGACTGGGCTCAAGCAGAACAATTAGCGTTCGCAACAATAACACAACAAGGTACACCAATCCGTTTAACAGGTCAAGACAGTGAACGTGGCACATTTAGCCATCGTCACGCGGTATTACATGACCCAGAATCTGGTGAAGAATTTATCCCATTACACCATGTACCTGGCCAAAAAGCGACTTTTGAAGTACGTAACTCACCATTATCAGAGGCAGCAGTTGTTGGTTTTGAATACGGTTATAATGTTCAAAATAAAGATTGTATGACAATTTGGGAAGCACAATATGGAGATTTTTCAAATATGGCTCAAATGATATTTGATAACTTCTTATTTAGCGCTAGAGCTAAATGGGGGGAACGTTCAGGTTTAACTCTATTCTTACCTCATTCGTTTGAAGGACAAGGTCCTGAGCATTCATCAGCTCGATTGGAAAGATTCTTACAATTAGCAGGAGAAAACAACTCAACTGTTGTAAACTTATCAAGTTCAAGCAACTATTTCCATTTGTTAAGAGCACAAGCAGCAAGTTTAGGTACGCAATCTATGAGACCTTTAGTAGTTATGTCTCCTAAGAGTCTATTGCGCAATAAAACAGTAGCTGATCCAATCAATAAATTTATATCTGGACAATTTGAACCAATCTTACCAGAAGATCACAATAAAGAAGCTGTTAAAAAGGTTATTCTTGCTTCAGGTAAAATGTTCATTGATTTAAAAGAATATTTAGAGAAAAATCCAAACGAATCCATTTTATTGGTTGCTGTCGAAAGATTATACCCATTCCCAGCAGAAGAAATCGAAGCACTGCTCAGTACATTACCTAACTTAGAAAATGTCGCTTGGGTACAAGAAGAACCGAAAAACCAAGGCGCATGGTCATTTGTTTATCCATATCTCAAAGAATTGACTACTGATAAATACGATTTAAGTTATCACGGTCGTATCCAACGTTCAGCACCAGCTGAAGGCGATGGTGAAATACACAAACTCGTTCAAAATATGATTATCGAACAAAGCACAAAATTTAACTAGGGGGAAGTTAAGCATGCCAGAGGTAAAAGTTCCAGAATTAGCAGAATCCATTACAGAAGGTACCATTGCAGAATGGTTAAAACAAGTTGGTGATAGTGTAGATAAAGGTGAAGCTATACTAGAATTAGAAACTGACAAAGTCAACGTAGAGGTTGTTTCAGAAGAAGCCGGCGTACTTCAAGAATTACTAGCCAACGAAGGCGATACTGTAGAAGTGGGACAGTCAATTGCAGTGGTTGGTGAAGGAAGCGGTAATAATGCTCCAGAGACGTCAAAACAAGATGATTCTGAAAAGCAATCATCTGCATCTAGTAATGAAAATGAAGCAAACCAAACAAAATCAGAACCACAAAATGATAGCGCATCTGATAATGCACAAGATAAAGGGGCGCGTGTGAATGCTACACCATCCGCACGAAAATATGCGCGTGAAAAAGGTATAGATTTATCAGAAGTAGCAACACAATCAAATGATATTGTGAGAAAAGAACACGTTAACCAAACTCAAAATAATCAATCTAATTCACAACAAACTGCTCAATCATCAACAAAAGAAGAACCTAAAAAAACAGCTGCACAACAAAATCCAACTAAACCAGTTATCAGAGAAAAAATGTCTCGTCGTAAAAAAACAGCTGCTAAAAAATTATTAGAAGTATCTAATAATACTGCTATGTTAACGACATTTAATGAAATTGATATGACAAATGTTATGAACTTACGTAAACGTAAAAAAGAACAATTCATCAAAGACCATGATGGTACTAAACTTGGTTTTATGTCATTCTTTACAAAAGCAGCGGTAGCAGCATTGAAGAAATACCCTGAAGTAAATGCTGAAATTGATGGCGAAGATATGATTACTAAACAATTTTATGATATCGGCGTTGCTGTATCTACAGAAGATGGTTTATTAGTTCCTTTTGTAAGAGATTGTGATAAGAAAAACTTTGCTGAAATTGAAGATGAAATAGCTAACTTAGCTACAAAAGCACGCGATAAAAAATTAGGTTTAGATGATATGGTAAATGGTTCATTTACTATCACAAACGGTGGTATCTTTGGCTCAATGATGTCCACACCGATCATTAACGGAAGCCAAGCTGCAATACTTGGTATGCATTCTATTATCACGCGTCCAATTGCTATCGATGCAGACACGATTGAAAACCGTCCAATGATGTACATTGCATTAAGCTATGACCACAGAATTATTGACGGTAAAGAAGCTGTAGGTTTCTTAAAAACAATTAAAGAATTGATTGAGAACCCAGAAGATTTGCTATTAGAATCTTAATTTACAACACAAAATAGTTTATTAAACCTAACACAACGGCGTTTTGCGTCGTTGTGTTTTTTATGTAAAAAACAATATTCAAAAACTACATAAAAAATGTTATATCACACCTTTTATTCCTGAAATCTCCCGGTAGAATATAGCAACCTTAAGTTATTTATAAGCTAAAAATACTATCAATAGTGTATAACTATATGTAATCGAATAGTTATATCATTTTCATTAGCATAATAGTGAAACATATTCGCATTAAATTGAATTGCCTCATCTTTATGTATCAAAAAGGTTTCTCCATCCAATACGAGCGTTAATGTGCCTTCATATACCGTTATATATTCTATTGCCCCAGAACCATGTGGTGAGCCGTTCATTCTTCCTTCAGGCTCAATGGTAGCCATATAACTTTCAAATTTCTTTTCAATATCAAATTTAAAGAAAGGGTAAACCTTACATTTCTGATCTTCAGACATCAAAGGTTGCATATCATCTAGAGTTACTTTTCTAATAATAGTGCTATTTTCTTGAGTTAATTCTGTAAAAGAAACTTTTAGACCATTTGCTATTTTCCACAACGTAGTAATAGAAGGAATAGATGTTTTACGTTCTATTTGGCCCAACATCGTTTTACTTACACCAGTGATTTCTGACAAATGTTCAAGTGAATATCCACTTTGTTTTCTGTATAACTTTAAATTTTCAGATATAATATCATTGATTTCTCTCATTATTTATACACCTCTTTTTACAATATAACGTACAAAAAAGAAACTTTAAAGTCTGAACTTTATAACGTAATTTTAGACGTTATAAAGATTCTATTGATAGGGTAGGGGATAGGAGACTCTAATAATACTACTTATAAACGCTGTCTTAACAATCTTTATACCTATTTTAAATAAAATCGTAGCATTATTTTTTTAAAATATTGGGGTTGATTTTGAATCTTTATTTTAATATGAGTATCCAGTATATGTAACACTGTCTTACATCATATTGCTAAAATTACATTTATAATGAAAATGCCACCTTTATTTATTCACTACTTTTTAACAGCGAACTCAATGTTTATCTCGTCTTTTTATATTCATTCGTTAGTGCAATTGAACTTCTTTATATTGTTGACTATTGCTGGATTTTAGATAGTTTAAGTTAGGCCGTATTAGACACTTTATTTAAAAACTTCATAATAAAAACAAACACTTATTTGACTTGTTAATGCTATTTGATTATTTTATGTTGTAATAAATATCCTAGTTAATTAAAAAAACGAGCATTGTATGACTTTACTTAGTCAAGTCCAGACTCCTGTG